>CAZKLB010000004.1:81029-88385 GCA_964553685.1 uncultured Marinoscillum sp.
TGTACTGAAATTTAGATTTTGTAGATAAATATTTAAAATCTACTTCATCAACCTCCAAATTATCAATCTTAACTATTGAAGATTCTAGTGGAACAAAGTTTTTTTTACAAGAACTAATTAGAGTTAATAGTAAAAGTAATAGGAGCCTTTGCACAAAATTTTTTTTGTAAAAATAATAATAAATTTCTTGACTAAATTAATTTATTATGATGTTATTTACCTTTAAATGATGGGCATCTTTTTTCTAAAAAAGCTTTTACTCCTTCCTTGAAATCTTCAGTATCAGTACAATCAACAAAGCTCTTAATTTCTTCTTTAAATCCATTTTTACTATTATCATAGAAAGCATTTACAGATTTAATAACATTTTTTATAGCATCCGGTCCCTTTCTTTTTACTGTTGCAATAATATTTTTTGCTTTATCATAAGCTTTATCATAGTCTTCAGCAATATGATTAACAAGACCAAAATCAAATGCTTTTTCGGCATCAATCATTTCAGCTGTCAGCATCATTTCAATTGCTCTTGACTTCCCAATAACTTGAGTTAATCTTTGAGTACCTCCATAGCCTGGGATAATTCCTAAATTTACCTCCGGCTGAGAAAATTTAGCATTTTTTGTTGCAATTCTAATATGACAGGAAAGAGATAGCTCACATCCTCCACCAAGAGCATAACCATTTACAAGTCCTATTACAGGTATAGAAAGATTTTCAATTGAATTGAAGACATTATGCCCATTCTCACAAAATGATTTTGACATCTTATCATCTAATCCAATAAACTCTTTAATATCCGCTCCAGCAACAAAAGACTTTTCACCTTCACCAGTAATTATAACACCATAAAATCCTTTGGTATTATTTCCTATATACTCAATACATTTTTTTAATTCAGATAATGTTTCTTGGTTTAAAGCATTAAGTTTCTTTGGTCTATTTATTTTAATCAAATAGAAATCTTCCTCTTTCTTAAAAACTAAATTTTTGTATTCCATTTTCATTAATTTATTTCATCTTTTTTAACATCTCATTAATTGTTTCTTTCAAGGAAAATTTTTCTTTCCAATTCCAGTCTTTTCTAGCTTGGGAATCTTCAATTGTATCAGGCCATGAATCTGCAATACTTTGTCTTTTATCTGGCGAGTAGACAATTTTAAATTCAGAATTTAGTTTTTTAAGCTCATCAAAAATAATTTTTGGAGTAATACTAAAAGCCGCTAGGTTATAGCTAGATTTTATTGTAAGATTTTTCTTATCAGAATTCATTAATTTCCATATTGATTCAATTGCATCATCAATATATATCATTGGCAGCATTGTATCTTTTGAGAGAAAACATTCAAATTCTTGATTCTTAAGAAAAGAATAGAATATATCTACTGCATAATCGGTTGTACCACCACCTGGTAATGTATCAGAACTAATAATTCCAGGAAATCTAACACTTCTTACATCTGTACCATAAACCATATTATAATATTCGCACCATCTTTCTCCTGCTAGCTTACTAATTCCATATACAGTTGTAGGGTCCTTCACAGAGTTTTGTTTTGTATTTACCTTTCCAGAATTAATTCCAAAAACAGAAATTGAACTTGGCCAAAAAATTTTGTCTACAAGTCTATTCTTTCCTAATTCGAGTACATTAAAAAGTGAATTCATATTCAGGTTCCATGTCTTCATTGGATCTTTTTCACCTCTTGCAGATAATATTGCTGCAAGGTGAAAAATTTGACTTATATTATTAGATTTTACAAAACTCTTTAACTCTTCATAAGATAAAGCATCTAATTTTTTATATGTTAATGAGGATGAAGATTTATCCTTAATATCCGATAAAAAAATATTACTTGGATCCATTTTTTTTGAAAAAAAACTGGAAAGTTCGCTACCAAGTTGACCTTCTGATCCAATTATTAAAATTCTGCTCATTATGGGTTATTAATCAACAAAAATTTGATTTATATTTAATATGTAATCTAACTAAAATTTAAAAAATGTATAAAGATTTTAAGAAGCATCTTATAAAAGAAATTGATAATACTAAAAGTTCTGGTTTATATAAAAGTGAAAGGGTAATTACATCACCTCAAAGTTCCAAAATAAATACAACGGAGATGAATGAAATAATTAACCTTTGTTCAAATAATTACCTTGGATTATCATCGCATCCACTTGTATTAGAAGCCGCGAAAGAAACCATTGACTCGCATGGATTTGGATTATCTTCAGTGAGGTTTATTTGCGGAACTCAAGACATACATAAAAAATTAGAAAATAAAATTAGTGATTTCTTAGGAACTGAAGATACCATCTTATATGCTGCAGCCTTCGATGCAAACGGAGGAGTTTTTGAGCCATTATTTGGGCCTGAGGATGCGATTATATCGGATCAATTGAATCATGCTTCCATAATTGATGGAATCAGATTGTGTAAAGCCCAAAGGCATAGATATAAACATAATGACATGAGTGATTTAGAGGAAAAACTAAAAGAAACCTCAAATTGCAGATCTAGAATAATTGTTACCGATGGAGTTTTTTCTATGGATGGTACTATAGCTCAGCTTGATAAGATTGTTGAACTAGCAAAGAAGTATAAATCACTTATTTTAATAGATGAATGTCACTCATCTGGTTTTATGGGAGAAAAAGGAAGAGGAGTCCATGAACTAAAACAAGTTATGGGAGATATTGATATTATTACTGGAACTTTAGGGAAAGCACTAGGTGGAGCTTCAGGTGGATTTACATCGGGAAGAAAAGAAATTATTGATATTTTAAGACAAAAATCTAGACCATACTTATTCTCTAATACTCTAGCACCATCAATTGTAGGTGCATCCCTAAAAGTTTTTGAAATTTTAGAAAAAGATAACTCTCTAATTAAAAAACTTCATGAAAATACAATTTATTTTAGAGAAGAGATGACAAAAATTGGATTTGATATTGTGAAAGGAACTCACCCTATAGTTCCTATCATGTTATATGATGCTGTCAAAGCCAAGGAGATGTCTGAGGAACTTTTAAAGAGAGGTATTTATGTTATTGGGTTTTATTTTCCAGTGGTCCCTAAAGATAAAGCTAGGATTCGTGTCCAATTATCAGCAGGTCATAGCAGAGAACAACTGGATAGAGCTATATTAGCATTTAAAGAAGTGGGAGAAAATTTAGGTTTCATCTAATAGATATCAAGATCTATTTATAAAAATTTTTTATTAGATTATGATGCTCTAATACATCGTGTACTCTAATTATATTTGCTCCCTTTTCTATTGCAATTTTATTTAGGTCAAGTGTTCCTTTCAGTGAATTTTCAATACCATATTTTTTTTTAACGAAAGATTTACGAGATAATCCTACAAGAATTGGTAAATCAAAAATATTAAATAAATTAAGATTTTTAAGTATATCATAATTTTGATCAAAATCCTTTGCAAACCCAAATCCAGGATCAATTATGATATCATTTACTCCATAGGACTTAAGTTTAGTGGTTTTCTTATCAAAGTATTCGATTAGATTTAGTAGGAGATTTTTATAGTTTGTTTTACTCATCATATTATTTGGAGTCCCTCTCAAATGCATCAAGACATAGGGCACTTTTAATTCAGAAATAGTTTGAAACATTTTATCATCATAAGAACCCCCTGATATATCATTTATGATATTTGCCCCCTCTTCAAATGATCTCTTTGCAATTTCCGACCTAAAGGTATCTACAGATATTATTAAGTTATCATATTTTGATGAACAAATTTTAATTACGTCACAAATGCGAGACCACTCTTCCTCTTGATTAATCATTTCTGATCCTGGTCTTGTTGAACAACCACCTATATCAATTATCGAAACCCCATCCTCTATCATCTTCTCAATCCTAATCTTTGCTTTATCTAATGTATTATACCTTCCTCCATCATAAAAAGAATCGGGAGTTACATTTAAGATCCCCATAATCAAAGGTTCAGATAAATCAACTAACCTACCCCCGACATTTAATGATCTTTTGGGGAATAATTTATTTAACTTTGATGCTGATTTCATATTTTTGATAAAATAATAATAATTTGGAAACATCTACCATAAAAGGTTATAAAAAAGTTATTGATAAATGCAAAGATATATTTATCAAGAAATCTCAAGATTATGGTTCAGCATGGAGAATACTTAGAGTTCCATCCCTAACAGATCAAATTTTTATAAAAGCTCAGAGAATTAGATCAATACAAGAAAAACAGTCAAAAAAAATAGATGAAAATATTGACAGTGAGTTTATAGGAATAATAAATTATTGCCTTATGGCAATTATTCAGATTGAATATAAAGAAGATGAAATTGAGATAAATATAGAAAAATTAGAAAAACTCTACGATAAATATTCTATGGAAACAATGAGCTTACTTGAGGATAAAAATCATGATTATGATGAGGCATGGAAGGAAATGCGAGTGAGTTCTATGACTGACATAATTCTTATGAAACTTTACAGAACAAAACAAATTGAAAGTAATAATGGTAAAACTTTAATTTCTGAAGGAGTTAAAGCTAATTACCAAGATATAATTAATTACTCTGTTTTCTGTCTAATAAAAATTTTAAAGCTTTAAAAGTGAGGGTTTTTTATACTTTGTCAAGATATTTAGTTGGTTTAATCCTTATTTTTTCTGGGGCCATTAAAATTAATGACCCTGTTGGAACTCAGATAAAGTTAGAAGAGTACTTTAGTTTATTTAGTACAGACTTCACATCTATATTTGAGATTTTGATTCCTTATGCATTAATGATATCTGTATTTTTATGTTGTCTAGAAATTGTTATTGGGGTGGCGTTGATTATAAATTATAGGATGAAACTGATATCTAAAATATTGCTTGGTTTGATAGTCTTTTTCACTTTTCTAACATTTTACTCAGCATATTTCAATAAAGTAACTGACTGTGGATGTTTTGGAGATGCTATTAAGCTAACTCCTTGGCAGTCTTTTTACAAGGACTTAATCCTGTTATCTTTTTCATTAATTATTTATTTCCTTCATTCAAAATTAAGGTACCAAGATGGATTTTTTAAGATAAAAATATTTGAGGATAATGTTTTTAAGAATGGAGTTATCATTTTTATATCTGTGATCTCTTTGATTATTAGCTATACAGCAATAAATTTTCTTCCTTTTGTTGATTTCAGACCTTACAAAGTTGGTAACTACATTCCTGATCTTATGCAACCAAGCGAAGAATTAAAATATTCTTACATAATGGAAAAAAATGGGAGAAACTACGAATTTGATAATTATCCTAATGATGAATCTTTTACATTTAAAGAAATAAAACTTCTAAATCCTGAGGCAGAACCTAAAATTTCAGATTACAGCTTATGGAATGAGGATGGGGACTTTACAAATGAAAGTTTTCTTGGAAATAAGCTTTTTATAGTTATCCACGATGTTAATAAATTAGGAATCGATAGAAGGAAAATTAATGAATTCATTATTAAACTTAAAAAACTAAAATCTGATATTAATTTTTGGGTGGAACCAATAGTTTTAACATCAAGTGACTCTAAATCTTTATCTTCATTTTTAGATAAAAACAAGATATCAATTAAAAGCATTTATGGTGATGCCTCAGTTCTTAAAACTATGATAAGATCAAACCCTGGCTTTCTATTAATGAGAAATGGTACGGTAAGAGGAAAATGGCACTTCAATAAGTTTCCAGATCCAACTGAAATTTTATCTGGAGTTAATATCACATTTTAATATGAATAAATTTTTTTTAATTGGTATGCCTGCAGCAGGGAAAACAACTGCCGGAAAATTCATTTCTGATAATACAAATTTAGAGCTCTTTGATTTGGACGAAGAAATTGAAAAATATTGCGGAAAAAAAATCAGTGATATATTTCATGAAAACGGGGAAGAATATTTCAGAAAAATTGAAAATAACCAACTAACCAATATTATTAAAAAATATGATAGATTTATTTTATCATTAGGCGGTGGAACTCCTTGCTACAAAAACAATATGGATATTATCAAAAAAAGTGGAGTATCTTTTTTTATTGATCGAGATTTAGAATTTATAATAAATAAAGTAAAAAAAAATAAAAAAAGACCCATTTTTTATGAGAAAGATGATATTAAAGACTTCATAAAAAAAATGTACTCCTCAAGAAAAAAATTTTATAATAGATCAAATTTTACTGTAAAAAATAAGGAAGAAATACTATCACTTGTTAAGTCTATAACTAAGAGTAAAAACTAAAGATTTAATTCTATCATTAAAGGTTGCAACTGGTTGATTTACTGGTAAATTATAAGGACTAATATTTATATTTTCCTTTTTATAGAAAATATAAGCAAAATCCAGACTAAATTTTTTGGATAAAAATCCAAAACCCAGACTATTCTTTACTATTGAATTATCAACATCATTTGAAATAATACCCCTTGCTGGATCAGCTAAAAAATTATATCCATATCTAAAATAAAATTTCTTGTATCTAGCCTCGATTCCAAGTCTATAATTAATTGCTAAACTTTTGTAATAGTAATTAATCTCTGCATTATCAGGGTTTGGATTAAAATCAAAAGACTCTATTCTTGAGTTTGTATAATTGATAAGGTCAATATCTGCAGATATAAATCCAAACTTTTTAAAAAAATAAGACGATCCAATACTAATTTTGGATGGGGAGGTAAATTTATAATCCGAAATATTTTTAGCAGTACCAGAAACTGCAGCACCTAAAACAGTATCCTCCGGTTGAAAATAATAGTCAAAATAACTTGTCTCCAACTCACTAAACATTTCCTCAGATAGTGAGTACTTTGTTTTCGATTCAAAATTTATTCCAATATTAAGTTGATCTATTGGTTTTATAATTAGTCCTAATGATAATGATGCACCTGAACCATTAATTTTAAAAATATCATTAAGCTCAAGATAATTTAATATTGATTCCTGTACCCAATTTCCTGATGAATCTAATATTTCAAATTGATCTTCAATATATTTTCTATTTTCTAAATATGAAATTCTATAAAAATTAAAACCAAATCCTAAAAAAATCTTATCATTAGAGTTAGTACCTCCAGAGAAAGATAATTTAGAAATACTACCCTCATATGTTATTTCTTCACTTTGAAATGGATACCCGCCAACAAATGAAAAATATGCCCCTGGTAAATCAATATCTGGATTGATTAGGTAATGATCATAAGCTTCTTGTAATAAACCAATACCAGAAATTGGATTTGAATTTGAGATTTGAGATAAAGCTATACCTTGTGCGTCATTAAGAAAATAATCAATAATAGAGTTATAATCATTATATCCAGAATAAGTACGATTT
>CAZKLB010000005.1:0-11408 GCA_964553685.1 uncultured Marinoscillum sp.
CGGAGCTAGATGCTTGGGATCACGCGTTCACACCAGCTATGCAATATTATCTTAACAACGAATTAAATTATAAGACAAATATGAATTATAATGTCTGGGGTAATGTCAGGCCTTGGAACAGAGACAATGATAGGACAGGTGATAATTTAAGACAGGCTATGGCAAAAAATCCATTTCTAAATGTTATGATCCAGTCTGGGTATTATGATGGAGCAACTCAGTATTTTGATGCGAAATATACAATGTGGCACATTGACCCAAGTGGGAAAATGAAAGACAGGCTATCCTTCAAAGGATATGAAAGTGGCCATATGATGTACTTGAGAAGAGAGGATCTAAAAAATTCTAATGATGACATTAGGGAATTTATAAAAAATACACTTCCAACTTCTCCAGCTAAATATTAATTCTATGAGAATTTTAATATTATTGGTCATTTCAATTAGTGTTTCTTATTCCCAAAAGAATTTTTCTCTTGATGATATCAAATCGTATCCTTTTCCTAATGAGTTAACTGGCTCGATGAATGCTTCAAAGATAGCTTGGGCATTTGACGAGGAAGGTAGTAGAAACATCTATGTTGCAGAGGCCCCAGAATTTAACCCAAAACGATTAACATCATACATGGATGATACCGGACAGGAGTTGTCTAGTGTCTCATTATCATCAGACGGAAAATGGGTAGTGTATATAAGAGGTGGTGATTTTGGATCCAATTGGGATGATGAACTGCCAGTGAATCCTACCTTTGAAATTTCACCTCCTAAAGTTCAGATTTGGAGTTTTCCATTCGATGGTGAATCACCAGTTCTAATAGATGAGGGTATGAATCCAGTAATCTCACCAGATAGTGATAAAATTGTTTACGTCAAAAATGATCAGTTATGGATCTCATCTATTGATGGAACAAAAAATCCTGAAAAACTTTTTCACTCAAGAGGTAGAAATGGGTCACAAGTATGGTCTCATGATGGGAAAATGGTTGCATTTGTTTCAAACAGAGGAGATAGATCATTTATTGGACTTTATTCATTTGAAAGTAAAAACTTGAGATGGCTTGATCCATCTTTTGACAGAGACTTTTCACCCAGATGGTCTAATGATAATAGTGAGATAGTATTCATCAGAAGACCAGGAGGTGCTGGTAAACCAAGTGATATCTTAGGAGCTAGACATGTGCCATGGAAAATAGTCAAGGTAAATATTAATTCACTAGATGTAAAGGAATTATGGGAGGCACCGAAAACCCTGAGAGGCTCACTTCCAAGAACTCATGGTGGAACAAACCTACACTGGGCACATAATAGGATTGTTTTTCTATCATATCAGGATGGATGGCCTCATTTGTATTCCATTCCAGAAAATGGTGGTGATGAGCTCCTCTTAACTCCTGGAGAATTTATGTGTGAGTATATAAAATTATCCCCAGATAAGAAATCACTTGTTTTTACTGCAAATACTGGAAAAGATAAACTTGATATTGATAGGAGACATATTTTTCAAGTCTCGGTTGATAAACCTGATATGAAAAGTTTAACAGAGGGTGTTGGCCTTGAGTGGACACCTTTGATTACCGGAGATATGAAATTTGTTGCATATGTAAGTGCTACATTTTCAAGACCCCCACTTCCATCTATAATCAACATTGAAAATAATCAAAAATTTATTTTATCTGAGGATAGAATTCCCGAAGACTTTCCGCTTAATGATATGGTTCTTCCTACTCAAATAAAATTTTCTTCAACAGACGGTACCCTTGTTCATGCTACAAAGTTTGAAAAGGATGACGGTAAAAAAAATAAACCAGCTGTAATATATATTCACGGAGGACCGCCCAGGCAAATGCTTTTGGGCTGGCATTATTCATCTTATTACTCAAATGCATATGCTCTTAACCAATACCTTGCAAATAAAGGTTTTGTTGTTATTTCAGTAAACTATAGACTAGGAATAGGTTATGGGTATGAGTTTCATAATCCTATTGATGGAGGCACTAAGGGAGCATCTGAATATAAAGATATTAAGGCTGCAGGTCTTTGGCTGAAAGGACAAAAAGATATAGATAATAATAGGATCTACGTTTATGGCGGTAGTTATGGAGGGTATCTTACAGCTATGGCACTGGGAAGAGATTCAGATCTCTTTGGAGGAGGAGTTGATATTCACGGTGTTCACGATAGAACCAGGTATGGTTATCTAAATTCAAACTATTACGAGAAATCACCTGACTATAATGAAGCGAGAGAGGTAGCTTGGAAGTCATCGCCTATATCAGATGTTGATACCTGGAAATCTCCAGTTCTAATAATTCATGCAGATGACGATAGAAATGTTGACTTTAGACAAAGTACAGATTTAGTTCAAAGGCTACGATCCAAAGATGTTTATATGGAAACAATGGTTATAGTCGATGATACTCATCACTTTATGATGTTTGAAAATCAAATGAAGGTTAATAAAGCAACTGCTGACTTTTTAATAAGATTGGCTGAAGGAAATATTAATTAGATTTTAGTGGGTCTTCTCTCACAACAATTTTATCAGTAAATCTTTTACCGTTATTAAGACGTATCTCAATATTATAAATACCCTCATCTGCTTCAAAATTATCATATAATTTTTCATCAAAAACTTTCACACCGTTTGCATACATTCCATAATCATCTAGAAAGCTTTTTCTTACTTTATTTAGTTCAGTAAAAGATTTTTGATCAATAAAATTATATTTATCAAGTCCTTTCTTATCAATGGCAATACTTTTAAACTCTTTTTTTATCTTAATAAGATTATCTCTATACCTGAAAAACTCATCTTCTGTTCTCTCAAACTCGAAAGGCCAAACAATTCTGTTTATACCTGCCTTGACATTTAAACTTTTTCTAAAAATTGGTTCTTTAGAATCATCATCTATCTTATTTTTTGAGATTATTAATTCACCTTCAGTATTTATAGTGCTGAAATAATTAATTATCGTCCCGTAAGGTGGATTTTCTCCTCTAAACTCAAAATAAGGTTGTTTTCTTCCCGTATTAATTTTTACCCATTTAGTAGAAATTCTTATTGGTAGGAGTTTGTCTTCTTTTTCGTTTAAAAATCTTAGTGGAGAAATATCATCAAGGATCCAGATACTTCTACCGTGAGTACCAGCAATCAAATCCCCATCTCTTGGATGAATAACGAGGTCATGTATTGCAACAGTTGGTAGATTGCTACCAAGTTTTTCCCATGTAGTCCCTCTATCATTACTGAAATAGACAGATTTTTCTGTACCAACAAATAGTAAATTTTCATCTACATAATCTTCTTTAACCACATAAACTGAATAATCCTGGGGTAGATTAGATGATATATCACTCCATGTATTTCCATAATCTTCTGTAACATAAACGTAAGGTTTGTTATCATCAAATCTGTGGTTATCAAACGATACATATGCTCTACCTTTTGAATGTTTAGAAGCTTCAACCCTACTTACCCATATCTTTTCAGGAATACCATCAATATTATTTTTTACATTGTGCCATGTATCGCCATTGTCTTTTGTTACCTGAACATTTCCATCATCTGTTCCAACCCATATTAATGTTGTATCTATAGGAGTATCACTAATTGTAATTATAGTAAAGTGATTTTCACCTCCAGTGTTACTATTGGTCAAGCCACCTCCATTCGATGTATTTCTTAATTTTTTATCATTTGTTGTCAGATCAGGACTTATTATTTTCCAGTTATCTCCTCTGTCAAGTGATTGGAAAAGATGGTTTGATCCAAACAGGACTTTTTTTGAGTTATGTGATGAAATTATAAATGGACTGCTCCAATTAAACCTAAATTGAGGAGGTAAAAGAGGCCTGTCTGGTCTCTCTCTGAAGAACCAGTGTTCACCAGGGTCAATAGTATATCTGTTTCTGGTCTCATCGTAATCATAATCTACGAAATCTTTAAAATTTGAAATAGTTTCAGGAGTAGGTGTAATAAATGAATATTCTCTTGTCTCAATATTTTGCCTCGCAACAAATCCAACGTGGTTAACTGTGTAAATAGTTTTCCAATCCTCTGGATCTATTTGGGTATGAAAACCATCTCCCTCTGCAATCCATGTACTATGCATATTTAAAATTCCTCTGTACTCTCTGCTATTACTTGGTGTAACCCAAAGACCATTATCTTGCAATCCTCCTCCAACATAATATGGATCTCGCATATCAACACCAATTGCATAGTACTGACCAATTGCCATATTGTTGTGTGATAACCATGTTTTCCCACCATCAATAGATAGTCTAGAACCTTGATCAGTTGCCAAATACATTATTTTATTGTCATAAGGTGCGATCCACATGTCGTGATCGTCACCTCCATCTGTTCGCCATCTTCTTGGAGAAAAACTTTTACCACCGTCATTAGATATCATGAACCCCCTAGAAACAACATATATGTTATTTGGGTCAATAGGATCAATTTCTATTTGACCATGATAAAAAGGTCTTACTGCATGTTTTAGTTTAAAATTCCATGATTCTCCTTCGTCATAAGAAACATATACTCCGGTACCTGGTTTGCCTTCAGGAATATTTTCATCAGCCTCATATGCCATTGCCATTATATCAGGATTCTTTAGATGGATGGATATATCTATCATTCCACTTTTTCCTTTTGCAAGACCTTTAGTGATTTTCCTCCAGCTTTTTCCCCCGTCTGTACTTTTGAATAGTCCACCTAGTTCTCCACCACTGACAAAGCTTGCAGGTTGTCTTAACCTATGATAGAATCCAGCAAATATTATATCAGGATTATTTGGGTGGAAAATAATTTCAGTACAGCCCGTTTTTCCGTCATCAGGCAATCCACCCAATACTTTTTCCCATGATTCGCCTCCGTTCTCTGTTCTAAATAAGCCTCTTTCTCCACTATATCCCCATAAGTGTCCAACTGCAGCAGCATATACTATATTTGAATTTTCTGGATGAATTTCAATTTCTGCAATTTGATGGGTTGATTTTAAACCCATATTCTTAAATGTTTTTCCTCCATCAGTTGATTTATATATTCCATCTCCCCATGCACTAGAATTTCTATTGGCAGATTCACCCGTACCTACCCAGATTGTATTTAGATTGTTTTGATCAAATTTAACAGAGCCAATAGAACCTGCACCGTAATTATCGAAAATACTTTCCCACGTTATTCCAGCATTATTAGATTTAAAAACACCACCAGACGCAGACGCAATTAAAACATTTCTGTAGTCTTTATTGCTAGCATCAATTGCTGCTATTCTACCCATCATATTGGCAGGACCAATATTTCTCCATTTTAGATCATCGGTAGAAGATTTTTTCTGCGCATTTAAACTTATATTAAATGAAATAAGAAAGAAAAAAGAAAAAATTTTTATTTTTTTAATATTCATTTTAACCTATTGTATTTTTTTAAGATATTTTTTAATCTATCATGAGGCAAATTATAAACTGTATTATTATTTATGCCTGTCATTGTCTCAGCTGATATTAATGCATTGACTATAGCTTCTTCTGTTGCCTGAGCAGTAGCACTTAAGAATGGGTTCATAAGATCATTTGGTAAAAAATTAATATTTCTAATTTCTTCTCTATTAAATGCCCCGGGATTTGCAGTAGAGAAAGTAATAAAAATATCTCCTGAACCGTTTGAGCCAAAACCCCCAACTCGTGAAATTCCTAATGGAACTCTTCTTGCCAATCTTTTTAATTGGTTAGGAAGTAAAGGTGCATCTGTAGCTACTATAACAATGATTGACCCTAGACCTTCTTGTTTTTCACCGAAAGTAATTTTTGGTAGTAAATTTTCAATTTCTTTACCAACAGGTACCCCTGCGATAGTTAATTCTTTTCTATTTCCATAGTTTGCTTGAACTAATACTCCGAGAGTGTACTTTTTTTCTTTTAAATCTATTTTTCTTGATGATGTGCCAATACCTCCTTTAAATCCATGACAAATCATCCCTGTACCACCTCCAACATTTCCCTCACTTATTATTCCACCTTTTGCATTATTAAGTGCATTAAAAGCATGTTCTTTTTTAACATGAAAACCGTTAATATCATTTAGTGATCCATCATATGTCTCAGCTACAACAGGTAATGTCCAGAATAAATCTTTAATATTATAAAGTGTTTTATAGAATTTATTTTTGTAGCTCCATTCTATAACTGCATCCCTAACTACTCCAACACTATGAGTATTAGTTATCATTATTGGACCTTCTAAGAATCCTGATTCTTCTACCCAAGTTGTGCCTGTCATTTCACCATTTCCATTTAAAGAGTACCATCCAGCAAATACTGGATCATAATTCATCCCTCTAGGTAATATAGAAGTTATACCAGTCCTAATTGGACCTTTACCAACAATCAAATTTCCATCTCCTTCTATTATAGTTTCATGTCCTACAAGAACTCCCTCAACATCGGTAATAGAGTTATATTTTCCTGGACTTCCATTAAATGGTATCCCTAAATCTCTAGCTCTAATTTTATTTTGAGAGTAAATTTCAATACTAAATATTGATAGAATAAAAATTGTTATATAAATTCTCATTTCTTGGTATAATTGATTAAATAAAATCAAAAAAAAATATTTCACCTAATTAACTATAAAGTTTTGATAGAAAGAGTAGAATCTTCAAATGAAAAAAAGTTAAATTATTTGACACATGGTTTTGGGTTAATTTTAAGTATCGTTGGGTTATATTTTTTGATTGAAAAGTCATTAGTTTATGAATCTAATGAGAAATTAATATCATCTACTGTGTATGGATTATCATTAGTAGCTATGTATGCTTCATCTAGTTTCTATCACTACTATATCGATTCAAAATACTCATCAATACTTCAAAAGATAGATCATGTTAGCATATATCTTCTTATTGCTGGGTCATACACACCCGGTTTAATTTTAAAATTGGGTTATAGCCTTGGAGATGAAATACTAGTTATTATTTGGTCTCTGGCTTTGATTGGTATTTTACATAAAATATTTTTTTTCAATTATTTCTCTAAGGCTACTCTTTTTATATACCTTCTGATGGGTTGGTTAATAGTAATTGATTTTGGAGCAATTTTAGAAACTTTTTCAGTCTATGCTATTACACTAATGGTTATTGGAGGCTTATTATATACTGTAGGAACAATATTTTATTCAATGGATAGGCTTAAATACAACCATGTAATATGGCATATTTTTGTAATGGGTGGGTCGGCGTGTCATTATTTTATGATAAGCTCAATCATCTAGTAGCTTCTTACAAAGTATATTCTATTATAGTTTGCTTCAAATTTTCTATTCATCATCTCATTATATACTTCGTTAGATTCAATAATCAGGGTGTCTCCATTAATTGTCAAAGAGCTTTCAATCTTTTCTTTATACTTATAAAAAATGTCAATCTTATCTCCATCTAGTTTAAAATCATAGAATCTCCTGTCGCCGTTTTTAAATATCATTTCAATGTAGTTCCATTCATTTATAGCCATTTCCTGATCTCCAAAGAAATTACAGTGTGATACTTCAAATCCTAATGCATCATTTTCGATACAAACCCTTTCCCAGTTCCCGACTAAATTCTCAATAGCTACTTCTTCTTTGATATTTCCATTAATAAAGAATAGTATCAGAAGATTTAGGATCATACAATAACTTTTGTGTTATAATTATCTATTCTTATAAAATTAATAGAGTTATTTTCTTCTATGGCATTGTAGTCAGCATATTTAATTTTTGCAAGAGATGAGACTAGGCCTTTTGCTTTTTTCTCTTCATCATGTGTATTTATTGTGTTCATTGGCTCAATTTGTCTGTAGAGCTCATAAACATTTTCCATCCCTGGATTTACTTTGCCACCCATAATTTTGGGTATTTCAAATTCTGTAAAAGTAGTTATCAGTAACGAAACTGAAAATTTTTTAATCATGCTCAATTGACTCTCATTTAAAACAAAACCGTGTGGAGCGTAAAATATTGCCTCATTATTCTTATTTATTATAACAACTGCATAATAAATGGGGTCTAAAACCTTATCTGGCCTAAAAGTTATAAATGTTAAGTCATTGTATTTTATCTCTTTATTATCATCAAGTAGAGTAATGTTTCTTTTAGGAAATTCCTTTCTAAGTTTTTTAAAAGCTTTTTCTGTAGCAAGTATTGGCTTGTCCTCAGATATTTCTTTTAATGTGTTGATGTGGCAGTGATCTTCATAATTTTGAGATATCAATAGAAAATCATAGGAGGGTAGGTTTTCAACTTTTACAGGTTCTTTAATATGCCACTGTTGATTTAGCCACTTGAATCCATCAATCTCAGATCCGATAAGCCAGGGATCAATTATAAAGTTTCCGCTATCAAATTTTATGTGCCAAGATGAATCTAGATTTAGTCTTTTAACTGATAACATTATGGTTTATTTTTTTCTAAATTAGTTAAAATAAAAAGATGAACTCGAAAATTAAAATATATATTTTTTTTATAATTTATATAATTTCATTCACTGGATATACCAATAATATAAGGATAGGGTTACATACAGGCATTAACTTCTCAACTATATCTTATACAAATGTTCCAGATGATTTTACGTATGGAAAAGGCTTTCTGCCCGCACTTTTCTATGGAATTAAATCAGAATTTTTGATAAATAATGATTATTCTTTCGTTACTGAGTTAAACTATACCACAAAGGGGTATGCATCAGATCAGCTTGGAATTAGAGTGCGTTCCTATTCAAGATATATTAAACTTCCAATGAAGATAAAGTATTACTATTCGAATAACTTTTCTTTTGAGTTAGGGCCTTATTTTAGTTTTGCGTTGAGAGAATATTCAATTAATAACATATCAAAAACAAAATCTTATGGAAAAATCGGAAATGACTTAAATAGTGAGCCTCCTGATACATTGAAACCATTAGACTTTGGTATGCAGGTTGGTGGGGAATATAATTTAGGTGATATTTCATTAGGTGTTTTATTATCATATGGCATCCTTAACGTACGTCCTGGGGGAGGGATGGGAACTTCAATTAGGAATTTATCTACCCAAATCAGGGTTAGTTATTATTTGACTAAATTTGATTGATATGAGAAGAGTAACAAGAGACAGTGAAAATGGTGTTCTGGGAGGTGTTTGTGAGGGTTTGGGAAACTATTTCGATTTAGATCCAATTATATTTAGGCTAATATTTATTGCTGCCTTTTTTGCATTTGGAGGTGGGATAATAACCTATCTTATTGCGTGGATAATTATTCCTGATCGTTACTTTTAATCTATTTCTTCCAGTAATAAGTAGACCATACCTATAGTCCCTTCTATAAAATTTCCAACTCTAATATTTTCATTTGGGCTATGCTGATTATTATCCTTATTAACAGATGGATAGGTCAGAGCAGGGAGGTTTAGTGTTGTAACAAATGGTGATATTGGTATTGATCCACCAGATGTTCTTTTTTTAATGGGCTGCTCTTGAAATGCTTTGGTTAAAGCTTTACTTGCCCAGTTACCTATAGGGGAATTTATCTCAGTCCTATATGCCAGGTAGCTTACTTTTGAATCAAATCTGATAATATTTTTTTTCGATAATCTCTCCTCATCCGTAGGATCTCTATTTTCAATAACGTAAGCCCCCTGGTCGATTATATGGTCTTTTATTAGATTAAGTAATCTCTCTGGATCACTTTCTTTGACAAGCCTAACATCAATTTCAGCAGTCGCTATGTCTGGTACAATTGTCCTGGCTTCTTTTCCAACCCATCCTGACTTTAACCCTCTAACATTTAAAGAAGGAAACTGAATTGCCTCCTGATAATTTTTTCCTACATTATCAGCAGAAGATATCATGAGTTCTCTTTTAATTTCATCTTCATCGTCAGGAACTGCATCCATTATTTTTTTAATTTCATCAGTGAATGTTATACCATCATAAAATCCTGGAATACTTACCATACCGTCGTAATCTTTCATAGAAGATAGAATTTTAGATAAATTCATTGCTGGGTTGGGAGCGTAGTTACCAAAATGCCCACTGTGTTGTGGCTTAATTGGCCCGTATGATGTTAGAGTTATTCTGCTTATGCCTCGAGCTCCAAAAGTTAGAGTGGGTTTATTTGATGGGTGTCTTGGACCATCAATTATTAGTAAAAAGTCTGATTGAAGTTTTTCTTTGTGAAGTGATACTGCGCTTACAACAGTTGGAGAACCCATTTCTTCTTGAAAATCAATGATCAGCTTTATATTAAATTTTGGCTTCTTATTTAGCTTTTCCAAAATCTCTAAGGCATTCACTAACATCATTGGAGGTCCCTTATCGTCACTGGTTGATCTACCAAATATTCTCCAGTCTGGATTTGGATTTTTATTGATCCTATTTCTATCAATTTGAACCCATTCGTCGTTAATATTTTCTGTAAGAATGGGTACGAATGGATCTTCTTGGTTCCATTTTGAAGGATCGACAGGTTGACCGTCCATGTGGAAGTAAACTAAAACGGTTTTATATTTTTTCGATATAAATTTATTTGCTATTAGTAGTGGATGATTGGGCATCGAGGGACTTGTACTCTTAGCCATAACTCTCTCTACATCAAAACCAAGATTAGTAAAAGTATTTTCACACCATTTTATATTTTTCTCAATATTGGGTGTATCGTACCCATCATTTGGAATTGAGAGCATCTCGAAAAACCTATCCCAATTACTCTGAATGACTTCATTACTAACTTCAAAGATTTTCTCCCTACTTTGAGATAATATTAAATTAGGTAATAAAAAAAGAAACACTAGAAAAAGCTTATTCATCCTCAATTTTTTTTGATCTTTTATAAATTTTCTTCGAAGGTTTAATTTTTGTAGAGTTTTTTCTCCTTACTATCTGAGCCAGATGCCCTTTATTTTCCTTTTTATTTTTGTCCATTTATAAAGATATGGCCCTCTTGATATATTTTTCTTTTACTATTTTTCCCTTGTCTATCTTTTGAATAATAAGGGTATCTCCCGAAAAATAATAAGGTAATTCACTAAAACTACCATTATCTTGTCTGATATTAATGGATTTATCGTCCATATTGTAGGGCTTCTTTTTTGTTTCCTCTTTATCAATTTCAAATAAATTTCCTCCAGTTTTAAAGTCTAAGTATTTTGTCTTTTCGGTATCTAAAGACTGCCACAAACCAATTATTTTATTGTTTTCAGATAATGAGAAAATAAATATTGTGATAAGTGTAATTAACTTCATACTTTAAATGTATATATAAAATAATTGTGGTACATATTTTAACTAATTGTTTTTAATTGTTAAGTTTGAAATAAATAAAATTAAAATACCATGTCATCACAATCAAAAAACAAGAATTCAAATAAAATATTATTAGCTGTCCTAC
>CAZKLB010000005.1:11508-46948 GCA_964553685.1 uncultured Marinoscillum sp.
ACGCTCTTTTTTTAAAATTTAATTAAGTATATTTGCTTTATCAATTGACCGAAAAACTGAAAAGTTGTTTGGGAAATAATTTTTGTTAAATTTTTAAATTTTAAAATTATGAGTAAGCATACTAATAAAGTGCATGGTAAATTGAATTTCTTAATTGCTACAGTTGTTGTTGCAATTGGCGCAGTTTCTTATTTACTAGTTCAGACTGGTGCTATCGACCCTTCAATGGGTACTAGTTCTGGTATTCGAGGCGTTGAAAAGGCTAAGAAGAACGTAAGTAATAATGAAGTTGTTGTCGAACTCGAAGGAGAGGAAATTCAAGAAGTTTTAAATAATCCAGATTTTCAGAGAATGATACAGTCTGGAGAGTTTCAGAAGTTAGCTTCTGATCCAGATTTTGTTAAAGTCTTGGATAAAAAAGATGGTATCGGCATTATGGGCGATATCTTTAGAAGTCTTGAAGAGGATTATGTTGACATCAAAGCTAAAAAGCGAGGTGACGATAAAATCCAAGCTAACATGTCTAACGACGTTAGCAGAAGAGGTGCTCAAACTAGAGGCTCAGGTCTCTCAAGCGGTGACAGAGTTATTGGTAATATTGGTAACCCAGCTAATAACGATTCTGGTATCAGCGGAGAAGGGGGAGCGACTCTTATCCTTGCGGTAAACACAGTAGCAAACAAAGTTTCTGGATTCCAGAAATTTATGAAAGGTGCAGAATTTCAAAAGTTTATGAAAGACGCACGTTTCCAGAAGTTTATGAAAAGTGGAGCTGATTTTCAGAAGTTTCAAAAAGATGCTGCCTTCCAAAAGTTTATGAAGGGAGCTGATTTTCAGAAGTTTATGAAGGGTGCACAATTTCAGAAGTTTATGAAAGACGCACAACTTCAGAAGTTCATGAAAGGAGCAGATTTGCAAAAGTTCATGAAAGGTTCTGACTTCGAGAAATTCGCTAAAAGTTCTGCATTTCAGAAATTTGCTAAAAACCAGGATTTTGCTAAGTTTATGATGAGAGGAGATTTTCAGAAATTCATGAAGAGTTCAGCGTACGCTAAATTCGCAAAAGGTCAAACTTTTGAGAAATTCATGAAGGGAGCTGATTTCCAAAAATTCATGAAAGGAGCTAAATTCGAAAAGAATGTTATGTAATATATTACATTGAATTCAAAAATTAAGGGGGAAAATATTTCATTTTCTCCTTTTTTTTTGGGTAAAAACGCTATAAATTTTGACTATGAAAAATCTGATAACAACTTTATTTATTTTATTAATAACTATTTCAAATTCTTACGCTCAGTTTGATAAAATTGAAACTGATGACTTTGATATTGTGAGCTTTAGTTTTGGTCATAAATTTGTATTGCCTCACGCAACAAGATGTGCTCACAGTGCTCTGAACTTCCACAGAGATTTATTTGAATATGAGCCTAGGGAAAAAATATCTGTATTTATTCAGGATTTTGGAGATTATGGAAATGGTGGTGCTACTTCAATACCTACTAATTTTGTTTCAACATGTATTTCTCCGATGAACTATTCTTTTGAGTCAAGTGTTGCTGGAGAAAGAGTTTTTGCAATTATGAATCATGAACTAGTGCATATTGCAGCATTAGATGGCGCATCAAGCAGTGATATTTTTTATCAGAAATTTTTTGGTGGGAAAGTAGCAAATTCAAGTGAACACCCAGTGTCAATGTTCTATAGTTATCTAACTAGCCCTAGATATTATTCTCCGAGGTGGTTACATGAGGGTATTGCTGTTTTTGTAGAGACATGGATGGCAGGTGGTATGGGTAATGCATTAGGTAATTATGATGAAATGTTTTTTAGAACGAGAGTTCTTGAAGATTCAAGAATATATTCTGCACAAGGTTTAGAGTCAGAGGGTACGACTGCTGACTTCATGTCAAAGGCTAATTCATATTATTACGGAACTAGATTTATGAATTATATAGCTCATGAATACGGACCTACAAAATTGATGGAATGGATCAAGAGAAAAGATGGAACTAAGAGAGGTTTTGCATCAAATTTTAAGCATATTTTCGGTTTAAATATTTCTAAATCATGGGATAATTGGATTGAATTTGAAAAAGAATTTCAGAAAGGTAATATCAAAAATCTTCAGCTTAACCCACTGACTGAAGACCAGTCAATTACTGAAAAAGTATTGGGAGGAGTTTCACATGCCTTCTATGATAAAAAAAGAAATAAAATTTATGTTGCTATAAACTATCCTGGACAGGTTCCACACATTGCCTCCCTTGATCTTGCTACAGGAAAAATTAAAAAATTAAAAGACGTAAAGGGCCCTGCTCTTTTTAACGTGACATCTCTAACGTATGATGAGAAAAATGATATGCTGTTTTATACTAGTGATAATAGTGCTAATAGAGACTTGTTGTCATACAACTTAAAAAATGGTCAAACTACGCTACTACAAAAAAACTTTAGGACAGGTGATCTTGCTGTAAATGAAAAAGATCAGTCTCTATGGGGTGTAAGGCATCTCAATGGATACAATACAATCGTTAGATTACCAAAGTTCAATTCTGAGACACCAAATCAATATTACACCGCTTGGGAACAGAAGTATACTCTTCCATATGGTTATGATATTTTTGATCTAGATATATCACCTGATGGGACAAAGCTTAGTGCTGCTGTTGCTGATTACTTTGGAAATCAATATCTAAATATTTATGAAATAGAATCTCTTGATAATGAAGATAAGGATAATATCAAATATAAAGAAGTTTTTAACTTTGAGGTTTCCTCTCCACAGAGCTTTAAATTTACTGATGATGGTAAACACCTAATAGGATCATCTTTTTATTCAGGTGTAAGTAATATATTTAGAGTTGATGCATCAACTTATGATATAGATGTAATGTCAAATGCTATAACCGGTTATTTTAGACCTATTCATATTGATGAAGATAAAATTTTCTGCTTTAGATATACAAGTGATGGTTTTAAGCCTGTATATATTCCAAACGGAACCGTTGATGCTGTATCATCTATAGAATTTTTAGGAAATAAAGTGACTGAAAAATATCCTGAGCTTAATGACTGGCAACTAGACATCCCTACCAAGGCAACTTTTGAAGATAATCCAATTAATCAAACAGAAGGGGTTTATAAATCTGGGAAGGCTATGACTTTAACAGCTGCCTACCCAATAGTGGTTGGATATAAAAATAATGTTGGAGTTGGATATAAATTTAATTTTAAGGATCCATTTAGTTTCAGAGAAATTGATTTTTCAATTTCATACACTCCTGACTCATGGACAAATGGCCTAGCCTCTAATGATCCTTCATCTGGTGGATTAGACAAAGATGAAAGAATTCATTCTTCATTTAATTTTTCAACAGTCAAGCTGGGTGGTTTTATGTCAGGTAATTATAATATTTTTGCATCTTATAACAAGGCAGACTTTTATGATTTATTTGGTCCAACTAGAAGATCAAGAAAGGGTGTAAATTTTGGAATTAGTTATGAAAATTCTCTTGTCTATGATCCACCTAACATATTGGACTTCTCTTGGGGAGTAAATGGGTACTATGGTTTGGATCAGTCACCTGAGTTTCAGCAGATAAATTTCAAGGCAGATGAGTACAATACAAATATATTCTATGATATATATACATCTCTTTCATTTAGTAGCATAAAAAGATCTGTAGGTGCTGTAGATGGTGAAAAAGGTGTGAGATCGTCACTTACTGTCTCATCATCAGTTTCTGAGGGTAAATTCTATCCAAAGGCTTTTGGTAATTTTGACTTTGGTATTCAATTACCAATAAACCATACCTCAATATGGTTTAGAAATTCTTTTGGTAACTCATTTAGTGAGACAATTAATCCATTTACAAGATTTGGTTTTGCATCATTCGGAAATAATTATATCGATCATATGTCATCCAAAATGTATAGAAGTACATTCGCATTCCCAGGTATATCTTTTGACTCAGATAGATTACTTCTAGCTAAAAACTTTTTTAAGACTATGGGTGAGCTTATTTTACCGCCAGTTAGATTTAGGAAATTTGGATTTTTTAATTTCTTTATAACTAATATAACACCTTCAGTTTTTACTAGTATCTTAATATCAAAAGATGTAATCTCAAGTCTTCCTAATAGACCTGAAATTAATGAGAACTTTTCTAATATTGGTGTTCAGTTGGATACTAAGTTGGTAATGTTCTCTCACTTATCAGCTGTATTATCTGTTGGTTGGGCAAGAGCATTCGATAATAACTTAGATAATAAGTCGTATGATGAGTGGATGGTATCACTTAAATTCTAAAAAAACATTATGAATAATGATTTAATAAAATCGAGTATAGGTGGATCTCTGTTAATAACATTACTATACCTTGTATTATTTTATCCTCTAGTTTTAATTCATAAGTTTGATTGGTATGATTTGATGCTGGTTTCATTATCAATATCTCCAGGTATATTTATAATGATTTTTTTATATAATCTAGATCAAGAAGATAAGGAACCGTTATGGCTTCTTGCATTATGTTTTATATGTGGAGCTATTAATCTACATTTAGATGTTGAAATACTAGAGTTCATATTTACATTTATTAATCTTGATAACCCTTTTCTTCAAGTTGGGGGGGAAGCTTTATCTGTTGCTGTTACTGAAGAATTATTGAAATTTATTGTTTTAATCCTAATTATTTATCCTAATAAGGCATTTGATGAACCTTTTGATGGAATAGTTTATGCTGTCTTTATTGGTATGGGGTTTGCTACTGCAGAAAATATAACCTTTGTGCTTCAGGGAAATACATCTGTGGCAATATTTAGAATGCTGTCAGCAATTCCTGCTCATTTTGTTTTCGCTGTAATAATGGGATATTATATTGGGATTGCTAAGTATAGAAGAAGTAAACAGCTTTTATATATAAGTTTATCATTAATTGTACCTGTAACCCTCCATGCTATTTATGATTACTTTTTATATTTAGATTTTGCTCCTGGCTTGTGGATTGGTGGAATATTGACACTAGTTCTTTCTCTATTTTTTGCTAAAAATGCAATTGTTGAGCACCTCGATTCATCTCCATTTAAGAAAAAATAATTCAATTTATTTAATTTACCTTTAGCTTCATAAAACCATAAATATATATATATGAAAAATATTTTAAGATTTCGAAATTTTAATTTTCAGAACCTTGCTTTTTTTGGTCTTCTGCTTCTTGCATATCAAAATTATGAGACAAGAAATAAGCTGAGTGAAATTAGTGCTAGAATTGAGTATTCATTTTTTGAGTTGGATGAGATAAAGAAAGAGGTAGCCGAGACGAAAAAATATGCAAAATCTGCAAATACTATGGCCTTCTCAATCTTTTCAGATCTTGAGAAAAAAAATGAAAATTAATTTTATAATATTTTTTTTACTTTCCAATTACGCCTTATCACAAAAGATGTATTCAGTTAATTATATGTCTCAGGCTGATATTAAACTCTTTGTTGTTAAGTACGAGTCTCAGGCAGATCTTAATGTTTTTAAGGAAAAGTATATATCAAACGCTAAAGGAAATGAGGGTCTATGGTATTTCGTAGAATATCAATCTCAATCAGATAAAAAGGTATACTTTGTTGAATACGAGTCTCAAGCAGATCTTAAAATTTTTTTTGTAAAATATAGATCTCGAGCTGGATGGAAAAATAGAGATAAAATGCATCTTCTATATTAGTCATTTATCTCATAACCAGAATAAATTTTTGCTTGTTTATAGTTTTCACTAATATCATTAAGTAATCTAGAGTAAAGGTTAGCGTATGTCTTTGTTCTGGTTAAAAAACCATAAAATTCATCGGAATAATAATAATCTTCATTAAAATTGAAATCGCTAACTACACTTACACCATAAATTTCTCCCTCCATATTATTTACATTGACATCAATTCTGAATTTTTGGTATACATTATTATAAAGTTCTATTGAAAACATATCAATAAGATTTGAAATTGCGTAATTCCTATTGTTTTGGTGGTTATATATTTTTAATAGTAATAACTTAAGATTTTCATTTTCAATTAATTCAAAACTTCCTGTTGATATTAGTTGGTTAAAAATTCCTTCCTGAGGGAAGAAAGAGTAAGAAACCTTAATCTCAGATATCTTTGTTATGATATCAACCTTCTTTAGGTTATTATTTTTTGAATTAATATCTGCCTGAATTTCATTGATAAGTTTTACTGTCTTATTCATTTCTGACTTAATATATTCTAGTTGTTTTTGGTCTTCGTCAATTGTATTTATAAGATCAGTTATTAACTTATTCTTATCTGAATTTTTACTTGATAAATCTCTTTGGCCCTCTATGTAAAAAGAAAGTATTACACTAAAAAGTATGACAAAAGAGTTAATTAAGTATGACTGAATATTTTGTAAAGAAAGTTTCATCTTTATAAACTAAAAGATAAAGATATAAAATAATTTCTTGGTAGTCCTGGGTAATAATATCTGGGGTCTCTCCCTCCAAATCCTCTTGCATTGATTACGACTCCTGAGGCATATTTGACATCAAAAATATTATCAACTCCAGTTAAAACACTTAGATTCGTTTTTCCTAAATTGAACGACTGAGAAATTTTTAGATTCAGTAATGAATAGTTCTCCGTGAAAATACTATTTGAATCATCTATAGGGATTTTACCAATATTCCTGAATGATACTTTAGCAACAAATTCATTTCTGTCAAATCTTATCTCCGATATAACTGTATGTGTTGGAACTCCAGTAATTTGATTTGATGAGTAGTCAATATCTCTATTAATAAAATCCTTAAATGTATACCAATATTTAGAGAAATTATTAGAAGATGTTATACTGAAATTTTTACTGTCATATAATATAAAGTTTACTGTAGATTCAATTCCTGGGTGTGAGGTTCTCCCTGCATTAACTCCGGTAAAAGTATCAAAACTAGTTCTTTGGGCAACAAGTAGATTTTTTATATCCATTAGATATCCATTGATATTATAAGATATTCTTTTATTTGATGAACTTCCGATTAATCCAATTTCATAATTCCATCCTGTTTCAGGTTTAATATTTTCGTTAACAAGTCCGTTTTCATCTAAAGTTTCATCAATATTAGGTGATGAGTAACCGTGGCTTACATTTACAAATAATGAATTTCTTCCTAAGTTATAGTTATAAGAAATTTTTGGAGATATAATAGATTTTCCACTGTAGGATAGGGAGTTTAATTCCCGGTCATCGCAACAAACCCAGTCATAGTCTAATTTGTTTAGCCCGACGGCAAGATTTATATTAGATTTTTTACTTATTTGATTATCAAACTGAATAAATAGGTTATAATTATTTCTATCTTGGACTTGATGGGTTATAAGATTTTGTCCAATAATACCATCATAGTCATCCCACGTATCGAAATGATAATCTTCATTATTAATCTCAAAACCATAAATTATAGATGATTTTTTCATTACAAACTTTCCAGAATGACGGGCACCAAACGATTTACTATCCTCAGTGAGATAGTTAAATGGTCTCAGTTCACTGTTCTCGAAAAATTTATAAAATAAAGAAGTGTTTGAAGAGTAATTTAATTTGTTGGTATTAATAGAAACTCCGGTTAGTGAGCGACTATAATTTTCACCTCCTTTAATATTTTTCCATGAAAATGCAGCATTGGTTGGGCTATTTTTGTAATCATCCAAACTCAGTGATGATGGGATGAGGGCCTCTACATCAGTGATGAACTGAATTATATTTATGTTAATGTAATCATTGATATGATAGTCTAAACTACCAAATAGCCTAGTGTTTTCATACGTATTATTTTCTCTGTACCCATCACTTTTTAACTTTTCTAAGTTGACAAATAAATCAATTTTGTTTATCCTTTTAGATAACGAGACTCTATTCTGAAAAGTATTGAAAGATTTATATGACGAATTTATTTTTATGAATTTCTCAGTTAATTTCTCAGTTTTTAATAGAATATTTCCACCAAGACCAGACCCATAAATACTTGAGTTAGGGCCCTTAACAACCTCAATTTGGTTTATAATATCAAGACCGTAGTCTTCCATTGTCAGTTCTCCAACACCATTTGTAAGTGGAATATTATTCAAATATGCTTTGATTTTATTCGTAGAGTACGGAGATCTCGAACCCATACCTCTTATAGTTATTCTATTTGTATTATAACCTGCAGAATGAATAAATATTCCAGGTAGCTCATTAAGTGAGTTGATGATAAAATCTCCGCTATTTTTTTTAAGTTCAATATCACTCACTACTGAAGTTGATACTGAGATATCTTTAAGCTTATTAGTTATCATTTCAGAATTAACTATAATATCGTCTAGTATAATTCCTCTATTTATAAGTCTATACTCGTTGTCATTTAAATTTAAAATTTCAATATTTCTTTTGTAAAATCTATAATCATTGACTTTTACTGTAACTGGCAAAGAATTATATTCATAACTAAGTATGCCATCTAAATCTGTGAAATACGATTCCTCATCTATTTCTATCTCTAAGCTATCGATCGGTGAATTATAGATGTTATCGACAAATTTTAATTTTAAAAAATTCTGTGATATTCCGTGATTAATTTTAGATAAGAAAAAAAAACTAAAGAATATTAGATATCTCATTATTGAAAAAATAAAATGCTATTAATACAACTAAAATAACTATCAGTATATACTTAAAATATTTAAAAATGTTTAATAATAATTTACTCTCAGTCATATTCGCAAATGCCCCAAGAGCAAAATATATCATCCATATTAAAAAAATTATTCCAATAACATTTAATAAGCTCAAATTCATCTTTTTTTTTTATAAATTTAATAATCTTATGCGATACATTTTTTTATTATTCTTATTACTTTCATGTTCTTCTAAAAGCAGCTTTAAGTTAGAGGGTGACTGGAAACTTAAAAAACTTTTTAGGGAGGGTGAGGAAGTTATTTGTAAGACTGCTAGTGGTGACGATTGTCCCAAAATTATAACCTCTTACAGATCGGATAATTTATTGTTTTACTATGGGAATTTACTAACATACCAAAAGACAGACGATAGTTTATTCTATTATAATGAACAGACTGGAAAAATACAGAATGCTTTTAAATTTGATAAAATTGATGATAATAATTACTCATTAATTTTTATTAGAAGGTTAAAAATCGATTCAGTAAATATAAAAGAGCTTATTTATAAGTCTTTATGGACGAAAGAGTTATAATTTATTTTGTTATCGTTAAAGTATCGTTACTCACAGTAGCGGTATATGATGTGAGATCACCTGTTCCTTGAGGGCCCGTAATAAAATCTCCTGCATTACTAAAGACTGCATTATGACAACCACATTTGAAATTTTGATTAGTATAGCCCCAACTGGTTCTGCATCCTTGGTGTGGGCAGGAATTAGAAAATGCTCTGATAATACCCTGGCCTACATTTACAATTAACATACCTCCCTCATCAAATTTTTTCCATCCACCCTGATTCTTCAGGTTTGAAAATGATGAGTGAGTAAGATCTATAGTGTAAACATTCCCATCAACTGTGTAGCCCTCTTCAGACTCATTGTTATTATTGTTGTTATTATTGGGTGGGGGAGTAACTGTTTCGCTTGTTTCATCACAGCTTATAAAAAAAGATGATCCAAGGGTTGCAAAGAGTGCAGTAGATCCTGCATTCTTCAAGAATTTTCTTCGATTTTCCATTTTAGTCTAGTAAAGTTCACTTATAAGAACGTTATTATTTAATTATTGTTCTATAAACTTATCAGGTATTGAAACTTTACAAACACTTGAGAATTATCAACGAAGTATTTCTTTCCATTCTTATTTAAGTCTTGATTACCTCCAATATAAAATATTGTAAATGGGTTTGGTGTCCACTCAAAAAGAGGTTGTATGAAAAATGAATCGTTAAAATTATTTAATTCAGATGTCAACCTTAGACCAACAGATCTAGAAAATTGATACTTAGTATTGAATCGATAGATAAATCCATTAAAAAAATATTCGTCTTTATCAAGATATTTTAAGCTTGATTTATTGATTGAATTTGTTATTGAAAAATTATTATTTATCTGAAATCTTGTACTGAAAAAAATAAGAAATTCTTTTCCTAGTTCGGGATTATCCGAATTATATGCTACATCTTTTCCAAATCTCAAGTTGGAGTTAATTGTAATAAATTCTTTTGGGCTACTACTTAATTCTATTATACTAGTACCATAATTTTTATAGTCTGTGTCTAAGTAGTTTGATATAAAATCATAATCATAGTAGTATGAAACTGTGGAATTTCCTCTTAAATCAGCTCTTATGATACCATCTAGAGATATGACATCCAGATTATTTTTATAGTTATAGACAATATCTTTTTTTACTGTAAATGATGCTTTTTTGAATAAGCCCAAATCCCAAAACATTTTATATGATTGAAGAAGTGTTAGCCATTTCCTATCATTTTTCACAACAAAGCCAACATCCCCTCTGTAATTTGGATCAATATGCTTATATCCAATATATGAACTCCATTTCTCCGTACTTCTAAGGATACCAACAGAAACACCTAATCCATTAAATTTTTCTTTATCAAGTTTAACTGTCCTCCCATCAAAAGTATCATCTGAATCTATCCAATCTCTGTTAGGTTCCTGATTAAAATTCTTAAGTATATCAAAACTTACTCGCAAATTGTTCGATAATTGAAATAATCCATCAACACCAAATAAGTTACCATATCCACCACCCTTATAGTATCTGCTTGTTGATAAAAATCCAATTTTTGATCCACCTTTAAGAAGCTTTTGATATCGAAATACATTTACTAAACTTTTACCACCCTCACCAAAATATGACCTATCATTACCAGCTATTAAATAGGGCGAGTTATTATCAATTGAGGAGAGATAAAATATTCTTGATTTTCTTCCTTGATTAAGAAGCTTAAGAGCATATGATGGATTATTAATTGATCTTGAATAAAATGGTTGAAGATCATTCGAATTAAGTTTTAATATGTCTGTACCTTTATTAAAAAATGGTCTCTTTTCAGGGTAGCTTAAAGTGTACGCGGAGTTTGCATCAATTTTAGTTACATCTGCTTCTACTTGAGAGAAGTCAGGGTTGACCGTTAATTCAAGAGAAAGATTTTTTGTTAGCTCTGCATTAATTCCTATTCCAAAGTTAGTTTTAGGTTTGTCATATTCTAATTTATTATTTTGTGAATTATTTTCTCCTTCTATATTACTTGAAATATATGGTAGCAGGTCAAGTTTTTTATCAATTTTGATATCATTCAGTATTAGTATATCATTTAGTTGGCATGTTACACAGGAGTTATCTCTATCTGTTTTACTAGTTTGAATTTGGTAGTCAAGATATCTTCTAAAAAAGCTAAATTTCCATTTTTGATCTCTTCCATTTGGAAATGGTATCGATGAAAATGGAATTTTTAGTTCTATGTAATACTCATTGTTTCCAATTGACCCCTTACTTTCATACTCAAGATCATAAGATATATCATACCTTCCTTCCTCACTCACACTATTTAAAATTCTAACATCAAATTGTGACCCATATGGGTTTGATCCAATAAAAATATTATTTCTTCCATCTCCGTAAGTATCAATATCGAATCCGACTAGATCATCATTGAAGATTCCCATGTCATCTCTTTTCCTAATTGATGCTCTCACACTTTCATTAGTTTTTGCATGGAATCCAATGTAAATATATTCATCAGAGTAGAGAATGTACCCAATAGTATTTACAATTGGTTTAGTATTATACCCAGGCTCTGTCTCATTATCAAGCTCAACTTTTGTGGCATCTTTCCACTCATTTTTTTCAATAATACCGTCAAATTTTATCTCTGAATCAGATATTTTTTTTGGTTCGAAAACTCGTTGACTATACGTGAAATTAATTGAGAAAGGTAAAAATACTATCAGTAGTAAATATCTCATTTTTATTAGGTTGACACGAAGTTAGTTTTAAAATCTTTTTTTTAAAGAATTTCAAGTGATTATATTATTTTAAAAAAAAATTAAATTTGTTGTATGCCAACATACTATATAACAACTCTTAATATCGCAATACCTGTTTTTGTATCGCTAATTCTTTTAGAGATACTTTACGCTAAAATGACAGAGCAAGGTTTCGTAATACGGAGTATGGATACTTTATCTAGCCTTTGTTCTGGTCTCACAAATGTTATTAGAGATGTCCTTGGTTTAACTTTAATTGTAGTATCGTACGGATACCTTGTCGAAAATTTTGCTTTATTCAATATTGAATCTTCTTTCATGCTTTACATAATTGCATTTATCGGTATTGATTTTGCTGGTTATTGGGTACACAGAATAAATCATAGTATAAATTATTTTTGGAATCATCATATTATACATCATAGTAGTGAGGAGTTTAACCTTGCCTGTGCATTACGTCAATCAATATCTAATTTTTTTAGTCTAACATTCATATTTCTTATTCCTACAGCTTTATTAGGAATTCCTGCAGAAGTTGTTACATTTTTAGCGCCAATTCATTTATTCGCTCAGTATTGGTATCATACAAGATTGATAGGAAAACTTGGTTTTTTAGAATATATAATTGTAACGCCCTCTCATCACAGAGTCCATCACGCAATAAATAAAGAATATCTTGATAAAAATTTATCTCAAGTTTTTATTATTTGGGATAAAATTTTTGGCACATTTCAAGAAGAATTAGATGATGTGCCTCCTGTGTATGGAGTCAAAAGACCACTTAGATCATGGAACCCGATTCTAATAAATTTTTCTCATCTTATTTTACTTTTTAAGGATGCTTGGAGAACCGAAAGCCTAATTGATAAGTTTAGGATATGGTTTATGCCTACAGGATGGAGACCGAAAGATGTTCACAAGAAATATCCTGTAGAATCAATTGATTCACCTCAAGATTATGAAAAATATTATCCAAAATTATCTATGAATCTTCAAATATGGTCTTGGGTGCAATATTTTATTACATTTTGTTTTATGATGTATTTTATAAATAATTTACACCTTCTCAGCCTTTTAGAGGGTTTTGTTTTTGCCTCATTTCTATTTATATCTATATACAGTCTTACAAGTTTAATGGATAAAAACTCAATGGCATGGATCTATGAACTATTAAGATCAATAATAGGAATAATATCTATTTTTATGTTTGGTGAGTGGTTTTACTCCTCCACTTACTTTCCATTAATTAGTAATTCTTTAATTATCTACTTTATTTTTTCATCATTGATTTCCATCTATTTTCTGAGGACAGAAAGAAATTAATCTCATTAATCCATGAAAGGGTATTTGTAGTTCTTTGGTGTATTAAAAACTTCTTTTATAGTTCTTGGAGATACCCATCTTAGTAAATTAAGATATGACCCTGCTTTATCGTTTGTTCCCGATGCTCTCCCACCACCAAATGGTTGTTGTCCAACTACTGCACCTGTAGGCTTATCATTAATATAAAAATTACCTGCAGAATATTCTAATATTTTACTAGCAGTGTCAATAGCTACTTGTTCTTTTGCGAAAACTGCACCTGTTAAAGCATATGGAGATGTCTCATCAACTAGATGAAGAGTTTCCTCATATTTATTTTCATCATATATGTAAATGCATGTAACGGGTCCAAAGACTTCCTCCACCATTAACTTATTTTTAGGGTTTGAAGTTATAAAAACTGTAGGTTCAATAAAATAACCTTTTGATTTATCATAGTTCCCTCCAATTAATAATTCTAAATCTTTATCTTTTTTACCATCATCAATGTAAGAACATATCTTATCAAAAGCCTTCTCCTCAATAACTGCATTGACAAAATTTTTAAAGTCTTCAGGGTCTCCCATTTGAATACTTTTTATATCATTTAACAAATTATTTTTTACTTTATCCCACAAGTTTTTTGGAATGTATACTCTAGAAGGAGCACTACACTTCTGACCTTGAAACTCAAAACAACCTCTTACTATTGCTGTTGATACCTCATCAGGTATTGCAGATTTATGAGCTATTATATAATCTTTACCACCAGTTTCACCAACAATTCTAGGGTAAGACTTATAACAATCAATATTATCGCTAATTTCTTTCCATAGGTTTTTGAAAACAGCAGTACTACCTGTAAAATGTAATCCACTAAAATCTTTATTTTTGAAAATAATATCACCAGCAACCGGACCATCAACATAGATTAAATTTATAACCCCATCAGGAAGGCCAGCTTCTTTAAATACCTCCATAATAACATTTGCAGAATAAATCTGAGGGTATGCAGGCTTCCAAATGATGGTATTTCCCATAAGGGCAGGAGCTGCACATAGATTTCCAGCAATAGATGTAAAATTAAATGGACTAATTGCAAAAACGAAACCTTCAAGAGGCCTATAATCTAATCTATTCCACATGCCCTCAGAGGATTCTGGTTGATTTTTATAAATTTCTTCCATGTAAGAAGCATTAAAATTTAGAAAATCAATGAATTCGCATGCGGCATCTATCTCGGCTTGAAATATATTTTTTGATTGTCCTAACATGGTTGATGCATTGATTTTAGATCTATAAGGACCAGCAATTAATTCAGCAGCTTTAAGAAATATGCTTGCTCGACTTTGCCAAGACATTGAAGCCCATTCATTTTTTGCTTTCATTGCAGATTCAATAGCCATTTTTACATGTGATGCATCACCTTCATTAAAAGTTCCTAGGTGTAATTTATGATTATGAGGAGCTGAAATTTCTATTTTATTTTGAGTCTTAATTTTTTTGTCTCCAATGTACATTGGTATATCAACTGGATTTTTTTTCATATAGTTGATTGTTTCTATAAGTTCTTTCCTTTCAATGGAACCTGATTTATAATCTTTGATTGGCTCATTAATTGGCACTGGTATTTCAAAAAATGCATTGTTCATAGCTCTTAATTTAATAATTTATTTCCAAGATTTTAATTCAATTTTATTAATCGCAAGTTCTCTATTTGAGAACATTATATCATAAGTCTCAAGATCTTCTTTTAATTGATTGTCTTTCTCTAAAAAATCAAATATCTGATCAATTATATCCATTGCCTCATCTCTTAGAGAATAGAAAATAAACTGATCATAATTTCTACTATTTAGTAACCCAGAATTTTTTAGATAGTATACATGCCTTGATGTTTTTGTTTGAGTAAAATTTAATATTATTTCTAGATCAGAGATGGAGGCTTCTTTTCTATGTGCTAGAATATTTAATATTCGAATTCTAGAGACATCTGATAATGACTTAAATATTGTTTTCCCGTAGTCTATGTTAAACTTTTTTAATCTCATTCTATGTTAAATATTGTTATAAGAAACTATAGTAAATAAAAAAAACATATTAATTAATTAATTTAGCATGTTATTTAAAATTAATAACATTTTAATAATGATGGCAAGAAATATCTTCTTATTAATTTTTTTCATTTTTCTTTTAAACATTTTTGGTAATGAATCATTGGCACAAGGACAAAAGAAAATAATTCAATTATCTGGTGTTGTTGTTGGTCAAGATAGTATTTCTGGAGTTGGAGGAGTACATATTTATGTCCCAAAAGCTGGAAGAGGTACCACATCAAACCCTTATGGTTATTTTGCAATGCCAGTTCTTCAGGGAGATAGTATAATCGTAAGTGCTATTGGATATAGAAAACAAAACTTTATAATGCCAGGTGATAAAGGGGAGTCAGTAACACTTTTCATAGAATTAAAACCAGATACAACAGTACTTCCTGAACTTGAAATTTTTCCATACCCAACAGAAGAATTATTTAAAAAAGCCGTGCTAGCAATTGAGCTTCCTAATAGAAAAGATTTAGAAAATTTAGATAGGTCTTTAGATAAGGATTTATTAAGAAGGATGTATAATAATGAGCCTATGAGCGCAAACATGAATTATAAATACTTTATGGACCAGCAGATGTTATCAACATCAACCAAGTATCAATTACCATCAAATCCTCTGCTAAACCCGTTTGCATGGGTTAAATTTATAAAAGCAATAAAAAATGGAGATTTTAAAAAGAAAGACTAATAACAATTAACATTTAATATATTAGTATCGATTACTTTGTTATCTAACGAAATGGCTGTTTTCCAATCTTCACATGCAGATATTTCAAGACCGAGATCATATTTTATACTTCCTCTATTAACAAAATAATTTGCATTATTTGGATTAATGTTTATTGCAGCATTTAAATCATGTAAAGCATTATTACTGTTACCTAATATAAAATTAGAGAAACCTCTTTCAGAATATGCAAGATCATACTTTTTATTTATAGATATAGCAGAATCGTAGAAAGTAATTGCTAAGCTATTATTACCTGTTAAAGAATATGAGTGCCCAAGATAAAAGTAATACTCATCATTTTTTTTATTTATAGACTGATTAGAAAAGATTTTAATAGCCTCTTTATATTTCCCTTTCTTATATTTTTTAATAGCTCGATTTTCTAAATAAACCGGATTAATCAGTAGTGAAAAAATTAAATAAAAATTTATTAACATAGTAGCCCTGACAAGAATCGAACTTGTATCTAAAGTTTAGGAAACTTCTATTCTATCCATTGAACTACAGGGCCCAATGAAACAAAATTATAATTCATTTAGTAATAATTAATATTAAACAATATAATTATTAGATTTATATCTCTATATAAAATTCATACTATCAATGGCAGAAGAGTTCAAGAAAAGACAAGAGGAAATACAGAGAATGGTTTTAGATTTTGAGCTAAAGGTCAAAAATGATTTAGACTTTTATTATGACTCAGAATCTTACGAGAAAATTGTTAAGTGGTATATTGATAACCATAAATTTAAGTTTGGAATGAAAGCTGTTGAAATAGCTCTCTCACAGCATAAATTCTCTTCTGATTTATTGATTCAGAGAGCGAATATCATGATTGCTTTACAGAATTTTTCAGATGCCTTGTCCTCACTTGAGAAAGCGCATTCTCTCAATCCGACAGACGACAATATATTTATTTTAATTGGCCAGGTTAAAATTATACTTGGTGACTTTAGTGGTGCTATAGAAATTTTAAAGAAAGCCCTAAATATATCTGATAATAAAGATGAGGTTAATTATCAAATTGGGTTAGCTTACCAGGCAAAGAAAGACTTTTCAAAAGCTTCAAAGTTTTTTAAAAATGCAATTGAAATAAATATAAATCACGAAAATGCATTGTATGATCTGGCTTACTGTCTGGAGATTACAGGTGAACTGGAAAATAGTATTCATTACTATAAAAAATTTATAGATGAGGATCCTTACTCAGAATATGCTTGGTTTAATTTGGGTAATATTTATCTTAAACTAAAAAATTACAGCGAAGCAGTAAAATCTTTTGAATTTGCAATAGCGATTGATGATGAATATTCAAGTGCTCACACTAATTTAGGAGAGGCATATATCAAAACAAAAAATTTTGAATCATCAAAAAAATCTTTTCTCAAGTCTTTAGAACTTGATGGACCATCTCCTGAAATTTACTCATGTTTAGGAAAAGTGTATTATCACCTCGAGGACTATTCTACCTCCATAAATTATTTTCAAAAGTCTATAAAAATTGATCAGCTTTTTAAAAAATCTTACCACGGTCTAGGTTTATGTTTAGTTGCTCTTGATAAATGGTTTGAAGCTATTCATTATTTTAAAAAAGCTTATAAATTTGAAAATGATAATATTGATTATATAAAATCTTTGGCTTACGCTGAGTTCAAGGTAGGAAACCTGGTTTCGAGTATTGAATTATATTCTAAAGGTTTATCAATTTCACCTAATGATATTGATTTATCTCTAGATTTTTCTTTGATATATTATGAAAGTGGAGACATAAATAGGTCAATATCAATTATTAAAGATGCTATAAATGAAAATCAGGAGGAGTCTCTTCTATACTACAGGTTAGTAGTCTATCTAATGGATGCTGGAAAATATAAAGAATCAATAAATGTTTTAGAAAGTGCTTTATCTTTAAATTTTGATAATCATGAAGTACTATTTGATTTTGTACCCAATTTTGAGAGTCAGTCTGCCTTAATTAGAATTATTAATAATTATAAAAATAATTTAAAATGAATTTTAATCTTAAACATATTCCAGAGAGGACAAAAAAAGCTAGAGATGAAGGCATTACAATGGTAATAGATAAGGGCTCTAGTATCCAACAATGTAAGGATCTTATTGAGTCTAGTTCGAAATATATTGATTTTGTGAAGTTCGGGTGGACAACATCAAATTTTACAGAAGATTTGAAGAAGAAGATAAAGCTTTTTAAAGATGCTGATATTCACGTATATTTTGGTGGTACCTTATTTGAAGCTTTTGCCATAAGAGATCAATTTGAAGATTATATAGATATTTTAAAAGAATACAACCTTAAATATGCTGAGGTTTCCGATGGATCAATTTCAATATCTCACAAAAAAAAATGTGAGTATATAGAAAAACTTTCTAAACATGTTACAGTTCTTTCTGAGGTTGGATCAAAAGATGAAAAGAAAATAATACCACCTTACAAATGGATTAGGCAGATGAGAGCTGAATTAAATGCTGGTTCCTGGAAAGTAATAGGTGAAGCAAGAGAATCGGGTAGTGTTGGTTTATTTCGTTCATCAGGTGAGGTTAGACAAGGACTAGTTGAGGAAATATTAACAGAGATCCCAAAAGAAAAAATAATTTGGGAAGCACCCTTAAAAGCGCAGCAAGTTTGGTTTGTGAAATTACTTGGACAAAATGTTAATCTTGGAAATATATCTGGTAATGAAGTAATATCAGTTGAAACAATAAGGGTTGGTTTAAGGGGTGATACATTTAATGAATTCCTTTAATATATGATTAATTCAAGGTCTATTGCAATTTTTTTTAAAGGTATTGCAATGGGAATATCTGATCTTATACCGGGAATCTCAGGGGGAACAATTGCATTATTGTTAGGTATATATGAGGAATTTATAAAGTCTTTAAAATCAATAAATTATAAAACAGTCACATACCTCTTTTCACTAAAAATTAAAAAACTTAGTGATCAGATAAATCTAAAGTTTTTATTACCGGTTTTTTGTGGAATCATTTTTGCAATATTTACTTTTTCAAATCTCATAACATTTTTATTGAATGATCATAGAATCTTATTGTTTACTTTCTTCTTTGGCTTGATTTTATTTTCGTCATTAAGAATAATTTACAGTATTTCTATAAAAAATTTTTATGAGTTTATTTCGATAATCTTTGGAATATTTATTGGATATGCTCTATCACTTATTTCACCATTTTCTAATAGTAGTGATTTTTTATCTATATATATATCTGGTTTTATTGCAGTTTCAGCAATGTTACTTCCTGGAATCTCTGGTAGTTATATATTACTTATTTTAGGAAAATATGAATTAATATTAGAATCAGTAAATAGTCTAAGACTAGATATTTTATCTATTTTTATTTTAGGTGCAATTTCAGGAGTTATATTATTTTCTAAACTAATTAACTGGCTTCTTAAAAAATTTTTCAGAACAACAATATTATTATTATCTGGATTAATGCTAGGTGCTCTTAATAAAGTTTGGCCTTGGCAAATTAATGGGTTAAATTATACTCCTGATAATTATTCGGCTATATTAAATTCAAATAGTTTATTTTTTTATTCCATTATAGTTCTGATAATTACATTTATTTTATCTTTTTTGATAAAACCTCTTGATAGGAAATGAAAAACTTTGGTTTAATTGGTTATCCATTAACTCATTCTTTCTCTAAAAGTTTTTTCTCTAAAAAATTTGATGAAGATGGAGAGAACGATGTTTATTACCATAATTATGAAATCAAAAATATTAATGATTTTAATTCAAAAATTAAAAAGACAAAAAATTTATGTGGTTTAAATGTCACAATTCCTTATAAAGAAAAAGTAATTCCTTATCTCGATGGTATTGATCAAATAGCAGAAATAATTGGGTCAGTTAATGTAATTAAAATATCAAAAAATAAATTTATTGGATATAATTCAGATTATTTAGCATTTAAAAATACCTTAAAAAAATGGCTTCCAAATTTAAATTATTCAGCATTAATATTTGGTTCGGGTGGTAGCTCAAAAGCAGTTCAGCATGCATTAAATGAGTTAGGCATCCCCTTTAAAATTGTTTCAAGAAAATCTAGTAATAAATATATTTCGTATGATGATTTGTTAAATAGAAGTATTTATACTGAATATAAACTTATGATAAACACTACACCTCTTGGGATGTATCCAAATATGGATTCAAGCCCAAATATTAATTTTGATTATATTAATGATAAGCATTTTATTTACGATCTTATATATAATCCAGAGTTAACAGAACTTTTAAAAAAATCTAAAAGTAAGGGGGCAAATATCAAAAATGGTTTAGAAATGCTTTATGATCAGGCAAATATTTCATGGGAGATATGGAATAAATAATTAAATAATTTGAATTTTAAAATATCATCAGATTTTGAGCCGAGAGGTGATCAACCAAAGGCAATTGATTCTCTAACCGAGGGTTTATCTAACAACGAGAAGTATCAAGTTCTACTTGGTGTGACTGGTTCTGGAAAAACATTTACCATGGCTAATGTCATTAAAAATTATAATAAGCCAACCCTAATTATATCACATAACAAAACTCTTGCAGCACAGCTTTATGGTGAGTTAAAAAGTTTTTTTCCAGATAATCTTGTTGAGTACTTTATATCATATTATGACTACTATCAACCTGAGGCATATATCCCATCAACTAATGTGTATATCGAGAAAGATTTGTCAATTAATGAACAAATTGAAAAGCTAAGACTTAGTGCAACATCTTCTTTATTATCTGGAAGATCAGACGTAATTGTTGTAGCATCGGTGTCTTGTATTTATGGTATAGGTAACCCGGATGATTTTGGAAAAAATGTTGTATCATTAAAAGTTGGTGATGAAATACCACTAAAACAAATTCTTTTTTCATTAGTAGATATTCTCTATGAAAGATCTTATGAAGAGGATTTCAAAAGAGGATCATTTAGACTCAAAGGGGATACTTTAGATATTTTTGTAGCCTATGATGATTATATTGTTAGAGTTATTTTCTGGGGTAATGAAATAGAATCTATTCAAAAAGTTGATCCAGAGACTGGGAAAACAATATCTCAGGAGGATATAATGAATATTTATCCAGCAAATCTTTTTGTCACATCTAAAGATGTAATTGATCTTGCTCTTCAAGAAATAGAGAATGATTTGGATAAACAAATTAATTTCTTTGAGAGAGAAGGTAAATTTTCTGAAGCAAAAAGAATTAAGGAAAGGACCGAATTTGATATTGAGATGATTAATGAGATAGGGTACTGTTCAGGGGTTGAAAATTATTCCAGATATTTTGATAGAAGAGACCCTGGTAAGAGACCCTTTTGTTTATTTGACTATTTCCCTGATGACTTTCTTCTTGTTATAGATGAAAGCCATGTAACTATCCCCCAAGTAAGAGCTATGTGGGGTGGGGATAGATCTAGAAAAATGAATTTAGTAGATTATGGATTTAGATTACCTTCGGCACTTGACAATAGACCATTAAATTTTCAGGAGTTTGAATCACTAATTAATAAGGTGATTTTTGTTGGAGCTACACCATCAGACTATGAACTTACTTGTTCAGGAGGATCAATTGTTGAACAAATAATAAGACCAACAGGCCTATTAGACCCATTGATAGAAGTAAGAAAAAGTGAAAATCAGATAGACGATATAATTAATGAAATTCAGAAAAGACTCGATTTAAGTGAAAGGGTATTAATAACTACACTTACAAAAAGAATGTCAGAGGAACTAACAAAGTATTTAAATAATAGTGGTATTAGGTCCAGGTACATGCATTCAGAAATCGATTCATTAGAAAGAGTAAACATATTAAGAGATTTAAGACTAGGAGATTTTGATGTCTTAGTCGGTGTTAATTTACTAAGGGAGGGTCTAGATTTACCTGAGGTATCTTTAGTTATTATTTTAGATGCTGATAAAGAAGGTTTCCTTAGAAATGAAAAATCATTAATTCAAACGGTTGGTAGGGCAGCAAGAAATGCAAATGGTTTTGTGATAATGTATGCTGATAAAATTACAAAATCTATGAAGTCAACAATAGATGAAACAGAAAGAAGACGAAAAATTCAAGATCAGTTTAATAAGGATAACAATATCATTCCTCAAACTATATCTAAGTCAAAAGATAGCATTATGGCTCAGACAACTGTAGCAAATGACAATCAGTCAAAAGATAGATTTGTTTCGGAACTTAATATTGATCCAGTCATTAAAGAAATGGAGTCAGAAGAAATTGAAAAAATCATTCAAAAGAATGAAGTAGAGATGAATGATGCAGCAAAAAATCTTGACTTTTATGAAGCTGCTAGATTAAGGGATGAGATTATTGAGCTAAAAAAAATAATAGAATCAAAATCATAGAGTTGGCAAATTCCAACCATTATTATACTTCGGTCTAATAAAGGCATCAGCCTCAGTATCATTAAATGAATTACTTTCTGTATTCCAATATATTTTTTTTCCTGTTCTAAATGCAATATTACCCATGTGAGCATTAATTGCAGCTTTGCTGCCTTCTTCTAAACTACAGTTAAGATTATTTTTATTATTATTTCTTATACATTCAATAAAATTTTTTGTGTGTTTATCAAGTGCATTACCTTTTCCATTGGTTTTTGGCATGTCATTAAAATAGAATTCTTTTGTATATCTCTGGTCTTTTTCTGATGTTACCTGCCACCATCTTCTATTGACTTTGAGAGTACCTTTACTTCCAATAAATGCAATCCCCTCAGGTAGTCCATAATTCCCTTGATCAATTCCATTTGCATGTTCCCAGATCATCGTAAAATTTTTATATTCATAAATTGCTTGTAGAGTATCTGGTGTTTCTGTGTCTTGATCCGGATATCCAAATCTACCACCACTCGCCATTACAGAAATGGGATAATATTCTTTCATTCCCCATAGAGCAATGTCAATTTCGTGAACACCCCAATCAGTCATAAGTCCACCTGCATAATCCCAATACCATCTGAAATTAAAATGATATCTATTTTCATTAAATCTTCTCATTGGTGCAGGCCCTAGCCACATATCGTAATCGATTCCTGATGGTGATTCTTTATTTTCTTTTGTATCTACCCATCCATACCAACCCATATAAGCCCATGCTTTCACTAATCTTATTCTTCCAAGTTTTCCTGAAGATAAATATTCAATAGCATCTTTGTATTGAGTTCCACTTCTTTGCCACTGGCCAACTTGAACGCATTTATCAGAATTTTTTGATGCATTTAACATTATTTGAGCTTCTTCTATCGAGTTAGATATAGGCTTTTCACAATAAGCATGTTTTCCTGAATCTAGTGTATCAACAAGATTTAAACAGTGCCAATGGTCAGGTGTACCGATTACAACAGCATCAATGTCTTTATTTTCAAGCATCCTCCTGTAATCCTTATATACTTTTGGTTTATTACCTGTTATCTTTTTTGCATCATTGATTCTCTTATTGAGAACATTATCATCAACATCACACAATGCAATACAATTAGTGTTTTTATTTTTTAGAATAGATTTCATATTACTCCAACCCATACCATTACACCCTATCACCCCAAAGTTTATAGTATCGTTTGGTGAGTTATTTTTTAAGTCTTTTGCAATCAAAAAATTTGGGAAACCACCAATTAAACCAGATCCTAATCCAATTAAACTACTTTTTTGAATAAAGTTTCTTCTTGATTTCATTTATTTATGAAATTCTTTCATTTACCTTCTCCCAGTTAATCAAATTAAAAAACGCATTGATATAATCGACTCTTTTGTTTTGATAATTAAGATAGTAGGCATGCTCCCAGACGTCTAGCCCTATCAATGGAATACTTTCGTCATTACAAATACCAGGCATTAGTGGATTGTCTTGGTTTGCAGTTGAGCAAATTTCTAGGTGATCATTTACTTGACATAACCATCCCCACCCTGACCCAAATCTGGTCATTGAGGCAGTTGAAAATTTTTCTTTAAAATTTTCATAACTTCCAAAACTTGATGTGATTAAATCTGCTATATTTCCTACCGGATTACCTCCTCCATCTGGCGACAAAATTTCCCAAAAAAGACTGTGATTGTAATGGCCACCACCGTTATTTCTAATTGCAGGGTTATCCGAGTGTATCTTACATATCTCTTCGATAGATAAATTTTCCTTTGGAGTTCCTTCAATTGCATTATTAAGATTTGTGATGTAAAGATTATGATGTCTAGTATGATGAATTTCCATTGTTTTAGTATCAATGTGTGGTTCTAATGCATCATATGAGTAAGGTAATTCTGGTAATGAAAATGCCATTTCTTTAAAATTTAAATTAGAAAAAATATTATTTCAATATAAGAATTTTACATGAAATACTATAATTGTTAACTTCTTAATTTAAAGAAAAATGAGTCTAATAATTCTTTAGATTTAATTTCTTGTATGTTTGAAATAATTTTTAATTTTTTATTAGTGTATTCTTTTGATGACCTTAAAAATCCTTTTTCCTTATCATCTAAACCATAAACTACCTTTGATATCTTCGATAAAAATATTGCACCGCTACACATCATACACGGCTCTAATGTTACATAAAGTTCACAGCCATTAAGGTATTTACTGCCAATTTTATTTTGAGCTGAAGTAATAGCTATCATTTCAGCGTGAGCAGTTGAATCTTTAAGTCTTTGAGATTGGTTATACCCTCTGCCTATTATTTGATCTTGATAAACAATTACAGCACCTACTGGAATTTCATCTTCCTCATAAGCTTTCATTGCTTCCTTCAGTGCCATATTCATAAAGTACTCCTCTCTATTTTTAATTAACTCCATACAGATGTAAGATTATAAAAAAAATGAATGCATTGAATATAAATCTATTAATTTTGTTAAAATCATTAATATGTTAAGGACACATACATGTGGGGAATTAAGAAAAAAAGATATAAAATCTAATGTTACATTATCTGGTTGGGCACATAGAATTAGAGATAAAGGAAAAGTAATTTGGATTGATATTAGAGATAGATACGGGATTACACAATTAATTTTTGAAGAAGAATTTTCTGGAAAAGATACTTTTGAATTAGCAAAAAAATGTGGACGTGAATATGTAATTAAAATTCAAGGAGAAGTTTCTGAAAGGATCTCTAAAAATCCTCAGATTGAGACAGGTGATATTGAAATAAAGGTTTCTGAAATAGAATATTTAAATAAGTCAGATGTTCCTCCATTTACAATTGAAGATCAAACTGATGGAGGAGAGGATTTAAGAATGAAATATCGATATTTAGATCTAAGGAGATCTCCACTCCAAAAAAATATTAAACTCAGGCATAGCCTAATGCAAGAGACAAGAAACTATCTTAATTCCAAAAACTTTCTTGAAATTGAAACTCCGGTATTGATAAAGTCCACACCGGAGGGAGCAAGAGATTTTATAGTTCCTTCAAGAATGAATTTAGGAGAATTTTACGCTTTACCGCAATCTCCACAGACTTTTAAACAACTTCTTATGGTTTCTGGATTTGATAAGTATTACCAGCTTGTTAAATGTTTTAGAGATGAAGATTTAAGAGCAGATAGACAACCAGAATTTACACAGATAGATTGTGAGATGTCATTTGTTGATAGGAAAGGTGTCTTAGAAAACTTTGGCGGTTTGATTACACAATTATTTAAAAATGTATTAAATAAAGATTTAGGTGAAATACCTATCATGGAGTACGATGATGCAATTAAATATTATGGATCTGATAAGCCTGATTTAAGATTCGGAATGAAATTTCATGATATCACATCAATTGTTAAAGGGAAAGGGTTTAAAGTATTTGATGAGTCTGAGGTAATTTTATCAATTAATATTAAAGGATGTAGTAACTATTCAAGAAAGCAGATAGATGAACTTACTGAATTTGTGAAAACCCCTCAGATTGGTTCGAAAGGTTTAGTTTATATAAAAAATAATGAGGACGGTACTTTAAAATCTTCAGTTGACAAATTCTATTCTGCGGATGAGCTTAGAATCATTATTGAAGAAAATAATTCTAATTCTTCAGATTTAATCCTAATTCTAGCAGGAGAAAAGAAACAAACTTTCACTGCGATGTCATCATTAAGATTACTCATGGGGGATAAATTAAATCTCAGGGACCCTGAAATATTTAATCCGGTTTGGGTTGTAAATTTCCCATTAGTTTCCTGGGATGAAGAATCAAAAAGATACCATGCAATGCATCATCCCTTCACATCTCCAGTAAAAGATGACGTTGATCTTCTTAATTCAAATCCAGAAAAAGTTAGAGCTAATGCATACGACCTAGTAATAAATGGAGTAGAGATAGGAGGGGGTTCTATTAGAATTCATGACAGAATTCTTCAAGAGAAAGTTTTTGAGATATTAGGCTTTACAAAAGAGGAGGCAAATAATCAGTTTGGATTTTTACTTAATGCATTTAAATATGGAACACCACCACACGGAGGTATAGCTTTTGGCTTTGATAGACTTTGTGCCTTATTTAGTGGAAAAGAATCTATAAGAGATTTTATTGCATTTCCTAAAAATACATCGGGTAGAGATGTTATGATAAATTCGCCATCTCAAATTGATAAGAATCAACTTAAAGAATTAGGATTATAATTAATACTATTTTCTCTGAATATTTTCAAATAATAGTTTTTCCCATCCTGGTGTATTACTTTTCTCTTCATCTACTATTTTCTTCACATCTTTTAGTAGTTCTCTCGCATCAAAAATTATCCCATCTTTTATAGTTTTTGATACTCCACCTACCCTTATAACCTCGTTATTTTCAAGCTTTATATCACCTGTAGCATATAAATATTTTAGATTCTTTAGTGGGTTTTGATCCATAATAACTAAATCTGCAAATTTTCCGGTTTCTACTGTTCCAATTTTATCTTCCATCCCAATAGCTTCCGCTGCATGTAGGGTAGCTGCTCGTATCACCTCCATAGGATGGAATCCTGCTTCTCTTAACAACTCTAATTCCTGAACATAGCCAAACCCATAAAGATTATACATATATCCTGAATCTGCACCTGCAGTAACTCTGCCACCTCTATTCTTATATTCATTTATAAAAGTCATCCATAACTTATAATTTTCTTTCCATACAGTTTCAAGTTCGGAGCCCCAATCATAATAAGCTGCAGCATGAGAATCTCTAGCTGGAAGGAAAAATTTGAGAAGCTTAGGCCTGGTGTAATCTTTATGCCATGGTAAGCTGCTAGCTCTCTGTACATCTCTAAACACGCTATAAGGTACAAAAGTCACGTCAATTGTAAAATCTAATGATATTAATTCATTCATAACATCATTCCATTTTTTAGAATAAGGTTCAGCAGCCTGTTCCCAAAGTTTACCAGCTTCCTCGAATCGATCGCCTTCATTCATATAATTATATTCAACAGGATAATTCTGAACCGTTTTATTTTCAAATAAGGCTTCCGGTAAGCCATACCAGTGTTCCATAGTGGTTAGTCCATTTCTTGCTGTTTCTATAACATTCATCTCTGCAACATCCATCTGCGCATGATGACATGCAGACCTTAAACCTAATCTCTTATTTTCTTGAAGAGCAGCTTTAAATATATCTGGTCTTGAACCAAAAAACTTTATACCATCAGCACCTCTGTCAGCATTTTTTCTAACCCAGTTAATAGCTTCCTCAGGAGTATTTATACCATTTTTTTCACCTTGTCCAAAACTTGTATAAGCTAAAATTCTTGGTGCAGTAATACTATTCTTTTTACTTTCCTCTTTTTGGTGAAGAACCCAATCAAGTCCTTGACCGCAAGAAGGATCTCTTATGGTTGTTATTCCATGTGCCATCCATAGTTTAAACACATATTCAGCAGTACCCTCTCTTTGTGAAGAAATATGACCATGCATATCAATTAATCCTGGTAAAACATATTTTCCGTGGGCATCAATTTCTTTGGCTCCTGGCTTAGCTACAGGTCTTCTGCTTTCTTTAATTTCAAGGCCAGGGTAGCCGACATTTCTTATACTTTTTATTATGTTCTTTTCAATTACTATGTCGACAGGTCCAGTAGGTGGCGCACCATTTCCATTAATAATTGTCGCTCCTCTAATAATTAATTGATTAAAAGGGCCTTCTCCTCTAAATCTTTCAGGAGCTTTTTTAATTTGACTATTAGAATTGTGGAAAATAAAAAGTGTAAGGATTACAAGTAAGATTTTTTTCATACTTTTTAGATTAATGGTATTAAATTTATTTTTTAATTTATGATTTATAACTGAAAATAAAAAATATGTCATTAACATACTCCAAAATGCTACCTCTGGGAACCTTAATTCCAAATTTTAATTTATTAAACGTAATGAATAATGAAGAATTTAATTCCTCAGATATTACTGATAAAGCAACAGTAATTATGGTGATCTGTAATCATTGTCCTTATGTAATACATTATCATGATGAGATTAAATCTATAATATCAAAATATTTAGATGACTTTAACTTTGTTGCCATTAGTTCAAACGATGTTATTAATTATCCCCAAGATTCTCCAAAAGAAATGAAAAAGCTATTTGATAAATTAAATATTGAAATACCTTACCTGTACGATAAGACTCAAGATGTTGCTAGATCATTAATGGCTGAATGTACTCCTGAATTTTACTTATTTGATAGAACTAGATCTCTGATATATAGGGGTAGATTGGATTCATCATCACCTGGTAATGGTGAAAGTATAACTGGTAAAGACCTTAGAAATGCATTGGATTGTTCTCTAAATGGCGAGCATATTGATTCAAATCAATACCCAAGTATGGGATGTAACATAAAATGGATTTAATTAACAATAATTTATTATAAAAAAATATCTATAATTGCTCTCTATTAATTAAAAATGAATATTATGGAAGGTCAAAAAATTGAATTTAGTAACGGAAAAATTGAAGTATCAAACAATCCAATTATACCTTTTATTGAGGGAGATGGTATAGGTATCGATATTTGGCCAGCCAGTAAAATGGTATTTGATGCAGCTGTTGAGAAAGCTTATGGTGGAGAAAAAAAAATCATATGGAAAGAAGTTTTAGCTGGTGAAAAGGCATTTAATGAAACAGGTGAATGGTTACCCCAAGAAACACTTGATACTTTTAGTGAATATCTTGTTGGTATTAAAGGGCCTTTGACAACACCTGTTGGTGGAGGAATCACTTCCCTTAATGTTGCATTAAGACAAAAATTAGACTTATTTGCTTGTGTTAGGCCTGTTCGATGGTTTAATGGTACTCCATCACCAGTGAAAGACCCATCAACTACTGATATGGTAATTTTTAGAGAAAATACTGAAGATATATATGCAGGTATTGAATTTGAAAAGGGAACGGATGATAATACTCAGCTGAAGAAAATATTAGAAGAAAATTTTTCTGATCGATTTAATAAAATTAGATTTCCAAATACAGTCGGATTAGGAGTTAAGCCAATATCAGTTGAAGGGACAAATAGACTTGTAAGGTCATCAATTGAATATGCATTAAAACATAAAAGGAGTTCTGTAACACTAGTTCATAAAGGAAATATCATGAAATATACAGAAGGTGCTTTCAGGGACTGGGGATACCAGTTAGCTAAAGATGAGTTCTCTGCTAAAGATTTGGATGGTGGTCCGTGGCAGGTAATTGAGAAGGGGTCTCATAAGTTAATAATTAAAGATGTTATTGCTGATGCCTTTCTCCAGCAGATTCTTCTAAGGCCTAAAGAATATTCTGTGATAGCCACAATGAACCTTAACGGAGATTATATTTCCGATGCTTTAGCCGCAATTGTTGGTGGTATTGGAATTGCACCAGGTGCTAACATTAATTATCAAACTGGTCACGCAATTTTTGAAGCTACCCACGGAACTGCACCAAAATATGCAGGTAAAGACAAAGTAAATCCTGGATCAGTTATATTATCAGGTGCAATGATGTTGGAGCATTTAGGATGGATAGAGGCAAAAGATTTAATTCATAAAGGATTAACAAAATCTATAGAGTCAAAAAAAGTTACATATGATTTTGAAAGACTAATGGATGATGCGACCTTACTTTCTTGTTCTGAATTTGGTAAGGAAATCGTTAAAAATATGTAAATTAAGCGTAAAACTTAATGAATTTCTATAATGTCATCTGTAAATGACGCTTTTCATGCTGAGATTATGACTAAAGATATTAACAGTTCACACTATTATAAAACTAGTGATATTGGTGACTGGATATCAAAAAAAGTAGAATTTTATCTCAAAAATTAACTTTTCTTAATAAATCGATTTTTGAAATTTTATAAAAAATGTATTTCTTTAAGTATGAATAGGTATTTATTATGTTTATTATTTATTGTATTTTCATATACATCATACTCACAAAATGATGATAAGAGAGGTTTATTGATAGATTTATATCCTAATCCTTCAACTCAATTCATAAATATTAAATTTGAAAATAATCGAATTGCAGACGATTTCTTGCTTAGTATTCATTCACTTATTGGAAATAGAGTTGAATTTGTTTCTGAAAAAATAGATGATTCTAGTATAAGAATAAACATTGAAAATTTTGATCGAGGTTTCTTCTTTCTCATGGTCGATGATAAAATATCTTCTAGAAGAAAGATTATTAAATTTTTAAAAAACTAATTAACAGAGTTTCTGGAATAGTTATTTTCAAATAATTCCCTATATTTTTTTGATAGTTCTTGATCAGAATTCCTGCTATATGCCCTTGCTAATGTATTAAGAGAAACTAGATTCCTTTGAATCTCATATCTATTATTGATATTATTATCGTAATAATAATTAAGAATTTCATCAGCTCTTTTACTACTTATTTCAGCTATATTATTTGCTAATTCTAAAGTTTCCATATCTGCCTTTTCATTTAGATTGATAAGATATTCAACTATTTGTACAGAAAAGTGATCATACATAATCGCTTTATCAGGAATAATCTCTAAAGATTTATTTATTACCTCTAATGCTTTATCATATTCTTTTTTATTAATTAACTCCTTAATTAAAGTATTGAAAGTTGATCTGTAATTCATTATAAATCCTCTATGATCTTCAGAAAAATAGGCCCTTTCATCATCAAGCCCTCTCCAAAAAGAATTATACATAAGATTTTTATACATTTTCTCTGAGTCGATTAGGCTTCCTGAATTTGGGCTAAGAATTGGGAGTAATCTATATGCAAAACCTTCTTGAACTACGTTTCTTTTTAATTCTAAACCTATACCATTTAATGATGTATTGTTAAAATAGATTGGCCTCTCCCAGTTATTTGCTTGGAGAAGGTCTAAGAAAGCAAGATCTTTCTTCTCTAGACCATTTTTATTATTCTTTAGATTAATTAGTAATGTGTCTTGGTAATAACTATTGAATTTTCCTAGTAAATTTTCTTTGTCTATACTAGCTAGCCAAAATGATTTAGATGGTATAGAATTGTAATTACTAACTGATGTAGGAACTTGAATTGCTTTACTATTTCTTTTGACCAGGTTTATATATCCTTTGAGACTTATCGGTCTATTTTGAATTCTACTATCGTTTCTATAAGGTAAGTAGTCGTTTAACCCTCCCTGAATGTAACTATCTAAGCTCACGGAAAAATCAATTTTTTCTGATTTATTCTTTTTGCTCATCATCTGTTCTATGTACCAGTCAGTATTAAAATAACTCAGTACAATTACTCTCACATCAGTTCTAAAATTTTCAACCTCTTGAACATACCATAATGGAAATGTATCATTGTCACCACCGGTAAATAGTATTGAATTTGGAGCACAAGATGCTAATAGGTTTTTTGCTGAATCAACAGTCAAATATCTATTTGATCTATCGTGATCATCCCAATTTTGGTTAGCAAGTATTATTGGAGATTGAATTGATAGCAAAAAACAAATTGCTAATGATATTTTATCTTTTTTGAAGATTTTTTGAAGAATACTATATAAAAATAAAGATCCAAATCCAATCCATATTGAGAATGCATAATATGATCCTGCATAGATATAATCTCTTTCTCTTGGTTCAATTGGGGGGCTATTAAGATATACAACTAATGCTATTCCAGTTAAAATAAATAGAAGCATTACGACGTAGAAATTTTTTCTATCTCTATAGAATTGGAATAGAAGACCAATTATGCCTAGTAAAAGTGGAATCATTAAATAGTTATTTCTTGCTTTATTTACTTCAATTTGATAGGGAACCTTATCGAATTTATTTAATAGCCCAAGCCATTTAGCATTCTGAATATCTGATTCTCTACCTGAAAAATTCCATAGAAAATATCTTAAGTACATATGACCAATTTGATACTTGAAAAAGAATTCTAAATTATCTGAAAATGTAGGTTTTTGATTTTTATTAAGATTTGTTATTTCCCTATACCTTTCAATATGGTTTGGAGAGCTACTGTACATCCTCGGAAAAATAGTAGTTCTTTTATCATCATATACGTAACTAAATTTCTTTTCTTTTATCTCATATTTATCTTTTCCTTTCTTATAATTTACCCCAGTTTCTTCTTGTTTTATGACATCAGCATCAAAATACTGTCCTTTAAAAAGTGGTCTGTATCCGTATTGTTCTCTTTTTAAGTATGAAATGAAGTTTAATATATTTTCGGGGTTATTTTCATCTATTGGTGGATTATAATTTGATCTTATTAAAACAAGGGAATATGATGAATAGCCAATTAAAATAAATGTTAGTGAAAGTAAAGAAATATTGAGTGTAACTTTTTCTCTTTCTTGTGAAAATTTCAATAAGTAAACTAGAAGGGATAAAAAAACTATAATAAAAAATATTATTCCTGATCCAAAGGGTAGACCAAGAGAATTAACAAAAAACCTTTCAACGAAACTTGCCATTGAAGGTAATCCAGGTATGATTCCTTCAACAATAATACCAACAATTAGTAATGACATAGATAATGATAATGAAACTCCCAATAAGGTTATATTTTTATATTTTTTGAAATAAATTATTAAAGCTAGAGCCGGAATTGTGACAAGATTTAATAGGTGGACGCCGATTGAAAGACCCATCATATATGCTATCAAAATTATCCATTTATGTTGTTTAATTGGATCATCAGTTGCTTCCCATCTAAGGATAGCCCAAAATACAAAAGCAGTAAAAAAAGATGACATCGCATAAACTTCCGCTTCAACTGCAGAGAACCAGAATGAATCAGTGAAGGTAAATGAAATGGCACCAGTAATTCCTGAAATTAATATTAGAAAAATATTAGTATTATTATCTGGCTTTATAATCTTTGTGGATAAATGAGTTATTGTCCAAAATAAAAATAGAATAGTAAACGCACTAGCTATAACACTTAAAAAATTAATAGATAACGCTACTAGCTCCGGATTATTAAAAGCAAATAAAGAGAAAAATCTTCCCAATAAAAGGTAAAATGGTGCTCCTGGTGGATGTGGAACTTCCAATTTATTTGATACTGCAATAAATTCACCAGCATCCCAAAAACTTGCTGTATCTTCAACTGTTATTGAATATACAATTAGGGCAATCAAAAAAGAAAACCACCCAGTATAATTATTTAATCTTTTGTAGTTATACATATCAAATGAATAAAGGCGAAAATAAATAAAAATATTATAACCATATTCTTAATGATTCAGTTATTTTGTGATATGGTAGGTAGGATATTTATTTTTTTATTTTTTTTATTTACTAGTTTATCTAATCTTCAAATATTTGGTCAAGAGACTGATTCATCAAGTATTTTGACAAATATTGATATTCAAATTGAAGCAACTTCAGCTATTAATAAAATGTATAATTATCAATTTGATGATGCTGAAAAAGAATTTAGATGGTTAATTAATGAATATCGCAACCATCCCTTACCAGTTTTTCTTTTAGGATTAAGTACTTGGTGGAAGATATATGCTAATTCAGATAACTTTAATTATAAAATTCAAGAAAATAATTACTTGGATAAGGTATTCCTTGAGTATATGGACAAAGCAATAGAGTTGTCTAAAAAAATTTATAATTCGGGAAACATAGTTGATGGAGCATTCTTTTTATCAGCTTCATATGGATTTAAAGGTAGATTATTATCTGAAAGAAAAAAATGGAGATCTGCAGCATTTGCAGGAAGAAATGCAATCAAATATCTTAAGGAAATTAGAAAGGATGATATTATGATTCCAGAAATTTCATTTGGTAATGGACTATTTAATTATTACTCAGTATGGATTTCAGAAAGATATCCAATTTTAAAACCCATTATCAAACTTTTTCCAGCAGGAAATAAATTAAAAGGTATTGAACAACTTAGTAGTGCGTCAAATAATTCATTCTATACAAGAACAGAAGCTCAGTATTTTTTAATGAGAATATATTCCTCAGAACAAAAAATTTCTAAATCCTTACAGCTATCTAATTATCTTCATGATTCTTATCCAGATAATTCAATATTTCATAAATATTATACTCAAAATTTATATAGAAGCGGCAAAATAAAATTATCATCCGATGAATCAAGAATATTATTAAAAAATTTTAGGGAAAATAAGTTTGGATATAATAAAGATGAGGCGCGTTTAGCACATTTCATTATTGCCGAGAGAGAATTGTCAATAATGAATTTTGAAGATGCAATTTTTAATTATAAAAAGTGTATTGAGTACTCAGAAAGTATTGGAAAGAAAAAAGCTGGATATTCAATTTATTCTAACTTTTATTTGGGTAAAATATTTAGTGATCTCAATAAAATAAAACAATCAAAAGTCTATTTTCAAGAGGTTATAAAGAATACAAAGAGAAAAGATGAAATTAATATTAGATCTAGGAAATTTTTAAAAAAATAAAATAATATTTTTTAAAAATCACTTTTTATATTTTTTCCAAAACATTTATCAATTATTTATCGTTCTTACAAAATAAAATTCTAAAATATGAAATTGGATTTGATTGATAAAAAAATTTTAGTAATTCTTCAGAAAAATGCAAAAATTACAAATGCACAGCTTTCTAAGGAAATAGGGCTCTCGCCCGCACCAACTCTTGAAAGAGTTAGGAAATTAGAGAAAAGAGGAATAATAAGTGGCTATCATGCTAAGTTAGATATGTCAAAAATAAATCTTGGTGTTAGCACTTATGTTATGGTAAGTTTAAAGGGTCACAATAAAAAAAATATAGTTTCATTTGTTGATAAAATAAAAGATGTTGAAAATATTATTGAATGTCA
>CAZKLB010000005.1:47048-49038 GCA_964553685.1 uncultured Marinoscillum sp.
GCCTTCGAGATAATTGAAAATAATATTGATGAAAAAAAAATATTTATGATTGGGTTGCTTCCAAATGGTAAATACATTTCTGAAGAAATTAATAAGATTATAAGATCAAACTCAGATATTAACACTGAAATAATATTTTTTGAAATGGATAAGAAAGAATTATCATTTAAAAAAATCCATGAAGATTTCAATTTTAAAATTTTAAAAGAACATGTTGTTATATTTATTGATGATGTTATGAATACAGGGACCACTTTAATTTATGCTATCAATCAAATTTTGCCATTTAAGCCAAAAGAGATACAAATTGGGGTCTTAATAGAAAGAAATTTTAATAATTTTCCTGTTTTACCAAATTACAAAGGTTTACAATTGAGTACATCAAAAAATGAACATGTAAAAGTTGAAATTGGAAAATCACCTAAAGTAATAATAATATGATATATGTATGTAGAAGAGAGCACTTTAATGCTGCTCATAAATTATTTAATCCCAAATGGTCGGATAAAAAGAATAAAGAGGTTTTTGGTGTATGTTCAAATAAAAATTGGCATGGTCATAATTATGAGATGATTGTCACTGTAAAAGGAGAAGTTGATAAAGATTCTGGAATGCTAATAAATTTAAAAATTCTTTCAAAAATCATTAAAGAGGAAATATTAGATAAAGTTGATCATAAGAATTTAAATATTGATGTGCCTTTTCTCAAAGGTATTATAACCTCAACAGAAAATGTGACTATAAAGTTTTGGGAAGTAATTGAGAAGAGACTTAAATCCACAAAAGGTGCAAATTGTTCACTTCATAAAATTAGAGTTTATGAAACTCCTAGGAATTTTATAGATTATTATGGCGAAAAATAATTCAGACCTGTTTATCATCTGTGGAGAAAAATCTGGAGATAATCATGGTTCTGAAATTATAAGTTATTTATTAAAAAAAGATAAAAATCTCAGAATACATTGTTGGGGTGGTGACGAAATGAAAAAATCTGGAGGTATAATTCTTGAAGAATATAGAAATTATAATGTTATTGGTTTTGTAGAAGTATTAATTAATATTATAACTCTTTACAAAAAATTACAAAAATGTAAGAGGCATATTCTTAAATATAATCCAAAAAAAATATTACTGATTGACTTTCCTGGCTTTAACTTAAGAATAGCAAAATTTGCAAAAGAAAATGGTTTTAACGTAGAGTATTATATTCCACCTAAGGCATGGGCCTGGAATTCAAGTCGAGCTAATTACCTAAAAAAAAATGTAGATCAAATTTATTCTATAATACCCTTTGAAGAAAAATTTTTTAGAAAGTATGATTGTAAGATCGATTATGTAGGTAACCCACTAATAAATAAAATTGATAATTATATTAAGACTAATGTATCATCAAAAGGAAAAAATATTATTTCATTATTGCCAGGAAGTAGAGTTTCAGAAATAAAAAAATCAATACCAATTTTTAATAAGTTAGTCAATATTTTAAATGATAAATCATTTATAATTTGTGGAGTAAATAATGTGCCTAAGAAATTATATAATAAGATTATCCTTAATAAGAATGTTAAAATATTTTATGATGATTCATATAAAGCAATACAATCTTCTGAGTCTTCAATTGTAATGTCAGGAACAGCAAGTCTTGAGGTAGCTTTATTAAATAAACCTCATATTGTTGTATATAAAACCTCTCCAATAACAGCTTTTATAGGTTTATCAGTAATAAAAATAAAATTTATCTCTTTAGTTAATCTTATATTAAATAAACCTCTTGTCAAAGAGTTAATTCAAGATAAATTTAATTGTGATAATCTAATCAAGGAATTAAAAGATATTGAGAAAGAAAATAGAAAAAGAGAATTTAATACCTCTTACAAAGAATTAAGGTCTATAATAGGTAATGAAGACGCTACTAAAAATGTATCTGAAAAAATTTATAAAAGTTTATGAATCTTTTTTGATAAGAACCTCATCAATTATCCCATAGTCT
>CAZKLB010000005.1:49138-62193 GCA_964553685.1 uncultured Marinoscillum sp.
TATAAAAGTTTATGAATCTTTTTTGATAAGAACCTCATCAATTATCCCATAGTCTTTTGCTTCAGCTGCCCTCATCCACTTGTCTCTATCGGAATCTTTTTGAATTTGTTCATAGGATTTACCAGTATGATGGGATAATATGTTATATAAATCTTTTCTTAACTCTTGCATTTGTTTTAAGGTAATTTCCATATCCGAAGCCTGACCCTGCATACCGCCGCTAGGTTGATGAATCATAATTCTAGAATGCTTTAGCGCAGATCTTTTTCCTTTTGTGCCACCAGAAAGCAATACCGCACCCATTGATGCAGCCATTCCTGTACATATTGTCGCAACATCTGGTGATACGTATTGCATTGTATCATATATACCAAGACCCGCATATACTGAACCACCTGGGCTGTTTATATATAAAAGTATATCCTTTTTCGAATCAGTAGATTCTAAAAATAATAATTGTGCAGTTATAATATTTGAGATATTTTCTTCAACAGTCATACCTAGAAAAATAATTCTATCCATTATTAATCTAGAAAAAACATCAATTTCTCTAAAGTTAGTAGGCCTTTCCTCAATAACTGCTCTAGTCATGCTTTCAACTCTTTCAACATATTTATCAAATGTTAGCCCATTTATATTTTGATCTTTAACTAAAAACTTTCTTAATTCACTTTTATCCATTGTTATTTAATATTTTTTGCCATGAGCTTAAATTTATCAAATGTTATTGATTTTTTTGTTATAGAAACTTTTTCTTTAATCAAATTAAAAACCTTATTTGATTTTAATTGATTAAAAATTTTAAGGTAGTTCTCTCCCTTATTATGTTTTAAGTAGTTTTCAACAAATTTATCAATATCCTTAGACATATTTTGCATTCCAGAGGATTGGAGTTGTTGTTGAATTTGATACTTAGCCATTTCTTCTATCTCCTTATTATCAATATTTATTTTATTTTTATCAATGATATCATCTACAATATATGACCATTTTATTTGGTTACAGTAATTTTCAAAATCCTCTTTAAGGAGGCTTGATGCTGTTTTCTCATCATTATTTTGTTTAATCCATGATTCAACATATGATTTTGGAACATCAATTTTATGATTTTTCAGTAAATCATCTTCAATATTCTTATTAAGTAAATACTCACTTTCTTTCATGTAATTAAATTCAATAGATTTTTTTATTTCAGATTGAAATTCTTTAGTGGTTTTTACTTTACCTGGTCCAAAGATTTTATCATAAAATGTTGGAGCTAATTTTGCAGGAGTTCTTTCAATTATATTTTCAATCTTTAAGACGTATGATTCTTTACAATCTTTTATTTCTACAGGTTCTCCTAGAATCTGTGATAATATTTCTTTGTTATTTTTTGATAGTTTGATGAGATTGATCTTAATAGAATCTCCAACTTTTCTACCAATTATTTTTTTAGACTCAGACTTATCTAAGTTTTTAAAGTCAATAAGTCCTTTTTTTAATTTTTCATCTGTTGTTATTTCACAATAAACTGATGATTTCTCAGTAACCTTATTTAAATTATTAACATCTGCATACTGAACTTTAAGATTTTGTATAGTTTCGTCAATTATTTTTTTATCTACTTTTATCTGATTTAAAGTATATTTTTGTGATTTTTTGAAAGGTTTGATTTTAAATTCACTAAGATGTCCAACTTTAAAGTCAAAACTAAAATCATTTATTTCGTTGATTTTTATATCATCTAGATCACTCTTTTGAGGGATTGGTTCTCCTATGATTTTAATTTTTTCCTCTTTGATGTAGGAGTTTAGTTTTTCACTAATTATTTTATTTAATTCTTCAAATAATACTCCTTTACCATACATATTTTTTAGAAGTTGTATAGGTACCATGCCTGGTCTAAACCCTTTTAGGTTAGCCTTTCTTTTAAGTTCTTTTATTTTATTTTCAAAGTTTTCGATATAGTCTTTTTTTTCCAATAAAATATTTATTGCAGATTCGGTATCAGAAATTTTTGTTTTTTTTATTTTCAAGTTAAGTATTTAGTTGTGCGGATGGAGGGACTCGAACCCCCATGCCTCGCGGCGCTAGATCCTAAATCTAGTGCGTCTACCAATTTCGCCACATCCGCTATTAAATTCAGATCGCAAATCTAGAAATAAATTATTTTAATGAGAAAAATATAATTAAATTATCTTTATACAAATGAAAAAAACTGATAATCTAACGACTGAGGAAATTGATAATAAACTTATTCTTTCTGCTTATAGAAAATTATTGAGGCATTCAAAATCTTTAATTTCTAGTAAAGATTCCTTGAAAATCAAAAAAGCATTTAGAATAGCTCTGAATGCTCATAAAAATACTAGAAGGAAATCAGGTGAACCATACATACTTCACCCGATCAGCGTAGCTCAAATATGTGTCCAGGAGATTGGTCTTGGTGCTACCTCAATAATTGCTGCACTGTTACACGATGTAGTTGAGGATACTGAACTGACCCTTGATTTTATTGAAAATGAATTTGGTAGTAGAGTAGCTAATATATGTGATGGTCTAACTAAAATTTCAGGGGTTCTAAGCCCTGGATCATCAATTCAATCTGAAAATTTTAAGAAAATGCTTTTGACTTTGGTAGACGATATGAGAGTAATTCTGATAAAATTAGCGGATAGAATGCATAATATGAGAACGCTTGATAGTATGTCAAGAAGTGCTCAGTTAAAGATATCATCAGAGACAATATATATTTATTCTCCGCTTGCTCATAGACTTGGTTTATATTCTATAAAATCAGAGCTTGATGACCTTTATCTTAAGTATACAGATAGAAAAAAATATAAATTAATCTCAAAAAAAATAAAAGATAGTAAGTCAAGTAGAGATAAGTTTATTCGTTCTTTTATTCGACCAATTAAAAAGGAGTTATCAAAACTTAACCTTAGTTTTAAAATATTAGGTAGACCAAAATCAATTTATTCGATTAATAATAAGATGAAATCTCAAAATCTAGATTTTGAAGAAATCTATGATATTTTTGCCATTAGAATAATCCTTGAAGTAGATCTTGAAAAAGAAAAAACAGTTTGTTGGCAAGCTTATTCATGTGTTACAGATTGTTATCATCCAAATCCAGATAGATTAAAAGATTGGATTTCTACCCCAAAAACAAATGGTTATGAATCTTTACATACCACTGTAATGAGTAATTCTGGAAAATGGGTTGAGGTTCAAATTAGATCAAGAAGAATGGATGAAATTGCAGAAAAGGGATATGCTGCTCATTATAAATATAAAGAAAAGTTAAAGAAAAATGATTCACAGTTTGATAACTGGATCAGTTCCATCAGGGATCTAATCGGTCAAAAAAATTATTCTCCTCAGGAATTCATTGATGATTTTAAAGGAAATTTATATAACGAGGAAGTATTTGTATTTACTCCAAATGGTGATTTAATAACATTACCTATCAATTCAACTGTTCTGGATTTTGCATTCTCTATACACTCTGAGCTAGGATCGAAATGTACTGGAGCAAAAATTGATGATAAACTTGTCCCAATAAATCAAAAATTAAAAAGTGGTGATCAAGTGAATGTAATTACTTCCTCAAAACAAAAACCTTCTGAGGATTGGATAAATAAAGTTGTTACATCTAAAGCCAAATCAGCAATCAAAGGAAATTTAACCAGACAAAGAAAAACCCTATCAAATCAAGGGAAAGATTTAATTAAAAGAAAACTTAAACAACTGAAAATTAACTTTGATGAAGAAATATCAAAAATCGCAAGTTATTTTCAGTATAAAAGTATAATTGAGTTTTATTATGATGTTGCAAGCAATACATTTAATTTGAAGAGAATCAGAGAATATGTTGAAAATAGTAAGATATCAAAAAGTAAGTCTAAAAAAAGTTTTGTAGATGTCGATTTAAAAAAGTCTAATTCAGCTTCAAAAAGTAGTGCCATAAATAAACTCGTAGAGTTTGAAGGAAAAAAAGATGACATTCAATACTCTCTTTCTAAATGTTGTAATCCAATTCCCGGTGACGATATTTATGGTTTTGTAACAGTTAATGAAGGAATTAAAGTTCACAGAACTAATTGTAAAAATTCACCAGAACTTTTGTCGAAATATGCATATAGAATTATCAAAGCAAATTGGTATTCAAAATCAAGGACACACCTGATTTCATCATTAGTATTGGATGGAACAGATAGAATTGGAGTAATTGACGATATAACTAAAATTATATCATCACAATTAAAAGTTAATATGAAATCTATTACAGTTGATTTAAAAGACGGAATTTTTAATGGTAAAATAGATTTATTTGTATCTGATACCTTGCAATTATCTAAATTGATTAAGAAATTACAAAACGTTCCAAATGTGAATAACGTAATTAGAAAAGACTAAATACAGATGGAAAATAAAATAGTTTTAGAAGAAGTTAAGAAAATACTTGACAAACATCTTGAGATAAAAGGTTTAAGGAAAACTCCAGAAAGATATGCAATCATTAAAGAGATTTATTCCTTCGATCATCATTTTGACGCCGATGAACTTTATTCTCAGATGATCAAAAAAAAATACAGAGTAAGTAGAGCTACAATCTATAACACTCTTGAACTACTGGTTAGTTTAGAATTGGTTTCTCGTCATATTTTTAAAGATAATATATCAAAATATGAAAAGTCATTTGGTTTCAGACAACATGACCATATTATTCTTGATGATGATGATATTATTGAATTCTGCGACCCAAGAATTCAATCAATTAAAAATACAGTAGAGGAGATGTTTGACGTTAAAATTAAGAATCATTCTCTCTATTTTTTTGGTGAAAAAAATAAAAAATAAATGTCTGTTGATGTATTGTTAGGCCTGCAGTGGGGAGATGAAGGAAAAGGAAAAGTAGTAGATTTTCTAACGCCTAATTATGATTATGTTGCAAGGTTCCAAGGAGGACCGAATGCTGGCCACACACTGGAATTTGATGGAAAAAAGCATGTATTACATCAAATTCCTTCTGGTATTTTTAGAGAAAGTAAGTTTAATATTATAGGAAATGGTGTTGTTTTAGACCCTGTTATTTTTATGAATGAGGTCCTTTCGATCGAAAAAAAATTCAATTTAAAGTTGAATTCTATTCTATCAATATCTAATAAAGCTCAACTTATATCTCCGGTTCACAGATTATTAGATAGAGTTCTTGAAGAAAGTAAGGGTAAAAAAAAGATTGGCTCAACTTTAAAAGGTATAGGTCCAACATATCAAGATAAAATAGGTAGACACGGTCTAAGAGTAGGAGATGTGCTTTCTGAAAAGTTTAATGAAAAGTATGAAAATCAAAAGTCATATCATGACTATTATCTTGATGGGCATTATACAAAAGAATTTTATCTAGAAGAAAAAAAATTTTTTGATGCAGTTAAATTTTTATCAAACTTTACAATTACTGATACAGAATACCTTATTAATAATAATATAGAAAAAGGTAAAAATATACTTGCTGAGGGAGCTCAAGGAACATTATTAGATATTGATTTTGGAAGCTATCCTTTTGTTACTTCTTCTAATACAACAACTGCAGGTGCATGTATTGGCCTTGGAATTTCACCTAGAAAAATAGGGGATGTTTTTGGAATATTTAAGGCTTATTGTACAAGGGTGGGAGCAGGCCCATTTCCTACAGAGCTTTTTGATGATACTGGGAAAAAAATTGGAGAAAGTGGAAATGAGTTTGGATCAACCACTGGACGAGCAAGAAGGTGTGGATGGCTAGATTTACCAGCCCTGAAATATTCAATTATGCTAAATGGTGTCACTCATTTATATATGATGAAAGCAGATGTATTATCAGATTTTAATGAAGTAAAAATTTGTATTGGATATATCTATAAGGGTAAAGAGATAGATTACTTTCCAACATCTGTAGATTCAGATGATATTCAGCCTGTTTATAAAACCTTTTCTGGATGGTCATCGAACGTAAATTCCTGTAAGAACTTTTCTGATCTTGAAGAAAATTTTATAACATATATTAAATTTATCGAGGATAGTGTCGGTGTCAAAATTGGCTTAATTTCTTTAGGTCCAGATAGAGAGGAAACAATCCTAATAAATTAAATTATTTTCTGATAATAATATTATTATAGTTTTTCATAACTTTGTAATTGATGTCATTACTGCTCAACTCTCTAATCGTATCTGATCCATCATCATCATTTTATAAGTCAAAAGTTAATATATTAATTGACTCTAAAGGGTTTATTGAAAAAATATCAAAGAAAAAAATTGATAAAAAAGGCATAAAATCTATTGATTTAAATACAAAACAAGTAAGTGTTGGTTGGTTTGATTTTAGTGCAAATTTTTGTGATCCAGGTTTTGAATTTAAAGAAGACCTAGTATCAGGTGTAAAACTTGCATCTAGATCTGGTTTTGTTGACGTTTTATTAAGACCAGACACTTCTCCAGTAGTTCAAAATAAGAATGATATATCTTATATAATTAAAAAATCTCAAAATAAATTTTGTAAAATTCATCCTTGTGCGGCTGTAACTAAGGATTTTAATGGAAAGAATTTAAATGATATAATTGATATTCACAATGCAGGTGCACTCGCATTTACTGATTACAGTAACTCTAATAATGCTGAATTAATATTAAATACACTTCTTTATTTAAAGCAATTTAACGGTTTATATTTATCAATACCCAAGTACTACCCAATATCCGTTGGAAGTGTGAATGAGAGTTTAAATAGTGAGAAAGTAGGCCTCAAGGGAATTCCATATATATCCGAAACAATTGCAATTAAAAGAGACCTATCTATTCTTGAATATACCGGCGGTAAAATACATTTTTCTGGGATTTCAACTAAAGAATCTGTTGAATTAATTAGGCAAGCCAAAAAGAAAGGTTTAAATGTGACATGTGATGTTCCAGTTTATAATCTTATCCTTGATGATTCTAATATTCTTAATTTTGATACCAATTATAAGGTTGATCCACCCCTAAGATCATCTGATGATATTGATGAATTAGTTTTAGGAATTGATGATGGTACAGTTGATGTAATTTCTTCAAATCATCAACCCCAAGATTTTGACTCTAAAAATTGTGAATTTGATAAAGCAAGCTTTGGAATTATATCTATTCAAACATTTTATTCAAATATTTTAGAGTTATCTAGAAAAATACCTTTTGATAAGCTTTTACCTACGTTTACATCTAACCCAAGAAAAATACTTGGACTAGATACAAATAAAATTGAAGAGGGTCATTTTGCATCTCTTACAATTTTTGATGATAAAGGTTCTTGGGATTACAATGAAGAAACAAATATTTCAAAATCACTTAATTCTCCTTGGTTAAATTGGTCACTAAAAGGAAATGTCAAAGGAGTTGTTGTTGGAAAAAATTATAACATTGATGGGTAATGTTCACTTATCAATTATTATCCCTGCATTTGATGAGGAGGAATCTATTCATTTACTTTATGAACAAATAAAGAAAGATTTAGACAATAAAGATATCAGCTACGAAATCATAATAATAGATGATGGTAGTTCAGATGGCACCTGGGAAAAAATTTCAACTTTGGCAAGGAAATCTAAATTAATTGTACCAATTAAGTTTACCAAAAATTATGGAAAATCGGATGCCTTAGATGCTGGATTTAAGGTTGCTAAAGGAAATTTTATATTGACTATGGATGCTGACTTACAAGACGATCCAAGTGAGATATATAAGTTATATAATATGATCAAGAAAAATAAATATGATCTTGTTTCAGGATGGAAAAAGAGGAGAAATGACCCTTTATCAAAAACAATTCCATCTAAATTTTTCAATGCAGTCACAAGAATTTTCTCAGGAATTAATTTAAATGACTTTAATTGCGGTATTAAAATTTATAGAAGGGAAGTTATTGATTCAATTAATTTATATGGTGAAATGCATAGATATATTCCTTTAATAGCAAAGTGGAATGGATATGATAACATAGGAGAAAAGGAAGTTAACCATAATAAACGTAAATTTGGTAAAACAAAGTTTGGTATGGAAAGATATATAAGAGGTTTTCTTGATTTATTATCCGTGAGTTTTGTGTATAGATTTAGGAAAAGACCTATGCATTTTTTTGGTTCTTTTGGCGTTATTTTTTTTCTAATTGGTTTTTTTTCAGTGGGATGGATAATATATGAAAAAGTATCTAAGATAGCAGATAATATTCCTATTGATCTGATTAGACCTGTTACAGATCAACCCTTATTTTATATAGCACTTGTTTCAATAATAATTGGAGTTCAATTATTTCTTGTTGGATTTCTATCAGAATTAGTAATTAAAATAAATTCTGATAAGAAAAGTTATCAAATTGAAAAGACAGGAAATGATAAAAAAAATTAAATTTTCAATTGTTGTAGCTGTCTATAATAGACCTCAAGAGATAGAGGATTTACTTAATAGTATATCAAAGCAAAAATTTAAAGATTTTGAGGTTATTATAGTTGATGATGGTTCAGAAAAATCATCAAGAGAGGTTTTCCAAGCTTATAGGGAAAAGATGAACTTATCATATTTTTTTATTCCAAATCAAGGTCCAGCACTAGCAAGAAATTTTGGTGTGACTAAATCTTCTGGTGATTGGGTTATCTTTTTTGATTCTGATTGTACAATTCCTGAAAATTATTTTTTTGAAGTTGAAAAATATTTAAGCAAAAATAAAATTGATTTTTATGGTGGTCCAGATATGATGGATGATGGATTCACATATCTTCAAAAGTCAATTAATTATTCTATGACTTCTCTTTTAACTACTGGTGGCATAAGGGGAAGAAAAAAATCTGTAGATAAATTTCTTCCAAGGTCTTTTAATATGGGAATTAAAAAAAAATCCTTTGATGAAGTTGGTGGATTTTCTGATATAAGGCAATATGGTGAAGACTTAGATCTTTCGTATAAGCTAATATTTAATGGAAACAAGTCAGCACTTATATATAATGCTAAGGTTTATCATAAAAGGAGAACTAACCTTGTAAAATTTTTTTGGCAAATGTTTAAATCAGGAAAAGGAAGACATTTTCTGAATCTTAAGTATGACTCTACTTTTCGTTTATTTCACCTTTTTCCCACCACATTTATTTTTATATTCATATTAACACAGATACTTTATGTTTTTTTAGGATATAAAATAGGTATCTATCTACAGTCTATTTATTTAATTTATTTCTGTCTGATATTTATTGATTCAACTATATTCAATAAGAATCCTATAATAGGCTTCCTTTCTTTCATAACTACATTTATCCAATTTTTTGGTTATGGGATTGGATATATTTATGGTATTTTATCTAAAGGATAATAATATACTTTTGAATTTTCTTTATTTTGTACAAAGAGCTTCTAATTATATCGAAACAGTATATAAATCTTCATTAATTAAAACCCCATATTTTTTTATTTGGGAATTATTTAAAATTTCTTGGGGTTTAAAACACCTAACATCAAACCCTACAGATTCCAACCTTTCCTTATAATCCTTACCATACTTTCTGACATGGTCTGATTGCCCGAAATGTTTTTCTCTTGCACTCTTTGTTTTAATTGATGTATCTTCAATCGTTTTTTTTGGTATTGGATTATAAAAGGGAACTTGAACAACTCCCAGACCTCCTTTTTTCATAACTCTTTTTATTTCTTTAAGAGCTTTTATATCATTTTCGACGTGTTCTAGGACGTGATTACATAAAACATAGTGAAAACTATTATTTTTAAAAGGCATTTTATGGATATCCATTTTTATATCTGCAAGAGGAGAATCTAAATCTGCAGTGGTATAATTTATATTGTCTGAACTTCTGAATACATTGATTAAACATCCTTCAGGTGCTATGTGTAAAACATGGCATTTATCATTAAAAAGGCGTGTTTTTTTTGAAAGAAAAAGATATAATAATCTATGTCTCTCAAGCGAAAGACAATTAGTACATAATGCATTATCTCGAACCTTTCTTCCATAAGGAAAAAATTTGTTAAATGATTTTTCACATATTGGACAATTAACATTATCTCCTTTATAAAAAATGGATATTACTTTAAATATTGGCTTACTTATTCTCTGAAGAAGAGTTCTAGGTAATTTTTTTAATAAAAAACCTATTAATGGCTTTATCATTTAAATTGCGTTTCCTATATAATTTTGAGGAGTTATAGATAATAATTCCTTTTTAACCTTCTCACTAACAGGTAAATTTTTAATGAAATTTTGAATCGATTCTTTATTTATTTCATCATTACCTCTGGTTAGATCCTTAAGCAGTTCGTATGGTTTTGAAATATTCTCTCTTCTAAGTATTGTTTGGATTGCTTCAGATACTACAGCCCAATTATTTTCTAAATCCATTTCAATTTTTAATTTATTTACGTCAATCTTATCCATTCCTTTTTTAATTGATTCAATAGCAATTAATGTATGTGAGATAGGTACACCAATATTCCTAGTAACAGTAGAGTCTGTCAAATCTCTTTGAAGCCTAGAAATTGGTAATTTTTCAGCAAGAAAAGAGAATTGTGAATTAGCTAGTAAAAGATTTCCTTCAGCATTTTCAAAATCTATAGGATTAACTTTATGTGGCATTGCTGATGAACCAACTTCATTCTTATTAACTTTTTGAATTAAATAATTTATAGATATATAATGCCATATATCTCTACATAAATCAATAAGAATTGTATTAATTCTTAATAAATTATGAAAAATTGCTGCCATATTATCATAATGTTCAATTTGTGTAGTTGGCCTGCTTCTTGTGAGTCCAAGACTTTTTAAAAATTTATCTGAAAATTTATCCCAATCAATTTTTGGATATGATACATAATGCGCACTTAAATTTCCAGATGCACCTCCAAATTTTCCATTATTTGGAATATGTGTTAGAGAATTTATCTGATTTTTTAATCTTTCTCCAAAAACTTCAAATTCTTTCCCAAAAGTTGTAGGGCTAGCTGGTTGTCCATGTGTTCTGGCAATCATAGAAATACCTCTCAACTCATTAGTTTTTGAATGTAATAAATTTACAATTTCAGTAAAAGATGTTGATAAGATATTATTAATTGAATCTTTTAACATTAAAGGAATGGCAGTATTATTTACATCTTGTGATGTTAGACCAAAGTGTATGTATTCTTTGTAAGAGCTTAAATCAAGTCTATCAAACTTTTCTTTAATAAAGTATTCAACAGCCTTGACATCATGATTAATCTTTTTTTCAATATTTTTTACAGTAACTGCATCATCTAACGAAAAATCAGATGATATTTTACTCACTTTATCTAAATCTTTTTTTGAAAGATTTTTAAGGGATGGAATAGGTAATTCAGATAATGAAATAAAGTATCTTATTTCTACAAGCACTCTATATTTTATGAGTGCAAACTCAGAAAAATAATCAGAAATGGGTTCACATATGTGATGGTATCGCCCGTCAACTGGTGAAATTGATAGAATATTACTTGTTTGCTTATTCATGTGCAAATTTAGAGAATTATTGCAACAGATACATTATTAATACCGTTATATTGGTCAAAAGAACTTACTTATGTCAAAAACTAATACTTTAAAAATAAATCTTGATGGGGAAATACACACTTGCAATATTGGAAGTGATGAAACTATATTAGATGCTGCATTAGAAAATGATATTGATATCCCTTTTTCATGTCAAAGCGGAGTTTGCACCGCATGTCAAGCTAAGGTAAAATCAGGAGCTGCTAAAATGGATGTTTCTGATGGTCTTTCGGATGATGACATTGAAGATAATTACATACTTTGTTGTCAAGCTTATGCAACATCAGACTTACTTGAAATTGAGATAGATTAAAATTGATTTTTTAATCAATTATTGGATTAATTTTATTTAAAAATTTAAAATATTATAATACATTTGCTGGTACTTTTTTATAAATAAATTTTATGAGGCAGTTAAAAATAACACAATCGATAACAAATAGAAGAGAGAGTCATACTCTTGAGAAGTATTTTACTGAAGTAAGTGGCGTGCCAATGATTACACCTGAAGAAGAGGTTAGGCTTGCTAAAGAAATAAAAAAAGGTAATCAAGATGCCTTGGATAAGTTAGTAAGAGCCAACCTAAGGTTTGTCGTTTCTGTTGCTAAACAGTATCAAAACAGAAGCCTTCCTCTTAATGATTTAATAAATGAAGGTAACCTAGGTTTGATCAAAGCTGCCAAAAAATTTGATGAAACTAAAGGTTTTAAATTCATATCTTACGCAGTATGGTGGATTAGACAATCAATCATGCAAGCTCTTGCTGAGCAGTCGAGAATAGTCAGGTTACCGATGAATAAGTCAGGTGCTATAAACCAAATAAGAAGAGCTTATGCCGAACTCGAACAGAAATATGAAAGGGAGCCAACAGAAGAAGAAATAGCAAAGTCATTGGATATGAAAACTACAGAGGTTAGAAGTACTTTGGGTGCTGAGGTAAAGCAGATGTCGATGGATGCTCCATTCGGTGAAGATGACTCAGGTTCTTTGCTTGACGTCTTGGAAAATGACTCCGAAGGTCCAACAGATACTGGCCTTGTTTTCAATCATTCTCTTAAGATTGAAACTATGAGAGCTTTATCAACACTCACACCACGCGAGAGAGATGTAGTACTTATGAGTTTTGGTATTGGATTTGATAATCCGTACACTTTGGAAGAAATTGGTGATGTCATGGGTTTAACTAGGGAGAGAGTTAGACAAATAAGAGAAAAGGCATTACAGAAATTAAGAGAACCAGGAAAAAATAGGAGGTTGAAGGAGTTTTGTGCAAATTAAACCATCCCTATTTTTCAAAACTAATACTATCTTGTATTTGGTTCATTAATCAACAAAAACTATATTACAATTAAATTTATATAACTAGAAATTAACTACTTATGCAGCTTAAATATATTTTTATTATTTCATTGTTTTTTATCTTTTCTTGCAATAAAATAGAAAATCAAGAAAAATCAGGAAAGCCAGATCAAATTAAGAAAAAGTCAAT
>CAZKLB010000005.1:62293-88313 GCA_964553685.1 uncultured Marinoscillum sp.
TTAGAATTAGCAGTTTCTCATCAAGATCCAAACATTGTTTATGCAGGGATAGATGGTGATGCAGCTTCATTCCTAAAAGTTAGCTATGATGGTGGAACAGTCTGGAATAATGTTCAGAATGATGATAATACTCCTGATGATTGGTTAGCACCACAAGGTTGGTTTGATAATACAATAACAGTAAACCCATATAACGATAGCATAGTATACTACGGTGGTAGAGATGCTAGTAAGGCAACAGTATTACCTAATGCTGGTGCAACTTTTAGTGGGTCTACAATCACAGTAACTCTCGAAGATTTATCCACTCACATGAATTTAGTTAACATTTGGGGTGGGGATGCTCTAGGCTCTGGAAACGAATGGTCAGCCAACTCAGATAATCCAGAATTAGTTAATGTAGAAATAAGATTTGGTCCAGGTAAAAGACAAAATGCATATCGATTTTCTGTGCCCGATGGATCAACTTCTGGAGTACCACACGCTAACTATAAATACGAGGGTACTGTTGAGGTACCATTTGAGGTATGGAACACAACAGCTGATCCTGAACAACAATTAACAGTATCTTTTAGAGATAATAAAAATGATGGAGAGTTTAACATTATAGAGGAGTATGGTGAGAGTAGAGAATATATCTTTCCTCAAATATTACCTTATGACCCTGAGATGAAGCAGATGGAGATAAGAGGTGATGGAACACCAGGAAACGCTGCATCTCAATATGGTCAACTACACAAGTCTTTATTTTTAATTTGGCCTTATCTTGCCGAAGGTGTTAGTTGGAATCCTAATGGATTACCGGAATCTAGTATTAAGATTGAATTTGTTGATGCAACTTACAAGACATTAAAGAAAAATGTTGAGTATATGACAAATCAGTATGATAACGGTGGACAAGACAACATAAATCCAAATGTTCATGTTGATCATCATCATTTAGGAACTATAAAAGATTCAGAAGTTGATAGCACTTTCAGAATTTATTTAGCAACTGATGGTGGAGTTTATTACACTAAGTCTGGTAAAGATCCTGGTGCAAGAGACGATGAATTTAAGAGAGCTGGTGTTGTATCTGACGATAAATGGCTTCCTGCTGGTGGATATAACACTACCCAATTTTACGGGGCTGATAAAGTAACTGGTAAAGATCAGTACATTGCAGGTGCACAAGATAACGGAACTTTCATATCTCCCTCAGGTGAAAATGCAAGCAAAACAACAAACTATGCACATGTAATCGGTGGTGATGGTTTTGAAGTTATTGCTCATTACAATGATCCTGGTAAGATGTTTGGTGGATCACAAGGCAATAATTTTTATTGGACTGAAAACGGTGGTTCCACTTGGGGTTATGCAGGTAATCTATTAACCGGTAATGGACCTTTTATAAATAGAGTATCTAATCCATACCAAGATCCAGACGTACTTTATGTAGTTACTACCTATGGAGTTAATAAATCAACTGACTTCGGGAAGTCGTGGAATGCTGCTCAGATTGAAGGTACTTGGGGTAGTTCATTTTGGAGTGGCACTGATGTAGAAGTTTCTTTGGCTAATCCAAGGTATGTATGGGCTGGTGGTGTTATGTCGCCTTCAGCAGATATTTTCTTATCAAAAGATTGGGGCCAATCATATGAACCTGTAAATCGTTTTTCTGGAGCTAATAGTACAATATCAGGTTTATATTCCCATCCTACAGAGGATTCAACTGCATATATTTTGTTTGGTGTTTCTGGACAAGCCAAAGTTATAGAGACAAAAGATTTGGGACAGACCTGGAATGACTTAACAGGCTTTCACTTGAATGCCTCCGGAAAATCCTCTAATGGTTTTCCTGATGTAGCTGTGTATAGTTTTCTAGTTATGCCTCATGATCCAAACATCATGTGGGCAGGAACTGAAGTAGGTCTTGTTGAATCAACAGATAAAGGTGTAACCTGGAATATAGTTCAAAGTGACTTGCCTCATGTTACAATTTGGGATATGAAAATTAAAGATCAAGGTCAGGTTGTAATAGCAACTCATGGTAGAGGTGTTTGGACCGCTACATTAGATGATTTAAAATCTTTTGTTCCGAACCCAGCTACGCTACCACCTGTTCTATTGGAGGCTTTTCAAATGGATACAGATGAAAGTTATAGAATATCAACAACAGTATCTATTAAATCAGTTTATGATTCAATTCAAATTAATGCAAACGATGTTTTAAGAGGTACTTTTTATAATACAGATTCTGTTCTTAATAGAACCTATGAGTATGATGTTGATGATAAAGGTGATTATACTATTCAAGGCTTTGCATACAAAGATGGTGTACAGTATCCGTCAAATACATTAGATATTGCAGTAAACCCTATCCTTGAGCCAGTAACTGAGTTTTCTACAATATTTAGTGATCTTGTTGGAGACGAGTTCTATCTTGACAGATTTAGGATTGGAATTCAAGGTGGATTTGAAGGAAGACAGCTACATACTGAGCATCCTTACGAATCGGGTGTTGATGGTGGATATTCTGATGGGTATAGCGTTCATGCAATGCTTAATATACCTATCATAATTACTGATTTCACTCCATCTATAAAATTTAATGAGATAGTTATTGTTGAACCTGGAGAGGCTGGATCAAGTTATGGTGATTATAATTTCTGGGACTACGTAATAGTTGAAGCTTCAAAAGATGGAATAAGTTGGACTGAGTTAATTGATGGATATGATTCTGATGCTGACCCAGCATGGTTATCAGCCTATAATTCACAAGCCTTTGGTAACCCAGAATTAATAAGAAATAGAGAGATTAATTTTAGTGCCGGTGGTTTTGCTGTAGGTGATACAGTAAAAGTAAGATTTAGAATGTTTTCAGATGACTTAACTGTCGGTTGGGGATGGATGGTCGATGACTTATATATTCAGAAGGAACCACCTGTTGTTCAAGGTTTGGAATTTACAAAACTAGATAAAAATATATCTATATTCCCTAACCCTACAGATGGGATATTTAATATCAATTTTTCAGATACTTGGGAAGGCGATATAAACTGTGATATAATTGACATATTTGGAAGATCAGTTCATTCTTCAATTTTGGAAAATTCAAATTCTACATCGGAACATACTATTGACATATCAAGTTCAAATGATGGAATTTATATTGTACAATTAGTACAAGGTGATAAGAAAACTATGAAAAAGATTGTTAAAGAGTAAGGTCATCTTTTGATCTTTACTCTTTTCAAACTTACTCTTCTAAACCTAATATTAATTAATTCGACACCTAGAGTAAAAAATAAAGCAAAGTATATAAATCCTTTAGGAACATCATAGTGAAAGGCTTCAAGAATTAGGGTAAATCCAATTAGTATTAAAAAACTTAGAGCCAATATTTCTAATGAGGGATATCTATCAATTATATCACTTATTTTAGATGAATAGAATATCATAAAAAGAATAGAGATAACAACTGCTATAACCATTAATAATAATATTTCCGTTAATCCAATCGCAGTTAGAATAGAGTCTATAGAAAAAACAAAATCTACTGCTACAATTTGCCATATCACTGAGTTGAGACTTACTGATTTTGTACTTACTATCTTTTCATCAAAATTTCCATTTATCTTATGTGATATCTCAAGTACACTCTTAAAAATTAGAAAACCTCCTCCAAAAAATAATATTATATCCTTTACACTGAAATCAAGATAAATAGGTTTGGTTAATCCAATAAACCATGTAAGGCCAAATAACATTATAATTCGCATTACTAATGCAAGTAAAAGACCTAAAACTCTTGCCTTTTGTCTATTTTCTTTATTTACCTTATTAGTAACAATAGATATAAAAATGATATTGTCAATACCTAAAATTATTTCTATGATCGTCAAAGTAAATAATGCCACATAGGTTTCTAATTCAAAAAATATTTCCATATGATATTAAATTTGGTGTATTTAAAATATTATGAGCAATTTTGTTTACTTTGTCATCAAAAATAGTAAAGAAAAATTACTTATTTAAATGAAAAATATTATTGAAGTTAAAGATATTTCCAGACATTATTTTGTTGGTAAACAAATTGTTAAGGCTATTGATTCGATTTCAGTAGATATAAAAAGAAATGAATATGTTTCCTTCATGGGTGCATCCGGATCAGGGAAATCAACACTAATGAATATAATTGGTTGTTTGGATTCACCAACAGGAGGAAATTATAAATTGAATGATAAGGACGTTAGTAATATGTCAGAAAATGAGTTAGCTGATATTAGAAATAGAGAAATCGGTTTTGTTTTTCAGACATTTAATTTACTTCCAAGAGCTTCAGCTTTAGATAATGTATCCTTACCATTAGTATATGCTGGATATTCTTCATCTGAAAGGAAGGAGATGGGGATGAAAGCATTAAAAGATGTAGACCTAATAGATAGAGCTACACACAAACCTAACGAACTATCTGGAGGACAAAGGCAAAGAGTTGCAATTGCTAGGGCACTTGTTAATAACCCAAGTATAATTCTAGCCGATGAGCCTACAGGAAATTTAGATAGTAAAACATCTTATAGTATCATGGATCTATTTACCAAACTTCATGAAAGAGGAAATACAATTATCATGGTTACTCATGAAGAGGATATTGCAGCTTATTCAAAAAGAATTGTTAGATTGAAAGATGGATTAATATCATCTGACAAAAAAAATTAAATTTAAAGTAGTGAATATTCATATTCAAAAAATTAAAAAATCAAAGATTTTAGATATTGATATGTCTGAAATTGGTTTTTGTAAACACTACTCTGATCATATGTTTATGTGTGATTATGAAGAAGGGAAGTGGTGTAAATTTAGAATTATACCATTTCAAGATATAAATCTATCTCCTGCATGTACTACTCTCCATTATGGACAAACTATTTTTGAAGGACTAAAAGCATATAAAAATAATAATGATGATGTTTTAGTGTTTAGACCTGATAAAAATGCAGAAAGATTCAATAAAAGCGCTGAAAGAATGTGTATGCCTAAATTACCTAATGATATATTTATCAACTCTATTCAAGAATTATTAAAAATAGATATAGAATGGGTTCCAAAAGGTAAAAATAACTCATTATATATCAGACCAATTTGTTTTGCACTAGATCCATATATAGGTATAAAGCCTGCAGACAGTTATAGATTTATGGTTATATGTGGTCTGGCTGGTGGATATTATCCAGAACCAGTTAATGTTAAAATTGAAACTAAATATACAAGAGCAATTTCTGGTGGTGTTGGATTTTCTAAAACAGCAGCAAATTATGCAGCTGCACTTTATCCTGCTGTTCAAGCACAGAAAGATGGTTTTCATCAGTTAATTTGGACAGATGGAAAAGAACATAAGTATGTCGAGGAATCTGGAACAATGAATATTTTTTTTGTTTTTAATGATACTTTAGTAACACCTCCACTTGGAGATACTGTTTTAGATGGTGTTACTCGAGATAGTATATTAGTATTGGCTGAAAAACTAAAAATTAAAACTGAAATAAGAAAAATTTCAATCGATGAAATTTTATTAAATCTAGAAAATGGTAAAATAAAAGAAGTATTTGGAGCTGGTACTGCAGTAACTATTGCTCCAATAAAGACAATCGGGCACCTATCAAAAAATTATGATATACCTATTCCGGATTCAAGTTCTATATCATCTAAATTACTAAAGCAACTTAATGATATTAAATTAGGTATGATAAATGACGAATTTAATTGGATTTTAAAAATAGATAATGAATAGTGATCAAATCTTAATACTTAAAGAGCGTGCCTCTGCTTTAAGAGGTTATCTTTGACTACGACTCAAGAAAAAAATTAGTAATAGAAAAAGAAGAAATATCTTCAGATCCAAATTTTTGGGATAATAGAAAAGAGGCAGAAAAAATCTTAAAAGAAATAAGTTCAAATAAAATATGGATAGATGATTTTGACAGTTTATATACATCTGTCTTAGATCTTGAAACACTGTTTGAGTTTTATCAATCGGGAGAGGTAGAAGAGGATGAAATTTTAGTTGAGTATGATAAAGTGATTGCTTTACTTGAAAAATTAGAATTCAAAAAAATGTTATCAAGCAAAGAAGATCAATTAAATGCAATTATTGAGATTAATCCAGGAGCAGGTGGTACTGAAAGTCAAGACTGGGCGAGTATTCTGATGAGGATGTATATTATGTGGGCTGAGTCACAAAATTATTCTGTCAAAAAAGTAAATGTGCAGCCAGGAGATACTGCAGGAATTAAGTCGGCTATTATAAGTATAGAAGGGGATTTTGCGTATGGAAATTTGAAGTCAGAAATTGGTGTTCATAGATTAGTTAGAATATCTCCTTTTGATTCTGGTGCCAGACGTCATACATCATTTGCTTCAGTTTTTGCATATCCAGAGGTTGATGAGACAATTGAAATTAATATTAATCCTGCTGATATTATATGGGAAACTTTTCGTGCTAGTGGGGCAGGAGGTCAAAGTGTAAACAAAATAGAATCCGCTGTAAGATTAAAACATAACCCATCAGGATTGATAATTGAATGTCAACAAGAAAGAAGTCAAATATTAAATAAAGAGAAAGCTATCAAAATGTTAAAATCTAAACTTTATCAAATAGAATTAGAGAAAGTTAACGAAGAGAAGGACAAAAGAGATAGTAAAAAACTTAAAATTGATTTTGGATCTCAAATAAGAAATTATGTTTTACACCCGTATAAAATGATTAAGGATCTAAGAACAAATATCGAAAGAGGAGATGTTAATAATGTATTAGACGGTGATATTAATGATTTTATTAAAGCATTTTTGTTAGAAAAAGAAAATTCAAATTAAATTACAATATGTCAAAAATTATTGTTTTGGGATCAGGTTTGGTTGGCAGCGTAATGGCTGACGATTTATCTAAGAATCATGATGTAACATCAGTAGATGTATCAATTAAAAACTTAGAAAAAATTAAAAGTAATAAAGTTAAAAAGCTACATAAAAACATACTTGAGTCTAATAATCTTGAGAATTTAATTAAAGATTTTGATTTAGTTGTCGGTGCTCTTCCTGGTTTCATGGGTTTTAGAGTTATGAAGCGAGTGATTGAATCTAAAAAAAATATTGTTGATATTTCCTTTTTTCCAGAGGATCCTTTTGATTTAGATCAAATTGCTAAACAAAATAAAGTTGTAGCAGTGATGGATTGTGGTGTAGCTCCGGGTATGAGTAATGTAATTTTTTCCCATCATAATAAAAATATGAATATTGAAGAATATGAGTGTTTAGTTGGTGGATTACCTGTTAAAAGAGAATGGCCATTTGAGTATCAAGCAGTTTTTTCTCCAATTGATGTAATTGAAGAATATATTCGACCCGCCAGATACGTTCAAAATTCTAAGATTATTATAAAAAAAGCTTTATCAGATACAAAAATTGAAACTTTTGATAAAATAGGTTCCTTAGAAAGCTGGAATTCCGATGGATTACGAACTTTAATTAAAACCATGCATAACGTACCTAATATGATTGAGAAAACATTAAGGTATCCTGGTTGTGTAGAATATCTAAAGGTTTTAAGGGAGTGTGGTTATTTTTCTTATGAAGAAGTTGATGTGAACGGAAAAAAAATAAGACCAATTGATTTAACATCTAAACTTCTTTTTCCCAAGTGGCAAATGAAAGAGGGAGATAGAGATTATACTATAATGAGAATTAAAATTATTGGTTTAGAAGATGATAAAAAAGTTATGTACACTTATAATTTACTAGATGAATTTAAAGATAATACTATTTCAATGGCTAGGACAACAGGTTATACCTGTACTGCTGCGGCAAATCTTGTCTTAAGTAAAAAATATTCGAAGGCTGGAATTTCTCCACCTGAGTTTTTAGGCGACCATTATTCATTTATTAATAAATATTTGAAAGAAAGAGATGTTATTTATAAATCATCCAGAAAAATTTTAGATTCATAGTGATTTTTCTAAATGTTTTAGGTACCAATTTTTTAGTTTTTCTAAACCTATTTCCATTTTTGATAAAGGTCCTGGTTCGTATTTTTTAGATAATACTCCTTTTTGGTTATCTTCAATTATTCTTTTGTCGGCAATTGTAGTTTCGTGCCACATCCAAATTAAATTATCTAAATCATAATCTATTCCTTCAATCGCATTTTCATTAACTAACCACATGATTTCTACATCAGTATTTAGTGGGTCCTTGGGAATAAATGTAAATGTTGTTGCAAAATCGTTAGACATGATTATGCTATTAAATGGTGATGGTCCAATGGTTGTGTACCCACCATCAAATTCAGTAAAATCTCCCATCAAAATTGATGCTGGCTTTCCAGATTTTGTTTCTGATAACTTTCCATCACTCAATGGAGTTCTTTCAGCACTTCTATAAAATTCAGAAAATTTTTTTTCAGAAAATTCACCAGTCAAGTATCCAAGTTTATTTACTTTTTTATTCCAACTATTTAATTTTTTATTAAATTTTTCTGATTCAGGACCAGTATTGCTTCCAGCACCATATGCTTGAATATAATCCTTACTATGAACATGACAATATTCTGGATGAGACGGTTGACAATGATAACATTCATGAAAGTTATCAAGAGCAAGTTTCCAATTTCCATTAGTAGGGTAGACCTTTCTATATGCAATCTTAGAATTTTCTAAACCATGTAATTTTATAAATGGTTTTAATGGTTTTATGAATTTTTCAAAATCACATGGATTATTAGAAAAATTGATAAATATTAGTCCTTGAAATACTTGAGATTTACATTCTTTTAAACTCCATTCGTTTGGATTAAATTTTTCATCCATCATTCTTGCACTAATAAGTTTTCCATCTAAGTCATATGCCCATGCATGGTAAGGGCAAATTAGTTTTCTGAGTTTACCTTCTTTTTTCAAACAAATGTGAGAACCACGGTGTCTACACACATTATAAAAACATTTAATTTTATTATTATCACCTCTAATAATAATTATTGATTCGTTACCTACTTCAAATAAAAAATATTCTCCTTTTTCTTTAATCCTAGACTGATGTCCAACAAATATCCACTGATTGAAAAAAAATGTCTCTATATCTAAATCAAATATTTTATCATTGGTATAAAATGGTTGATCTAGAGGAAAATTTTTCTTCTGAGATTTGATTAGTTTTAAAATGCCTTTGTTATCTATATCCAATATATTTTTTTTACTATTATACTTTTATTTAAAGAAGTTTTCCAGTTTTTTTTAATAAATATTATTAATTTGACTAATGGATAGTTCTATAAAAAAAACACCATCTCTTCTAGAATCAATTTTTCCAATCATATTCCTTATAGTTTTATTATCCATTAATGTATACCTCTTTGGTAATGATGCCTTATCCGGTAGTATTCAAATTGTTTTAATTATGTCATCTGCTGTTGCAGCATTAATTGCTGGAAGAATAGGGTATAAATGGAAAGAAATTCAGACGGGAATTATTAACAGTATAAACTCATCATTACCATCAATACTAATTTTATTTTTGGTTGGTTCACTTGCAGGTTCCTGGATGTTAAGCGGAGTAGTACCTGCTATGATTTACTATGGCATTCAAATTTTAAATCCTAAAATTTTTTTATTTGCTGCTTGTATAATTTCAATTATTGTATCAATGGCTACCGGTAGTTCCTGGACTACATCTGCAACTATAGGAATTGCATTAGTTGGAATAGGTAAAGCATTAAATATTTCAGATGGGCTGATAGCAGGTGCAATACTGAGTGGAGCATATTTTGGTGATAAGATGTCCCCTTTATCTGATACAACTAATTTAGCGCCAGCTGTAGCAGGTGGAGATCTCATAAATCATATAAAATATTTAGCATATACTACTATTCCAAGTATTGGAATATGTTTGGTTATTTTTATTCTTATGGGTTTATCAAATTCTACAAATATTGATATTAATAACACTGATATAATCCTAAACTCTATAAATGAAAAATTTTTTATTTCACCATTATTATTTATTGTCCCGATCACAGTAATATTTTTAATTTATAAGAAGGTTCAAGCGGTACCAGCCCTATTTTCAGGAGTCATTCTAGGGTCATTATTTGCTCTTATATTTCAAACATCTTTAGTTCATGAAGTTTCCCAGTCTACGATATATGATTGGCAATCATTATTTATTGGTACTATGAAATCATTGTATGGTACAATAAATATTTATACATCAAATGAGATTGTAAATGGTTTGCTAAAGTCTGATGGTATGTTTGGAATGCTAGATACAATTTGGTTAATAATAACTGCAATGATTTTCGGTGGGGTAATGGATAAAGCTGGTTTTTTGAAAACTATAGCCTCAAAAATATTAACTAAGGTTAAAACAACAGGTTCTCTAGTTTCTTCAACTGCAGGAACTTGTATATTTTTTAACCTTACAGCATCTGACCAATATATGTCAATTGTTGTGCCTGGTAGAATGTTTTCTAAAATTTATAAGGATAAGAATCTTGCTCCTGAAAATTTAAGTAGAACTTTAGAAGATAGTGGGACAGTAACCTCTGTTTTAGTTCCATGGAATACTTGTGGGGCCTATCATGCTTCTGTTCTTAATGTTGCAACATTATCTTATTTGCCTTATTGTTTCTTTAGTTTAATTAGTCCAATGATGACTATTTTGTATGCTTATTTAAAATTAAAAATTAAGAAAATAAACTAACTATATCCCTCTATTATTCCTAAATAATTATTATACCTTTTTTCCCATATATTATCGCCTATCTGTTTTTTTACAGCACATCCTGGTTCATTGATATGTGAGCAGTTACTAAACTTACATCTATCAAAAAATTTATTAAATTCTGGATATTGGTATTTTACATCACTTTTATCAATAAGATAAAGGTTAAAGTCTTTAAACCCTGGTGTATCAATTATCAAAGAATTTTTATTTATTTTAATAATTTCAGAAAATGTAGTTGTTTGTTTACCCTTACCTGTTTTTTGTGAAATATCACTTATTCTTTGTTGTGAATAGGGGGATAGTTGATTTATTAGAGTAGATTTTCCAACCCCAGAATTTCCTAATATTAATGTTCTTTTATCTATTAATTTTGATTTTATATCATCTAGCCTTATTTGATATTTAGCGGAAATAGATATTACATCAAATCCAGCTTTTTTGTATTCAAATGATATTTTGTCAAGCTTAATTATTTCATCATCATTTAGGAGATCAACCTTATTAAATACAATTATTGGTTTTATATCAAAAAATATTGATGAAAGTAAACACTTGTCTAAAAAAATAAGTTTTGTATATGGATTTTTTATGCTAAAAATTATTAGGGTCTGATCAATGTTTGATCCTATTAAGTGTCCTTTTTTATCTCTAATAGACTCTTTAGCAAAATAGTTTTTCCTCTCTAGAATATTTTCAACGACTCCGTTATTTTTATCAGTAATACTAATTTCTACTTTGTCACCTGAAACTACAGGATTTGAAAACTTATTTGATAATTTATATTTTCCCCTAACCTCACACTTATATATGAAATTATTTACCTTCACATTACACAGTTTCCCATAAGATTTAACAACTAAACCTTCAATCATAATAATTCATTGATATAATATATAATTTTATCTGTTGCTCCAGACTTTTCTTTTACCAATTTATTACCTCCTTTGCCTAAATCTTTATATTTAATTATTCTATTTGATAATAATTTAAATTCATTTCCAGATTTAATTGGAAATCCTATTTTAGAATTTTCAATATGATGAATTTCCTTGAACTTTATATTATTTCTATTAAAACCATAGATCACGGGGATATCCCATACCACTGCTTCTAAGGTATTATGTAGTGCACCTCTAAATCCACCACCAATAAATGCTAAATCAGCGTACTTATATAAAGAGGATAGCATTCCATAATTATCAATTATAAGAATTCTTTTTTTTACAGTTTTTTGTGGAAGATCAGAATATCTGATTGTATCATTTAAAAATTTATTTTCTATGAACTTAATCTCCTTTTCATTTATATTGTGTGGAGCGATTATATATTTTGATTCTGTTAGATCTCTAGATATTTCTTTCCTTAATATTTTAATATCACTCATCCACGAGCTTCCAATTAATATAGAGGGTTTATTATTTATGAATCCTTCGATTAATGGTAAATCTTTTGATTCTTTAAATAGTTTATATACTCTGTCATATCTAGTGTCACCAACTATTTTTACATTATTGATCCCAATAGAATTTAGTAGTAATTTGGAATTTTTATCTTGTACTAAAAATAAAGAAATATTTCTCAGAATATTCTTGAAAAAAAAACCGTAAAATTTAAAAAAAATTTGATTTTTTCTAAAAGTAGATGAAACTGAAATTATAGGTATTGATTTTCTGGAGGCTAGAGATATTAGATTATGCCAAAATTCGTATTTTATAAGGATTAAAATTCGTGGTTTAATTTTATTTAATATTTTTCTCATATTATTTTCAGTATCTGAAGGTAAATACATATGGTAATCTACACTTTCAAATTTTGAAACAAAATTTTCAGCTGATGAAGAAAAATAAGTTACTAATATTTTAAATTCTTTTTTTTCTTTTATTCTTGAAATGATAGGTTTCGCTTGTTCAAATTCTCCAACTGAAGAGACATGAAACATAATTATTTTTTCCTCCTCAATTATTTTTTTCTCTAAGTACTCATAACTCTTTTTTCTACCTATATCTATTCTTTTATTTTTACTAGATAAAAGTGAGCTAATTTTTAAATAAAAGTCTCCAAAGAGAATTATTAAATCATAAATTTTTTTCATAATTTTTAAAAGAACTATATATTGATTCAATATGATCTATTATATCATCTTTACCTGTTTTTTTTATTGAGGAGGTAACAAAGTATTCTGGAGGTTCACTCCAGCTTTTACTTAATTCACTAAAAAATGTATCAATATTTTTATTAATATTTTGTGAATTAATTTTATCACATTTGGTAAAAATTATATTTATAGGAATATTTTTTTTACCATAATAATTTAAAAAACTAATGTCAATATCTTGTGGTTTGAGCCTAATGTCTATTAGTATAAAAAGAACAACTATCACATTTGATTTAGTGACATACTCTTTTACCATTTTATCCCATTTTTTTCTGTCGGCTTTACTTGCTTTTGCCCACCCGTAACCAGGTAAGTCAACAAGATAAAATTTTTTATCTACTCTAAAGTGATTGATCAATCTAGTCTTTCCTGGCTTTGAAGAAGTTTTTGATAATTTTTTGTTATTGACTATCATATTTATGAGGGAAGATTTACCAACATTTGATCTCCCTAAAAATGCAAACTCTGGAAGTTTATCTTTTGGGCATTCAATAATTGAGTTACTACTCTTTATAAATTCTATATTTTTAATTAACATATTAATCTATCCATTATGCAATTTTAATTTAAATTTCAAGTTTAGGTGTTATATTTAGAAATAATAATGAAAAAGATTATACTGACTTTTTTTATATCCTCAATTTTTTATAATGATTCATTTTCTCAGTCTTCTACTTTTAATTTAAGTGGATATGATGATACAAAAATACATTATGGCTTTCTTTTGGGTTTACACTCATCATATTATCGTATAAAGTACTCAAATGATTTTATAGGTCCAGATTTTCAAACTTTACACAGTATTAACACAAAATCAATGCCTGGATTTAAGTTAGGTTTTGTTTCTGATTTTAGTGTAATTTATCCGTTTGATTTTAGGACATTGCTTCAAGTTTCTTTTTCTGAATATAGACTTGATTATTATTATTTAGATGGCACAGTTTTTTCAGATGTACGTCCTGCAACATTTCTTGAATTACCTCTACTATTTAAGTATAAATCTAAAAGAAGAAATAATTTCAGGATGTTTATAATTTCTGGTTTTAAACCTTCACTTGAAATCGGTGCTAAAAATAAAGATGAGGCTGGTGAGGATATATTAGATTTAAAATCCTTTGATATTTCATTTGAGATAGGTTTTGGAAGTGATATTTTCTTTCCATTATTTAAGCTATCACCAGAAATTAGATATTCGAGAGGTTTAAGAAATATTCTGAATAAAGAAATAAAAAATCAATATAATATTCCAATTGATGAAATAATTGTTCACAATATATCTATTTTCTTTACTTTTGAAGGTGGACCAAAATAGAAAAAAAATTTTCATTACAGGAGCTACTTCCGGTATTGGTGAAGCTTTAGCTCAAATTCTTTCGGATAATTATAATTTAATACTTTGTGGAAGAAGGAAAGATAGACTCAAAAAGCTTTATGATACCCTTTCAGAAAAAACTACGGTAAAAACGTTAAATTTTGATATTAGTAATCAAAAAGAGGTTAAGGATAAAATTAATGGACTTCCTGATCATTGGAAAAAAATTGATGTTTTAATAAATAATGCTGGTAATGCTCATGGATTAGACTTTATCCATGAGGGAAGCTCAAGTGATTGGGATAAAATGATAGATATAAATGTAAAGGGTCTTTTATATGTGTCTAAAGAAGTTTTAGATTATATGATAAATAATAAGAATGGTCATATAATTAATATCGGATCAATTGCAGGAAAAGAAGTCTATCCTAAGGGAAACATATATTGTGCCTCAAAATTTGCTGTAGATGCTATTTCACAAGGAATGAGGATAGATTTAAATAATTATAATATAAAAGTATCTCAAATAAATCCTGGATTAGTACAAACTGAATTTTCTATGGTAAGATTTAAAAATGATAAAAAAAAATCAAATGCAGTTTATAAAGGGGTTAATCCTTTATCTCCAGAGGATGTAGCAGGTGTTATCAAATATATGATTGAATTACCACAAAATATTAACCTAAGTGATGTAACTATTTTACCTAAATCTCAAGCATCATCAACTGTTATTAAAAGAGATAATTAATTATATGCCAAAAAAAATTTTAATCATAGGTGCAGGAAAATCATCTCCTTATCTTATTAGATATCTATATAAAAATCAAAGTTTATTAAATATTTCATTAGAGATAGTTTCTAATGAAACACCAAATTTTATCTCGCATTTTCCAAATATTAATTTTAATAAAATTGATATCTTAAATAAAAAGGATTTGAGTATAAAAATAAAATCATCATATATTGTGGTTAGTTTATTACCTCCATTTTTACATTATGAGATAGCTAAATTAACATCAGATTTAGGTGTAAATATGATAACGGCATCATATTTAGATGACAAAATAAAATCTCTCAATAAAAATTTTGTAGACAATAATTGTTTTCTATTCATGGAAATGGGATTGGATCCTGGAATTGACCATATGTCTGCAATGTCAATTATTAATAAGTTAGAAATAAAATCTAAAATTTTAGAATTTGAATCCTATACTGGTGGATTAATGAAGTTTGATCCAATTAAAAATCCATGGGGATATAAATTTACATGGAATCCAATGAATGTAATTTTGGCTGGAAAAGATAATGCTAAATATCTCAAAAATAATACTGAGGTTAATACGCCCTATAAAAAAATATTTCAAGATTTTATTGATATTGAAATACCAAACCATGGGAATTTTGAGGGCTATCCAAATAGAAATTCAATGCAATACATCGACCTATACAATTTAAAAGATGTAAGAAGTTTAAAAAGAGGAACTTTAAGGCATAAAGGGTTTTGTAAGGCTTGGAATGCAATTATTAATTCTGGTTTGACTAAAACCTCTAAAAACAATACAGAATTTAATAGGAATCTTACTTATTTTGATTTTTTTAATCAAAATATCAAAGCAAAAAGTAAAGAGGATTTAAAAAAAATATTAGAAGAAAAATACGATATAAAATCAGATTCGATTGAATACAAAAATCTTGAATGGTCTGGTCTATTTAGTGATAAAAAAGTCAATGGATCATTGTTTGAATCTAATAATGAAATTTTATTGGATATTTTGAAAGATAAATGGACCACTGATAAAAATGATATAGATTTAATTGTTATGTATCACTCAATAATCTACGAAATAAATAAAAAAGAGAGAAAAATTATTTCATACCTTAATATAGAGGGTGATGATAATATTTATACAGCTATGTCTAAAACTGTGGGTTTGCCAATTGCTATTTTAATTGAGGAAATAATAAAAAATAATATATCGTATAAAGGGATTCACTTACCTTTTGATAGAGAAATTTATGATCCAATTTTAGAGAAATTGAAGAGTTTTGGGATAAAGTTTATCGATAAGGAAATCAATACCTAAAAGAATCCATAAAGTTTGTTGTAAAATTACCATCTTTAAAATCTTTATTATCCATTATTTTTATATGAAATGGAATAGTAGTTTCAATGCCTTCTATAATAAATTCATTCAAAGCTCTTTTCATTCTTACTATTGCTTCCTCTCTAGACTGATGACTTACAATAAGTTTTGCAATCATTGAATCATAATTTGGTGGTATTTCATATCCTGAATATATGTGAGAATCAACTCTAACACCATGACCGCCAGGTTTATGTAAGGCTGTTATCTTTCCTGGACACGGTCTGAAATCTGCTGAAGGGTCTTCAGCATTAATTCTACATTCCATTGAAAAAAGTTTAGGGAAATAATGCTTTCCAGAAACTTTAACACCATCTGCAACCTTTATCTGTTCTTTAATCAAATCATAGTCAGTAACTTCTTCAGTGATTCCATGTTCAACCTGAATTCTAGTATTCATTTCCATAAAATAGAAATCCTTATTTATATCAACTAAAAATTCAATCGTTCCCGCTCCTTCGTACTTTATGAATTGACAAGCTTTTACTGCCGCGTCGCCCATCTTATTTCTGAGATTTTCATCAACAAATGGTGATGGGGTCTCTTCAATAAGTTTTTGATGTCGTCTTTGGATAGAGCAATCTCTTTCTGATAAATGACTAACATTACCGTATTGATCTCCCATTACTTGAATTTCAATATGTCTAGGATTAACAATGAATTTTTCAAGGTATAGTCCAGAATTAGAAAAAGATGCTTCTGATTCAGCCTTTGCACCATTCCAAGCACTTTCAAATTCTTTTTCAGAATTAACTATTCTCATGCCTTTTCCACCACCACCAGCAGTAGCTTTTAATATGACTGGATATCCAAAAGATTCAGCTAATCTTTTACCTTCTTTTATTGATTCAACCAAACCATCTGAACCAGGAACTGTTGGTATTCCAGCTTTTTTCATTGTTTCTTTAGCTGTTATTTTATCACCCATTCTATCAATCATTTCCCAGTTTGGGCCAATAAATTTTATACCGCTTTCATTACAAATTTTTGAAAATTCTGAGTTTTCTGATAAGAAACCATATCCTGGATGAATAGCATCAGAGTTTGTAATCTCTGCTGCTGCCATTATTTTAGGTATACTTAAATAGGATTCTTTTGATATAGCAGGGCCTATGCAAACAGCTTCATCTGCAAATTTCACATGTAAGCTTTCCTTGTCAATAGTTGAGTAAACTGCAACAGTTTTGATACCCATTTCCTGACAACTACGAATAACTCTTAAGGCAATTTCTCCTCTATTTGCAATTAAAACCTTCTTTATCATTTAACTTAGATTAACTAGGATCTACCTCAAATAATGGTTGATCAAATTCAATTGGGGATGAATCATTAGCAATAACTTTAACAACTTTACCTGAGACCTCAGACTCAATTTCGTTGAATAATTTCATAGCTTCTACAATACATATTGTTTGTCCAGGCTTTATAATATCTCCTTCACTAATAAAAGGACCACTTTCAGGGTTTGGTGATCTATAAAAAGTTCCAATCATCGGTGATTTTATAATTATATTTTTGGTATCATTTTCTTTTTCTTTTTTCTCCTCGGGCTTATCTTCAACTTCAATTTTTTTCAGTGGTTTAACCTCTTCACTTTTGACTTTTTCTGTAGTTGTATATGTAGTTTTATTTTTTTTTACTCGTATTTTATAATTTTCAGTCTCAATACTTACATCATCAAGGTCTGTTTTTTTAATAAAATTTATGATATCTTGAATTTCCTTGCTTTTCATAAAACAAATTTAATATTATTTTACTCTCTCTATATATTTAGTTTGTTTAATATCTACTTTAATCTTATCGTTTTCATTTATGAATAGAGGTACCTGAATTTCTATATCATTTTCAATTTTTGCTAATTTCGTGGCATTAGTTGCAGTGTCACCTTTAACTCCAGGCTCTGTGTAAATAACATTAGACTCTATGTATTGTGGTAATTCACATGATAAAATCTCATTAGTTTCAGTATGAATAGAAATTTCAACAATCATTCCATCCATCAGAAAATTAGGATAGTCTATTTGATTTTTCTCCAGTGAAATTTGTTCGTATGAATCAGTATCCATAAAATGGTAACTTGAACCATCATTATATAAATACTGATGATTTCTCTTTTCAACCCTAGCTGTTACAATTTTGTGCCCAGAAGGAAATGTATTATCAATTACTTTTCCAGTAATTACATTCTTTAACTTTGTTCTAACAAATGCTGGCCCTTTTCCAGGTTTGACATGCTGAAATTCAGTTACAAAATAAAGATTACCGTTATACTCAATACATAATCCATTTTTTATATCGCTTGTTGATGCCATTTTAAGAATTATAAGACCACTTCAAATATACAGATCCCCATGTGAAACCTCCTCCAAATGCAGCTAAAATTATATTATCTCCTTTTTTAAATTTTTTTTCAAAATCCCAAAAACATAATGGAATTGTTCCTGCTGTTGTATTACCATATCTTTCAATATTTAGAAGTACCTTTTCAGGACCAATTCCCATTCTGTTAGAAGTTGCGTCAATTATTCTTTTATTTGCCTGGTGAGGCACAAGGTACGCTACATCATTTGATGATAAATTATTTTTTTTCATTATCTCTTCTGATATATCTGCCATATTTGTTACCGCAAATTTAAAAACTGATGAGCCTTCTTGATATATATAATGTTCTTTATTTTTTATTGTTTCATTTGATGCAGGTCGTAAACTTCCTCCAGCTTTTAAACATAACATATCACTGCCTGATCCATCACTTTTAAGGATATAATCTTGAATACCATTTTGATCTTTAGATGGCTCAAGAAGAACAGCTCCTCCACCATCTCCAAATAGAACACAATTTTTTCTTTCATCATAATCAATGATTGACGACATTTTATCGGCTCCTATTACTACTACTTTTTTGTGAGTTCCAGCCTCAATAAATTGAGAGCCAGTTGTTAAGGCATATAGAAAACCAGAACATGCAGCAGAAATATCAAAACCATAAGAATTTGTTGCTCCTATTCTATCAGCGATCAAATTTGCTGTAGATGGAAATAACATGTCAGGAGTAACTGTTGCACAAATTATAAGATCAATATCCTTAGGGTCGGTATTTGTTTTTTCAAGAAGACCTTTAGTACAATTCACACCAAGGATTGAAGTTCCTTTCATTTCCCCCTTTAAAATTCTTCTTTCTTTGATTCCAGTTCTAGTTACTATCCATTCATCAGTTGTATCAACAATTTTTTCAAGTTCGGAGTTATCTAGGATATAATCCGGGACGTAACCGTGTACACCAGTAATACTAGCCCTATTTTTTTTTTGCGACATTAAAAAATTTTTTTATGTGGTTACTTCCTTTTCGAGAACAATTTTGCCTTTAAAATATAATTTGCCTTCATACCAATAAGCCCTGTGTGGTAAATGTGATTCTCCAGTTGTAGGACAAACAACAAATTTTTTGCTATTTGCTTTGTAATGAGTTCTTCTTTTATCCCTTCTAGTTTTTGATGTTTTTCTTTTTGGATGCGCCATCTTATTTATTTTAATTTATTTAAAAGATCCAATCTCGGATCAATTTCCTTTCCAGATTTAGTACTATATACAAAATTATCAATATTATCGTCATTTTGTAGTGATGGATGCAATCTTTTTACAGGTAAGCTCAATATAAAAAATTCATATATAAATTTAGAAATATTAATAATTGATTTATTTCTATTTATTACAATCATTTCATCAGACAATTCCTCCTCGTTATCACCGAATTTAAAAACAATTTTTTTATCAATTTTGACCAAATGATTATATTTTTTAAGTGTTCTATCACAAATAAGCTCGCAAGAACCTCCAACTACAAAATTTGAGTTCAGCATAATATCGGTTTTAATTATTTCTAATTTGCAATTTCCTTTTGCTTTAAGTACATCATGGTCATTTGAATAATAATCAAATAAGTTTTGATTAAAGTCAAAACTAAATTCATGTTTATTGTTGGATAAACTCTGTATCTTGACATCATACTTTCTGAGGCTTTTCTTATCCATTTGATCAAATTTTGGCAAAAATATTATAAAAAATTTATTTTTAAGCTCTTCTGTTATTTAAAATTTTAATATTCAATTTTATAGATTCCGTCAAAGAAATTTCACTTGCAATTCCTTTTCCAGAAATATTATATGCCGTACCATGATCTGGTGAAGTTCTTACATATGGAAGTCCAGCTGTATAGTTTACACCGTCCTCAAATGAAACAGTTTTAAAACCAATTAGACCCTGATCATGATAAAAAGATAATACTCCATCAAAGTCACTATATTTTTTTAATCCAAAAAATGAATCAGCTGGGTAGGGGCCAAATAATATTTTTTTCTTTTTATTAAATTTTATTAGTAGAGGATCAATAATATCAATTTCCTCGGAGCCTAAAAGTCCATTTTCACCAGAGTGAGGGTTTATCCCCAATAATGCTATCTTAGGATTTTTAATTTTAAAATCTTTTTTTAAAGTGTTTAAAAATAATTGAATTTTGTTTGAAATAATTTTTGAATTTAGGTAATCTGTAATTTTAATTAATGGGATGTGTCCAGATACAAGACCTAAAATCATTTTGTTAGAATACATTATCATCATAGACTCTTTTGAGTTTAAAGAATTTTCAAGAAACTCAGTATGTCCAGGAAATTTAAAATCTTTGGATTGGGAATTTTCTTTATTTATTGGAAGTGTTACAAGTCCTTCAATTTTTTTTTCTTTTAAAAAATTTACTGCATTTAAAAGTGAATGAACACTATAATCGCCGGAAGCTTTATTTACCTTACCCAATTCAATTTCAAATGTTATTTTTTTATTGTTAAAACAGTATAAAGTTTCATCATTGAATGATTGGTTTGAATTTTTGATCCTAGATATATTTATTTTATATCCATAAAGATTTTTATAAAATTTTAAAATAGATTCATCACAAAAAACGATAGGAATACAATATTTCATTATATCACTATTAATTAGTGATTTAAGAAGTATTTCTGGTCCTATGCCATTAACATCACCAATACTGAAGCCAATGGTTAACTTTCTCTTAAAATCTTTTTTCATTAATTTGAGGGGAAATAATATTCAAATTTACATTCAATTAATTGTTATGCGAACAATTAAAACCAAAAAAAAATTTGGACAACATTTTTTAACAAATGAGAATGTTGCCTCGAAAATTGTTAATGAAATCACCTCTAAGGAAAATATTCTAGAAATAGGTCCAGGTGATGGAATATTAACTAAATATTTACTTGATAAGAAATTAAAAAATTTTTGTGTTTCAGAAATAGATATTGAAGTAATAAATTTTCTAAGAGAAAGATTTAATAAAATTATAATATTAGAGGGAGATTTTTTAAAGCTTGAATTAAATAAAATTTTTGATTCAAACCTATCTATTATTGGTAATTTACCTTACAATATTTCCTCTCAGATATTATTTAAAATTTATAATTCTAATCACTTAGTAACAGAATTTGTTGTAATGTTACAAAAAGAAGTTGCTGAAAGAATATGTTCTAAATCGGGAAATAAAAAGTTTGGAATTTTATCAGTATTACTTCAAACATTTTATGATTTAAGAATTGTATGTGATATACAGCCAAATGAATTTAACCCAAAACCAAAAGTAATATCTACTGTTGTAAAAGGTGTAAAAAACAGTTGTTATAATATTGGTATTGACTTAAATTTTTATAAAACTATAGTGAAGTCATGTTTTCAAAATAGAAGAAAAACATTGAGAAATTCTTTAAAAAACATAAATTTACCACATAATTTGACATCAAAATCAATATTTTCTAAAAGAGCCGAACAACTTGATGTAAAAGACTATATATGGTTGTCAAATCAAATTAAAAAAATTAGAAAATGAAATTTTCTTTAACAAGTGAATTTAGAGAGAAACTTAAACTAGAAATATATAATTCTAATTTTGAATTTGTTAAAAATGTTTTTAAAGATATTAGTTATGTAGATATAACTGAATTATTATATGAATTCGATTCTAAAGAATCAAAATATATTTTGGATAATATAAATTCTGAGAAATCAGCTCAAATTATATCCGAGCTTGATCAAGATACAAGAGAAAAGTTTTTAAAAATTTATTCTAATAAAGAAATAGCATCATATTTAGAATTTATAGATTCTGATGATGGTGCAGATATTTTATCTGAGTTGGATGAAGAAGATAAGGTTGATGTAATTTTAAATATATCTGATAAGCAAAAGTCTAAGGATTTAAAAGATCTCTTAAAATATGATGATGATGTGGCGGGCGGTTTAATGGCAAAAGAATTGGTGAAATGTAATATTAACTGGAAGATAAGTCAATGTATAAACCTGATAAAAAAACAAGCTGAAAAGGTTTCAATGATTTACAGTGTCTATGTAACAGACGATAAAGGAAAGTTATTAGGAAAAGTGTCTCTTAAGGATATCATCTTAGCTAAAGATAATTCTCAAATTAAAGATGTTTATGATGATTATATAATTTCAGTTAATGTTAAAATGAATCAAGAAGATGTAGCTCAGATTATGCAAAAATATGATTTAACCGTTTTACCTGTTGTAAATAAAAGAGGGAAGTTAGTTGGTAGAATAACTATTGATGATGTTGTTGATGTTATCACTGAAACTGCAGAAGAGGAAAGACAAATAATGTCTGGTATTACCTCAGATGTTGAGGAGGATGATTCTGTTTGGAAACTTTCAAATGCAAGACTTCCTTGGCTAATAATTGGGATATTTGGTGGTCTTTTTGGTGCTTTTTTTCTAGGTTCTTTTGAGAGTAATTATTTTAATGGAAATGAAATTTTTATTTCATTATCATTTTTTATACCTCTAATTATGGCAACTGCTGGAAATGTCGGTATACAGTCATCTTCAATTGTTATTCAAAGTCTTTCTAATCCAAGTGCATTTGAAAGTTCAGTGACAAATCGATTATTTAAGGTAATTTTAGTTTCAGCCTTGAATGGTTTTGTCCTTTCTTTAATAGTTTATTTCGGCTTACTTTTTTTTGATAGTTATAATATTCTTGATTTTGATATGTATTCAAAAACTGCATACATAGTATCCATTTCATTATTTTCTATTGTTTTGGTTTCATCTCTTTTAGGAACTGTGACTCCGATAATATTAGACAAACTAAATTTTAATCCCGCACTTGCTTCCGGGCCATTTATAACAACTACCAATGATCTATTAGCTCTAGCTATTTATTTTGTTATAGCATTAATTTTTGGAGGGATTTAATTCATTATCATTATATTTGTTATTAATGAAACGGTTTAGTCCGTTTTTTTTATTTAAAACAATGAGTAAACATACATACTTTACAGAGTCAGGTCTTAAAAAACTTAAAGATGAACTACATCAGCTAAAGACTAAAGGTAGGAAAGACATTGCCAATCAAATAGCAGAGGCTAGGGATAAAGGAGATCTTTCAGAAAACGCAGAATATGATGCAGCAAAGGAAGCGCAAGGATTACATGAACTTAAGATTTCTAAGTTGGAGGAATCCATAAGTAATGCAAGGATAATTGATGAGTCTGATATAAATACTGATAAAGTTTCTATTCTCTCAAAGGTTAAGATTAGAAATTTAAGCTTGAATAAAGAGTTTGAATATACAATTGTATCAGAGGAGGAATCTAACCTGCAGGATGCAAAAATATCTGTTGACTCTCCAATTGGGAAAGGCTTACTTGGAAAAAAGAAAGGTGAGGTTGTAAGTGTAAATGTTCCATCAGGAAAAATAAAATTTAAAATTTTAAATATCTCTCTGTAATAATGAGTTCTATTTTTACAAAAATTATAGACAGAGAATTTGGGGCTTATATAATAGATGAAGATGAGGATTTTATATCTTTTTTAGATATAAATCCTTTAACAAAAGGTCATTGTCTTGTAGTACCAAAAAAAGAAGTAGATTATTTTTTTGATTTAGATGACGATCTGTTAAAAAAAATTATTCTTTTTTCAAAAAAAATTTCATGTGCTTTAAAAAGAACATTTAATTGTAAGAGAGTTGGTATGACAGTAATAGGTATGGAGGTTCCACATGCACATATTCATTTAATACCAATAAATTCAGAAAGTGAAATGAATTTTTCTAATAAGAAGCTCATTATAAATGAAGTTGATTTTAAAGAAATCCTAAAAAAAATTAAAAAAAATCTTAGTTAAATAATTTTATCTGGATTTGTTTGGATGAAATTCTTCCAAGATTTATTTGGTCTTTGATTATTAGATTTTTGATATAAATGACATATTGCTGCACCTAGAGCATCTGTAGCATCAAATTTATTTTTTTCCAGTTTTTTAATTCCTATAATGTTTTTAACCATTTCAGATAATTGCTCTTTTGATGCATTTCCATTACCAGTTACTGATTGTTTTATTTTTTTAGGAGCATATTCAAAAATATTAATTTTATTCATTTCCCCCGCTATGATAGCCGCTCCCTGTGCTCTGCCTAATTTTAACATTGACTGAACGTTTTTCCCATAAAATGGAGCCTCAATTGATATATCATGAGGTTTGAATTCCTTAATTAGATCATTTACCGTTTTGAAAATTGTTTTTAATTTTTTGTGATGTTCTTTTTCCTTATTCATTTTTATGACTCCATATTGAATTAATTTTATTGATGTATTATTTGATTTAATAATTCCAAAACCCATGAGATTTGTTCCAGGATCTAATCCCAATATAATTTTGCTTGGTGCCATATTGAGCTAATTTAATTACTATTTTAGCTTTAAATATATTTAACACTTAAAATTTAAATTATATGAACCCAATTTTAATAGATTCTCATGCTCATATTTATTTAAATGAATTTAAAGATGATATAGAATTAATAATTGAAAAATCAGTTAGTAATAATATCTCAAAAATATTAATGCCAAATATAAATCTTGAAACAGTTGCTGAAAATTTAAAATTGAGTTCATCTTTTGATAGAGTATGTTATTCAATGTTAGGTTTACATCCGTGTTACATTAAAAAAAATTATAAGGAAGAAATACAAAAAATCTTCAAAAACTTCAATGATAAGATTATAGCAATAGGTGAAATTGGAATTGATTTATTTAGAAATAATAAAAATTATAATGATCAAGTTGATGCTTTGAAAATACAATGTGAATTTGCAATAAAAAATAAATTACCAGTTGTTATTCATACTAGAAACTCAATTGATGAGACAATAGAAGTTATAAGATCATTTAAGAATAAAGATTTAAAAGGTGTTTTTCATTGTTTTGTCGGAAATTATAATCAAGCAAACAAAATAATTGATTTAGGTTTTAAATTAGGAATTGGAGGGATATTAACATTTAAAAATTCAGATTTAAAAGAGACAATTTCAAAAATTGACATAAAAAACTTAATATTAGAAACAGATAGTCCTTATTTATCTCCAGAACCTTTAAGAGGTAAAACTAATAATCCATCAAACCTTATTATTATTGCAAAAAAATTAGCTGAAATTAATTCAATCCCATTAGATGTGGTTTGTCAAGTAACATCTGAAAATACATCTAATTTATTTAGTTTGAATAGTTAATAAAGAGAGGTGGCCGAGCGGTCGAAGGCGCGCGCCTGGAAAGTGCGTATACGGAG
>CAZKLB010000006.1:0-38232 GCA_964553685.1 uncultured Marinoscillum sp.
TCAGCAGGAGCTTCTTCCTTAGCCTCTTCAGCTTCTTTTGCTAACTTCTCCTCTAATTTTTTCTTTGCTTCCTCAGCACGTTTTTTATTATATGCTTTTTCATTATCGATCCTTTTCTTTTCAGCATCTTTTTCGCTTTCTTCCAAGGAACTAATTTTCTTATTTATTTTCTCTTCTTTTTCTTTTAGCCACTTCTCAAGTTTTTTATCAGCTTCGTCTTGCTTTAAGGCACCCTTTAAAACACCTACTTGTAAATGTTTTTTAAGTAGTAATCCCTTATATGATAAGATAGCTCTAACAGTTTCACTAGGTTGAGCCCCTTTCATTAACCATGATAAGGCCTTATCTCCGTCAATATTTATTGTTGCTGGATTTGTATTTGGATTATAATTTCCTATTTTTTCGATGATTCTACCATCTCTTGGTGATCTAGAGTCTGCGATAACAATATCATAAATTGCTAGTTTCTTTCGCCCTCTTCTTGATAATCTAATTCTTGTTGCCATAGTATTTTAGTTTATATGGAACGCGTCCATTAACGTTTAAAATAAAATTGTGCGCAAATATATATATAATATGATAATTATTACGGTGTGCTATTATTTTATATTTCAAAGTAATAAAACAATATATTAATCGTATAATCGTATATACGGTTTTTATATATGATAAAATATATATAGTTTTAAATAAATTATTGATTTGAAAGTACATAACCATACAACAAGCTCAGATATTTCATTCATAGATGATTTATATAATAAATTTAAATCAGACCCTGAATCTGTAGATATCACATGGCAAAAATTTTTTGAGGGTTTTGAATTTGCCGATGACAATTCTTTAGGTTCAGTAAAATTTACTGAGTCATCAGTATCTAAATTAATTGAATCATATAGGAAATATGGCCATTTAAATTCTTTAACTAATCCCGTTAGAACTAGAAGAGATCATAATATTAGATTTGATTTAGATAAATTTGATCTATCTGAGGGAGACCTGTTACAAAGTTTTTCATCTGGATCTGAAATAGGATTAGAGAATAAGACACTAAAAGAAATTATTGAGAAACTTAATAAAATATATTTAGGTCCTATAGGTTTTGAATATGTTAATATTAGAAATACTGAAGAAGTTAAATGGATAAGAAAATGGGTAGAAGAAGATTGGTATAATCAAAACCTAAATAAGTCTAAACAAGAATCAATTTTAAAAAAACTTAATGAAGCCGTAGTATTTGAAAATTTTCTCCATACAAAATACATTGGACAAAAGCGATTCTCATTAGAAGGAGGAGAAAATACAATTACATTTTTAAATGAATTTATTAAGTCAGCATGTAAAAATGATGTGAAGGAAGTTGTTATTGGAATGGCACACAGAGGCAGATTAAATGTTTTAACTAGTATTTTGCAAAAGACCTACGATGAAATATTTAACGAGTTTGAAGGTAATATGGACCCTGAGCTTATTTTTGGAGATGGTGATGTAAAATATCATTTAGGTTATAATAGTTATGTTAACGAGAATAATAAAAATATATATGTCAAACTGATACCGAACCCAAGTCATTTAGAATCAGTTAATCCAGTTGTTATGGGTTACACAAGAGCTCAAATTGATGAGGAATATAAAGGTGATTTTGATTCTGCAATACCAATTTTAATTCACGGAGATGCAGCGATTGCTGGTCAAGGAATCGTTTACGAAACTATCCAAATGTCTAAACTTGATGGTTATAAGGTTGGTGGTGTTGTTCACTTTGTCATTAATAATCAAATTGGTTTTACAACTGATTATGATGATGCTAGGTCAAGTATATACTGTACAGATCTTGCTAAAATAATTGATTCTCCAGTACTTCATGTCAACGGAGATGACCCAGAAGCAGTATATTTTGCTTCGAAGTTTGCTCTAGCCTATAGACAGAAATTTAAAAAGGATATTTTTATTGATCTATTGTGTTACAGAAGGCATGGACATAATGAGAGCGATGAACCAAAGTTTACTCAACCAAACCTTTATAATTTAATATCAAAACACCCAAGTCCTAGAGATGTATATTTTAAAAAAATAACAGAAGAAAATAATCAAATTGATAAGGATTTAGCAACAAGACTTAATAAAGAGTTTAGGCAGATGCTTCAGGAGAGATTGGATGAGGTTAAGCAAAAACCCTTGCCCTATAAGCCACAAAAAAAAGATGAAGAATGGAGTTTTCTGAGACTTTCTAAACCTAAAGATTTTATTGATTCTCCTGAGACAAAAATTGAATTAAAGACTTTAAATAAAATTGGAAAAGCTCTAACCAAAATCCCTGATGGATTTAAGCCACTAAAACAAATCACCAAACTGATCAGTGAAAGAGAGAAAAACTTTTTTAAAGATAAATCACTAAACTGGGCAGATGCTGAGTTATTAGCTTATGGCTCATTATTAAATGAAAAAAAGTTTGTGAGAATATCAGGTCAAGATGTTGTAAGAGGAACTTTTTCTCATAGACATGCTCATTTATTTGATGCAAATACTAATAGACCATATTCGAGTCTCGACTTTATTTCAGATAATCAAGTGAAACTTAAAATTTTTAATTCTCTACTCTCTGAGTTTGGAGTTTTAGGTTTTGAGTATGGATATTCTATGGCAAGTCCAAATACATTAGTAGTATGGGAAGCTCAATTTGGAGACTTTTCAAATGGAGCCCAAGTCATTATCGATCAATTTATTTCTTCTGCTGAAACAAAGTGGGAGAAAATGAATGGGTTGCTTGTTTTATTGCCACACGGTTACGAGGGTCAGGGCCCAGAGCATTCTAGTGCCAGACCTCAAAGACTTCTTAGTTTATGTTCTGAGGATAATATGGTTGTTACAAACCTTACAACACCTGCTAATTTTTTTCATTTGATACGAAGACAGTTAGCGTGGGAATTTAGAAAGCCATGTTTTGTTTTAAGCCCAAAAAGTTTGTTACGCCATCCAAGAGTGTATTCAAAGTTCTCTGAATTTACAGAATCCTCTTTTCAGGAGATTATTGAGGATTGTGATAATAGAAGTAAAATTAAGAAAGTAGTCTTATGTACGGGTAAGTTTTTTTATGATCTTGATGATTATAAGAAAAAAAATAACGTGAAAAATGTTTCATTAATAAGAATTGAACAGCTAAGCCCATTTCCTCTTAAAAAAATTATAGCTCTCATAGATTTATATAAAAATGCTAAAAAAATAATTTGGGCTCAAGAAGAAAATCAAAATATGGGATATTGGTCTTATATATCCTCATTTAATATAAAAAATATTGAGTTAGTATCAAGAAAAAGAAGTTCCTCTCCTTCAACTGGATTTCTAAAAGTACACTTAAAAGAGCAAGAAGAACTAATAAAGAAAATATTTAATTAAGTAATTATGGCAAATGAAATAATAAAAATGATGGTGCCTGCAGTTGGTGAATCAATTAATGAAGTAACAATTTCTTCTTGGCTTAAAAAAGAAGGAGATATTGTTGAGTTAGATGAAATAATTGCTGAGATAGATTCAGATAAAGCAACTTTTGATCTTACCGCAGAATCCTCAGGAAAATTAATTATTGAGGCAAAGGAAGGTGATACACTAGAGATAGGTTCCCACATTTGTAGTATTGAAAAAGGTGATTTTAAAAAAAATCAAGAAATTGATAACTCAGAATCCGATAAAGTTGATAATAAACCAACCGAGAAGAAGGAGGATAAAAAAGAGGAGTCTAAAGATGAAAAATTAAATGTCACTCCAGTAGCAAAAAAAATTATAGACGAAAAAGGTATTGACATCAAAAATGTACAAGGTTCTGGCTCTGGAGGAAAAATATTGAAAGATGATGTTATTGACTTAGATAAACAAGTTATTCAAAAAAAGGAACAAGAACAGCCTAGTCTTCAAACAAGAGAAAAAATGACTCAGCTAAGAAAAACAATAGCAAAAAGATTAGTCGCTGTCAAAAATGAGACTGCTATGTTAACAACTTTTAATGAAGTTGACATGTCATCAATTATGGAATTAAGGTCTTTGTATAAAGAATCATTTAAAGAAAAGTATGGAGTAAATCTTGGATTTATGTCATTTTTCACAAAAGCGTGTTGTATAGCATTGAAAGAGTGGCCAGCTGTTAATGCAATGATCGATGGAGATGAAATAGTTTACAATCAAAATTGTGATATATCAATCGCTGTATCAACACCAAAAGGTCTTGTTGTTCCTGTGATTAGAAATGCAGAGGGGTTAGATTTTCAAGATATTGAGAGTGAGGTAGTTAGATTAGCAACTAAAGCAAGAGACGGTAAATTATCTATTGATGAGATGCAAGGAGGAACCTTTACTATCACTAATGGAGGAATTTTTGGTTCTATGCTTTCAACACCCATAATAAACTCACCTCAGTCTGCAATTTTAGGAATGCATAATATTGTAAAAAGAGGCATTGTTGTTAAGGATGAATTAGTGATAAGACCTATTATGTATATAGCTTTATCATATGATCACAGAATTATTGATGGAAGGGAATCTGTAAGTTTTTTGGTAAGAGTTAAGGAATTGTTAGAAGATCCATCAAGACTAATGTTACAAGTTTAAATTTCTTTTTAAAAATCATTTAAATTTTTTTCTAAATCTTAAAAAATTTAACAATAACAATTTATATTGCAAAATAAATTTCAATGCCTCGAGACAAGAGCATCAAGTCAATTTTAATCATCGGTTCAGGTCCTATTGTTATTGGTCAAGCATGTGAGTTTGATTACTCTGGATCACAAGCTTCAAGATCTTTAAGAGAAGAAGGTATAGAAGTCACACTTATCAATTCAAACCCTGCTACAATAATGACTGATTCGGTCACAGCTGATAATATTTATTTAAAACCTCTTACAAAAAAGTCAATAGTAGAAATACTTGAAAAACATAAAATTGATGCAGTACTTCCGACGATGGGAGGTCAAACAGCACTGAATTTAGCTATTGAATGTGATAAAGCTGGTATTTGGGGAAAGTATAAAGTGAGAATGATTGGTGTAAATGTTGACGCAATTAACACCACTGAAGACAGAGAGTTATTTAGGCTTAAGATGAAGGAGTTGAACGTTAATGTATGTAAAGGAGAAATTGCTAAATCATATTTAAGAGGAAAAGAAATTGCTCAAGAGATTGGTTTTCCTTTAGTGATAAGACCCTCATTTACTTTAGGTGGTTCGGGTGGAGGATTTGTTGAAGAAGAAAAAGATTTTGATAATGCTCTTAACCACGGGCTTAATAAGTCTCCCGTACATGAAGTTCTTGTAGAGCAAAGTGTTCTTGGATGGAAAGAATACGAATTGGAGCTATTAAGAGATAATATTGGAAATGTAATTATAATTTGTTCTATAGAAAATTTTGATGCTATGGGTATTCATACTGGTGACTCAATTACAGTTGCTCCAGCTATGACTTTGCCAGATACAGTCTATCAGGAAATGAGAAACTTAGCAATTAAAATGATGAATGGTATTGGTGACTTTGCTGGTGGATGTAATGTGCAATTTGCTGTTAACCCTGAAACAGATGATATTATAGGAATTGAAATAAACCCAAGGGTATCGCGATCCTCTGCACTTGCATCTAAAGCAACAGGTTACCCAATTGCAAAGGTTGCAGCTAAATTAGCTATAGGATATAATTTAGATGAACTTAAAAATCAGATAACTGGCACAACCTCTGCATTTTTTGAACCTTCTCTTGACTATGTAATTGTTAAGATTCCAAGATGGAATTTTGATAAGTTTAAGGGATCGGATAGGAGACTAGGTCTTCAGATGAAATCGGTTGGAGAGGCTATGGGAATAGGAAATAATTTTCAGGAAGCTTTACAGAAAGCATGTCAATCATTAGAGATAAAACGAAATGGTCTTGGCGCAGACGGTAGAGAACTTAAAGATCAAAATAAGTTACTTGATAGTTTAAAAAATCCTAGCTGGAATAGACTATTTCATATCTACGATGCTCTTAAACTAGGACTTCCATTTAATACAATTCAACAAATTACTAAAATTGATAAATGGTTTCTAAATCAAATAAATGAACTTGTTCTATTAGAGAAAGAAATACAGAAATATGATATCAATTCTCTTCCTAAATCAGAGTTGAAGTTGATGAAAGAGAAAGGATATGCAGATAGACAAATAGCTCATCTAATCAATTGCTTAGAAAGCGAGGTTTTTAGCAAAAGGATGGACTATAATATTAAAAGAAATTATAAGTTAGTAGATACTTGTGCTGCTGAATTTGAGGCAGCAACTCCATACTATTATTCAACTTTTGGGGATGAAAACGAATCAGTTAGTTCAGACAGAGAAAAGGTACTTGTTATTGGCTCTGGCCCAAATAGAATAGGTCAGGGAATTGAGTTTGATTACTGTTGTGTTCATGGAATTCTTGCAGCAAAAGAATGTGGCTATGAAACAATTATGATAAATTGTAATCCCGAGACAGTCTCAACCGATTTTGATGTTGCTGACAAACTTTATTTTGAACCAGTTTTTTGGGAACATCTGTATGAAATTATTTTACATGAAAAACCTATCGGTGTAATTGTACAACTTGGGGGTCAGACCGCTTTAAAATTATCTGAAAAACTTAACAGTTATGGCATCAAGATTTTAGGAACTTCTTTTGAAGCATTGGATTTAGCAGAAGATAGAGGAAGATTCTCTGATTTATTGAAAGAGAATAAAATCCCATATCCTGAGTACGGAACAATAGAAACAGCAACTGATGCTATTGAATTATCTAAAAAAATCGGATTTCCACTACTTGTAAGACCTTCTTATGTCTTGGGAGGACAGTCAATGAAAATTGTTATAAATGAAAAGGAGCTTGAGGAGCATGTTGTAGATTTAATAAAAGATAAACCTGATGGAAAAATTTTATTAGATCATTTCTTGGAGGGAGCGATTGAGGCTGAAGCCGATGCAATTTGCGATGGGGAGAATGTTTATATAATTGGAATCATGGAACATGTTGAACCAGCAGGTATTCATTCAGGTGATTCAAACGCTGTTCTACCTCCCTATAGTTTAGGTGATTTTGTTATTAATCAAATTAAGAAGTACACAGAAAAAATTGCTGTTGCTCTTAAAACTGTTGGACTAATCAACATTCAGTTTGCAATAAAAGATGATAAAGTATATATAATTGAAGCAAATCCTAGATCCTCCAGGACAGTCCCTTTCATATCCAAAGCATATAAGGAACCATATGTAAATTATGCTGTTAAAATATTACTAGGTAAAAAGAAATTAAAAGATTTTAAAATGAGTCCATACAAAAATGGATATGCAATAAAAGAACCAGTATTTTCATTTGATAAATTTCCTAATGTTAATAAAGAGTTAGGACCAGAGATGAAGTCAACAGGTGAATCTATTTATTTTATAGATGATCTTATGGATGATTATTTTCTAGATATTTACTCAAAGAGAAATCTATATCTAAGTAGATAAAATGTTTAAGTTTTTATTAATTATCATCATTATCATTTATATAATCTATAAGGCGTCTACTTTATATGTAAAGTTTTTTGTTAATCAATCAATCAAGAATTTTAAAAAAAAATCAAAAACAGGTAAAAAAGGCATATTAGATGACGAGGGTGATTTTGTTGATTATGAAGAAGTGGATTAAATTTCTAACTTTATATTATGAATTGGTTTACAAGGAAAGACAAAAATATTAATACCCCAACTTCTCAAAAAAAAGAATTACCAGATGGTATGTGGTATAAAACACCCGGTGGTTCAATTGTTCATATCAGAGAGTTAAAAAATAATTCATACGTTTGTCCTGAAGATGATTATCATGTTCGAATTGGTTCTAAAGAATATTTCGAAATTTTATTTGATAACAAATCATTTAAGGAGTTAGACCAAAATCTGTCATCATCTGATCCCCTGAAATTTACAGATACAAAAACATATAAAGATAGAGTAAGTAAATCAATGAAATCAACCGGACTAAATGATGCTATTCGAACTGGTGTCGGAAAACTTGACGGTAATAAAATTGTAATTTCTTGTATGGATTTTTCTTTTATTGGTGGTTCTATGGGATCAGTTGTAGGAGAGAAAATATCTCGAGCAATTGATTATTCATTAAAAAGTAAAGCTCCTCTTATGATAATTTCAAAATCCGGTGGAGCAAGAATGATGGAATCAACTTTTTCCCTCATGCAAATGGCTAAAACATCTGCAAAACTTTCTCTTTTATCAAAACAAAAAATTCCTTATATATCATTAATGACAGATCCAACTACAGGAGGTGTAAGTGCATCTTTTGCAATGCTAGGTGACTTTAATTTGGCTGAGCCGGGAGCATTAATAGGTTTTGCTGGACCTAGAGTTATTAAAGAAACAATAGGATCAAACTTACCTAAAGGATTTCAAAGATCTGAATTTTTAATTGAGCATGGATTTATTGACTTTATTGTTGATAGAAGAGATTTAAAAACAAAGATATCAAAGCTTATTAAGCTACTTAAAAACTAGTTTTTTTTTATATTAAAAATATTTTATAACTAATATTTTTCTGATTTATATTTGTCAAAAATTTTTATTTAGTCGTTGTGTCACTAACTATTTTTACATCTGTTATTGCCTTTTCTCTAGTTATACTAATGCTAGTTTTTATACTTCTTTTTGCTCAGTCAAAACTAGTGCAGTCAGGAGATGTAAACATAGTTGTGAATGGTGACAGTGATAACCCAATTATTGCTCCTGCAGGATCAACTCTTTTATCTACATTATCAGCTCAAAAAATGTTTTTACCATCTGCATGTGGTGGAGGTGGAACTTGTGCTATGTGTAAGTGTACTGTTTCTGAAGGAGGAGGTGATGTATTGCCTACGGAGGTTGGTCATCTGTCAAGGGTTGAAAAGTCATCAAATGTTAGGCTTTCATGTCAAGTTAAGGTAAAGCAAGATATGAAGATTGAAATACCAGAGGAGATTTTTGGTATTAAAAAATGGGAATGCGAAGTTATTTCAAATTATAATGTTTCAACTTTTATTAAAGAGTTTGTTGTTAAACTTCCACCAGGAGAGACACTTGATTTTGAATCCGGTGGATATATTCAGATAGATGTTCCAGAGATAGATGTCAATTTTAAGGAAATGGATATAACTCCCCATCCGGAATTAGGTCATAAAAAAGATGTTTTTAAAAGTGATTGGGATAAGTTTAATCTATGGCCTTTAAAGATGAAAAATGATGAGCCAATTTTTAGAGCATACTCTATGGCAAATCATCCAGCAGAGGGTAACATTATTATGCTTAATATAAGAATAGCAACCCCCCCCTGGGATAGAGCTAATAATAATTGGATGGAAGTTAATCCTGGTATATGTTCCTCCTATGTTTTTTCAAGAAAGCCAGGCGATAAAATTTTTATCTCAGGTCCTTATGGTGAATTTCATATTAATGAAACTCAAAGAGAGATGATTTATATTGGTGGTGGCGCTGGTATGGCACCACTCAGGTCACATATTTTCCATCTCTTTCATACACAAAAAACTAATAGAAAGGTATCATACTGGTATGGTGGTCGTTCAAAAAAAGAACTATTCTACATGGATCATTTTCGAAAAATAGAAGATGACTTTAAAAACTTTAACTTTTATGTTGGACTGTCAGAGCCGTTACCTGAAGATAATTGGTCGATAAAGAAGAAGTTAGAAGATAAAAATGATGGGTATGAGGGCTTCATTCATCAAGTTCTTTATGATAATTACCTTAGTAAGCATGATGAGCCTGAGGATATTGAATATTATCTTTGTGGACCTCCATTAATGAACCAAGCCGTTTTAAAAATGCTGGATGATCTTGGTGTCCCTGATGAAAATATTAGGTTTGATGACTTTGGAGGTTAGCATTCCAGACTCTGAATAAATTTTTATAGCAAATTTTTTCAATACTCTCTTTTGTGTACCCTCTATTAAGTAACCCCTCTATAATCATAGGGTAATAGGATACATTCTTTAACCCATTAGGTAAAGAGTCTCCAAGTCCATCAAAATCAGATCCAAATCCAATAAAATCATCACCAACTAAATTTTTTACATGATCTATTGCTATAAGTACATCTTCAAGATCTGCATATGGATTTTTATTTTTTATCAGCTCCTCTCGCTTTTTAGCCACTTCTATGTCTTTGTTTTCATATCCTTTATTTAATCTCCATCTTTCTACTGATTCTTGAATTTCAGCATATAAAATATTAGATTTCTTATTGATGAAAGATGATCCAAAGTTTATCATTATAATACCATTATTTTTTGCAAGGCTTTTAATCATATTATCACTCATATTCCTCTCAAAATCTGGTGTAAGTTTTCTTGGAGATGAGTGAGAAGCAATTAATGGTTTATTGGTTATTTGTAAAATGTCATAAAATGTTTTATCTGAAGCATGCGAAACATCTATCATCATCCCTATATTATTCATTTCATTTATTAATAATTTCCCGAAATCACTTAAACCATTCCATTTCTTATTTATGTCATATGATGAGTCACAGATTTGATTATTCTTGGCATGTGTAAGTGTTACATATCTTATCCCTCTATTAAAAAAGTGATTAAGATTTTTAAGGTTTTTACCTATTGCAGAACCATTTTCAATACCCATAGGTAATGATATTTTATCGTTATTAAAGTTCTTTATAACTTGAGTGGGACTTAGAGCTGGAGCTAATTGATCATTATATTTAATTGTATTTTTAACAAGATCAATTAATGAATTAGCAAATGAATAAGCCTCATCTTCTAATTTTTCTGAAGGAATATATATTGCCATAAATGGACAGTCTAATCCTCCTCTTTTTGCTTTTGGTATATCGAAATTTCCAGAAGTTTCATTATTAAGATTTATATTTTTTTTAAATAATAAGCCTTCTTTATTTAATCTAAATGGTAAATCAATATGACCGTCAGCAATTATAAAATCTTTGGAGTATTTAATTGCTTTCTTTTTGTTCATATCTCTTTTAAAAGAAAGATTTACAGACTTTTAGAGAAACCTCCATCTATAGGTAAATTAATACCATTTATATAACTGGCGGATTTACTACATAAAAAAGATGTAGCATCCGCTATCTCTTCAGGTTTCCCAAATCTTTTGGCTGGAATATTTAATATGGTGTTACTTTTAATTTCTTTTATTGTTTTATTTAAGTTAATGGCTCTATTCTTCATTAGACTTTGAAGTCTTTCTGTATCAGTAAACCCAGGTAATATATTATTGACAGTTATTCCATATTCAGCAACTTCATTTGATAATGTTTTTGCCCAGCTAGCCATCGCCCACCTTACAGTATTAGAAACCCCTAAATTATCTATAGGAGCTTTTACCGATATGGAAATTATATTAATTATTCTACCAAACTTTTTTTCTTGCATAATAGGAATTAATGATGTTGATAAATAATGACTACAATGAAGGTGCATTTTCATATATTTTTCAAAATCATCTGAACTTGCTTTTGATATCAGTCCTGGCGGCGGACCTCCTGTATTATTTATAAGAATAGTTGGTTTTAAGTTTAATTTAAGATAGTCCTTGAATCTTGTTTTTAATAATTTTAGATTATTAAAATCAGAGACAATAAAATTATGATCATTTTTATTTATTAGGGTTAGTTTTTTTTGGGTTGCTATTAATTTTTTTTCGTCCCTAGCTATTAATGTTATAGCGGCACCTTGTAATGCAAGCTTTAATGCTATGGCTTTTCCAATACCTTGAGTACTTCCACAAACAATTGCTCTTATACCTTTTAATGAAAGATTCATGATTTTATTTTCTTTATTATTTATATTCAATATATGAAAAAACAAGATGCTTTAAAAATGGATTCTCAAGATCCAATCTCTTGGGTTAAAAATGAGTTTGATTACGGAAAAGGTAACAAAGAAGATAAAATTTATTTTTGTGGAAATTCACTTGGTTTAAAACACAGGTCCCTAGATATAATTGTAAATCGTCATTTAGAACAATGGAAATCAGAAGCAGTTGAAGCTCACTTTTCAGGAAATTATCCTTGGATTGAGATACAAGATAGAATTAAAAACATATTGAAAGATATGCTTGGTTGTTCTAGTAATGAAATTGCTATAATGAATGCATTATCTCTAAATCTACATTTGTTAATGGTATCTTTTTTTAAACCATCAAAAAATAAAAATAAAATTTTGATAGAGGAAAATGCTTTCTCCTCAGATAGATATGTGGTAAACTCTCAGTTACAATTCCACGGTTATGATACGAGTTCTGTTTTAGATATAAGTTTTGATAAAGAGTATTTGATTGATGAAGAAATTGTAATTAAAAAAATTATAGATAATAAAGAGACCTTATCTCTAGTTCTATTGCCGGGTATACAATACTATAACGGGCAGTTAATTGACTTAAAAAAAATTTCAAAGGTTTGTAGAGATAATGGTATTGTATTTGGTGTTGATTTGGCTCATGCAGTAGGGAATGTTAAAATTGATTTAAATGAATTAGATATTGACTTTGCAACGTGGTGTAGTTATAAATATTTAAACTCTGGAGCTGGAGGAATATCAGGAATATATATTAATAAAAAACATTTAAAAAAAGATATTAACAGGTTTGAAGGTTGGTGGGGAAATAAATTATCAACCAGATTTGAAATGGAAAAAAATTATGATCCTGATAATTCTGCTGAGGCTTGGGTTTTGAGTAACCCACCAGTAATTCTTTTAGATATGCATTTGGCAGCACTAAAAGTATTTGATAAAGTTGGAATAAAAAATATATTTAGAAAATCAAAAGAACTCACGGCATTTCTATATAATGGATTATTGTTAGTTGACCCTGAAGAATTCTTTTTCAAAATTATTACCCCTTCTTCAAAAGAAAAGAGAGGAGCTCAATTATCCTTACTTTTTAAAAAAAATGCAAAAAAAGTATTTGAAAAGTTGAATAAAAAATTTGTTGTTGATTATAGAAAACCAGATGTAATTAGGGTAGCTCCTGTACCACTATATAACTCGTTCTATGAAATATTTTTATTTATTTCAGAATTGAAAAAAATACTTAATGAAACTAAATAAGTACTTCTTCAAATTTTTTCCCTTTGAAGTTTAGCATTTTTTTACAGAAATTATAGATGGAGAGATCATCGTAATTACATTCTTTATACAATTCATCTTGAGATCCATGTTCAATAATTTTATCAGGTATGCCTAGACGTTGTAAGGAATTCGAATAATTATTTTCAGACATAAATTCTAAAATAGCAGATCCAAATCCACCAATTATGCAGCCATCTTCAACTGTTAAGATAAATTTATGTTTCTTTAAAATCTTATGTAATAATTTTTCATCAAGAGGTTTAACAAACCGCATGTCATAATGTGACGGGTGAATATTTTCTTTCTTTAATTTTTGAATTGCTTTAGTGGCATAATTTCCAATATGACCTATAGAAAGAATTGCAATGTCTTCTCCTTCACATATTACTCTACCAGTTCCAACATTGATCATTTCCATGGGAGTTTCCCAATCTGCCATTACACCCTTACCTCTAGGGTATCTAATAGTAAATGGACCAGAATTCAATTTTTGAGCTGTAAACATTAAATTTCTAAGCTCAGATTCATTCATTGGTGCTGATACAACCATATTTGGTATGCAACGCATGTAAGCAATATCATATGCTCCATGATGAGTAGGGCCATCAGATCCGGCCACCCCAGCTCTATCTAGACAAAATATAACTGGTAAGTTTTGTATGCAAACATCATGTATAACTTGATCATATGCTCTTTGCATGAAAGTACTATAAATATTACAAAATGGAATTATCCCTCTAGTGGCTAACCCAGCACTGAATGTAACAGCATGTTGCTCAGCAATTCCAACATCAAAGGCCCTATCTGGCATCTTTTTCATCATAATATTTAATGATGAACCTGAGGGCATAGCTGGAGTAATTCCCATTATTTTCTCATTTTTTTCTGCTAACTCTACAATTGTATTACCAAAAACATCTTGATATTTTGGGGGTGACTTTTTAACAGATTTTGAACCTAAGCTTTCACCAGATTCAATGTCAAACTTTCCTGTTGCGTGCCATTTTGTTTGATGTTTCTCCGCTAGACTGTATCCTTTGCCTTTTTTAGTGATACAATGTAAAAGCTTAGGTCCAGGTATTCTCTTCAAATACTCTAGAGTTTTAACTAAGTGATTGATATCGTGACCATCTATCGGACCAAAATAGCGTAAGTTTAAAGCTTCAAATAAATTTGAATTATCTAAAACAAATGACTTTAGACTTTTTTCTATTGTCTTACCAAAATTTCTAGCTGTTTTACCAACTTTGTTTAGTTTGCCAAGAACTTTCCATATATCATCTCTTATATTATTAAATGTTGGTGATGTTGATATATCAGTTAAATATTTTTTTAATGCTCCCACATTAGGGTCAATCGACATACAATTATCATTTAGAATTATTGTAATATTACTATCAGTATCTCCAGCATGATTCATCCCTTCAAAAGAAATACCTCCAGTCATACCACCATCTCCGATGACAGCGATATGTTGTCTTTCATTATCACCCATGTGTTTTGAAGCTATTGACATCCCAAGGGCCGCAGATATTGATGTAGACGAATGGCCAACCCCAAAAGTATCATACTCACTTTCTGATATTTTAGGAAAGCCTGATAATCCTTTATAGATTCTATTTGTGTGAAATAAATCCTTTCTACCAGTAAGAATTTTATGACCATATGCTTGGTGTCCAACATCCCAGACTATTTTGTCTTTAGGTGTGTTATACACATAATGCAGTGCAACAGTTAATTCAACGACACCGAGGCTTGCCCCAAAATGCCCACCGTTTTCAGATATTGAATTTATAATATATTGTCTTAAATCTTCGCAGATATTTTTGAGATCTTTTTTTCTAAAGCTCCTAAGATCTTTGGGTAATGAAATCTTATCTAAATACTCAAATGATTTATTTTTCATAGTTTGTATAAAACTTATACTTACTTTTTAGTTTTTTAGTTTATAAATCTATGAATTTTATTCAAAAGAATTATTTTATTTTAAACTGAAAAGTTTTAGCTTAAAACGATATAAGTGATATAAATGAGTTACGAGATTAAAATACCACTTTTTGAGGGTCCATTTGATTTATTATTGTTCTTCATTGAAAGGGATGAAATTGATATTATGGACATACCAATTTCCAATATTACCAAAGATTTTCTTGATTATATATACGAGCTGGAAAAAATGAATATTGAGGTTGCTAGTGAGTTTATTGTGGTTGCTGCAACATTAATGAGGATAAAATCTAGGATGCTTCTTCCAAGATTATCTGTTGATGATGAGGGTAACGAGATAGACCCAAGAGATGAACTTGTTAGTCATCTGATTGAATATAAAAAATTTAAATCTGTAATAGATGATTTTTCATTACTTGAAGCAGATAGATTAATGAAGCAGTCAAGAGGAAACTTATCAAATGAAATTAATATTTTAAGTGAGAGAGCAAAAGTAGAAACAGAGTTACAAGATGTGGATTTATACAAGCTCTTAGTTGTATTCCAAAATTCAATAGATCGTTATAATACTGAAAAAAATAAACCTAATCATGAAATATTTCGATATCCGTACTCTATTAATGAACAAAAAAAATTTTTGGTAAACCTTTTAAAATCTAAGTCTAAAGTATCATTTTCTAAATTGATTGAACAAAATCCTATAAAAATACTAGTTATATATAATTTTCTGGCTTTACTAGAATTGATTCAGGAATCTAAAATTAAGTTGTCTCTAGGTCAAGGCCTGAACAATTTTTGGATAACAATGCCAAAATAATTAGGAAAAGAAAAAATTTATTTCAATTTCAGCATTTTCGTCTGAGTCAGACCCATGAATTGCATTTGCCTCAATTGATGTTGCATATAATTTTCTAATGGTTCCCTCTTCAGCATCTTCAGGATTTGTTGACCCTATTAATTTTCTAAAGTCACTTACTGCATTATCTTTTTGTAATTCTATAACAATAATTGGACCGGAACACATGTAGTTACACAAGCGTTCAAAGAATGGCCTTTCCTTATGAACAGAATAGAATTTAGAAGCCATTTCCATATCCATTTTTAATAGTCTCATGTTTTTAATACTGAATCCAGCTTCTTCAATAATTTTTATTATTGACCCAGATTTACCAGCCCCAAACGCATCTGGTTTTATAATAGTAAAAGTTTTATTTCCAGTCATTTTTTTTTGCAAACATAAATTATTGTTTTCTAATATAAAAGATTGTTTGAATCTCTTATCTGGAATATTTTTTTACTTTACAATAAAATTATTGACTTTTGCATCCTTTACAATAAACATGGAAGATATAAAGAACTTACTTGCTGATAAAAAAAGAATTGTGATTACTACGCATATTAATCCTGATGGTGACGCCTTGGGATCTTCAATAGGATTACATTGTTTCTTAGATAAGATGGGTCATGAAGTTTGTACTATTATTCCTAATGATTACCCAAATTATTTATCTTGGATGGTTGGTGATGAGGAATTGATTAATTTTTCTGATAGCAAAAGTAAATCTTCCAAAAAAATCCAAGAGTCTGAAGTTATATTTTGTCTTGATTTTAATAATCTTAGTAGAGTCAAAGACTTAGGAGATCTTATAGAAGTATCGAGAGCATCAAAAATTCTTATTGATCATCACTTAGAACCATCTGAATTTTATGATTACTCAATTCATAATACTTCAGCCTCTGCAACTGCTGAATTAGTATATGATTTGATGTATTTTATGGATCAAAAATTAATTGATAAGAAAATTTCTGAATGTATTTATACCGGAATATTAACTGACACTGGATCATTTAAATTTCCTTCTACTTCATCTAAAGTTCATAGGATTGTATCAGACCTCATTGACAGAGGAATTAATATATCTAAAATTAACCGTGAGATTTATGATAATAATTCCATCGATAAGATTAAGCTGATTGGATTTGCTCTATCACAAAAATTAGAGATTATTTCAAATGGTAAGGCAGCTTATATCTCATTATCTAGAAAAGAATTGAAAGATCATAACTTTAAAAAAGGTGACACTGAAGGATTAGTTAATTTTGCTTTGTCAATATCTAAAGTTAATATGGCTGTTCTTATAATAGAGACAAAAGAAAGGATCAAATTCTCTTTTAGATCCATTGGAAAATTTTCAGTAAATGAGTTTGCTAAAGCTCATTTCAATGGTGGAGGTCACAAAAATGCAGCTGGTGGAAGTTTAGATTGTAAACTTTCAGTAGCTTTGGATAAGTTTTTGAAATCTATTTCAAAATATTCTGATAAATTAAATTATTGATTATGAATTATATTAAACTCCTCTCTCTCATATTTATAATATCATCATGTATTGAGAAAGAAAAAACCCTGGACAATGGAGTATTAGTAAAATATTTCAAAAATGGATCTGGAAATCAAATAAAAGATGATGAGATAATGCTATTTAATTTACAGTATTTTGATTACGAAGGCACTGAGCTTTTTAATAGAAGTGGTGATCAACCTGTTATAATACAAAAAGATTCAACATGGAGTAATAGAGGATATATATATGAGGTTTTAGGTTATTTAAAAAAGGGTGATAGCGTATTTTTTCAGTTAACATTGGATCAGTTTTTTAGTAATGCTCCAACTGAAGTTTCATTTCCTGATTCTATAAAGGATGAATCAATGTCTTTTTATTTAGGGGTTAAGGATATAATGTCTCAGGATGATTTTGCTATTTATCAAAAAGATCTTTATGAAAAAATGGAAATTCAAAACATGGAAAGAGAAAAAGAAATGGAATTAGAAAATGCAAAACAGTTATCAGTTGATTTAGAATTAATTGATACATACTTAAGTAATAATAACATTGACGCTATAAAAACTGAGTCTGGATTACACTACGTAATTACAAAAGAAGGAACGGGTCCTAATGCAGCTCCAGGTAATAGAGTGAGAGTTCATTATACTGGGATGTTACTTGATGGAACTACTTTCGATTCGTCCGTAGAAAGAGGAGTCCCATTTGATTTTAATCTTGGACAGGGTCAGGTAATTAAAGGTTGGGATGAAGGCATTGGTTATTTTAATAAAGGAGCTAAAGGAACAATATATATACCTAGCTCTCTTGGTTATGGTCCTTCTGGGGCTGGCGGTGTTATTCCACCAAATGCAGTATTAATCTTTGATATTGAATTAATTAGCTTTTAATTTTTATGAGCAAAGGGTATTTGTTATTAATATTTTGTTTGTTAAATGTTTCGTGCTCAGATGAGGTTAATACTATTTCAAGAACGAAACAAGAACAGTTAGATTTAGACAAAAAAAGAATTGAGGGCTATTTAGATGAAAATAATCTAACTGGATTTACATCTCTTGATAATGGATTACATTATAAAATTTTAGATGAAGGCAACTCTGAATTTCCATCAATTGGAGATACATTAAGTGTGGAGTATATTGGCCAGCTTCTTAATGGATCAGAGTTTGATAGAAATAATACTAATCAACCTTTTGAATTCATTCTAGGTAGCGGTCAAGTCATCGAAGGTTGGGAAATTGGTGTTCCATATATTGATGAGTCCGGGACCGGGATATTAATTATCCCGTCAGGTCTGGGATATGGAAAGAGCTCATCCGGATCAATACCTGAAAATGCTGTATTAATATTTAGGATTAAACTTGTAGAAATTAGGTAAAATGAGATTCATTATAATTTTATCAATATTTATTATTTCATGTAATGTTGACGAAGTATATGTTGATGTCTATGACCCAGAACAAGAAAGGATAGACTCCTTAGATCAAAGAAGTTCAGATATCAGTTTAATATATGATTACTTAGATGGACAAAATATAAACAGTGTTGATACTTCTGAATCAGGAGTGTTTTATACAATAACTGATACAGGAGAAGGTCTTAAATATCCTGAAATTAATGATTTAGTGAGTATAAATATTGCTGGTTATTACACTAATGACTCAATTTTTTATACAAATGATACCATTGATCTAGTTATTTTTGATACTAATCAACAGTCATTGGCTGAAAGTATTGGTTATTTTGATCCTACAAAATACTATTCCCCAATAGTATATACATATAATGGACTTGGTAGTTTTTTTCCAGTTGTCTCAGACCATGGATATCTCTCATTACTATCAGATTTTAAAAGTACTCTTGGAGTATCCTTGAGTAAAATAAGTGAAAGAGGTAAAATAAAAATACTAATGCCCTCAGGAAATGCCTATGGCACATCGGGAAATACGTCCTCCCCAGAAATTCCTGAGAACTCAATTTTAATTTTTGATATCCATCTTATTAAGATTAGGAAATGAAAGACCTCTGTTTTGTAACAGGAAATCAAAATAAGTTTAAAGAGGTAAAAAAACTTGTAAAAACATTTAATTTAATATCTCTTAATGATCTAAATTTTTCTGATGAAATCCAGGAAACGGATCCTTCAATTAAAGGTAACGCATTCATCAAAGCAAATTTTATCCACAAGAAGTATAATTTAGATTGTTTTTCTGATGACACTGGTCTTTTCATTGATTGTCTAGATGGTGAACCAGGAGTTCGGTCTGCTAGATATGCTGGTGACAACTCGAGTTCGGATGATAATATTAAACTTGTTCTAAATAAATTGAAATTTAAAAAAAATAGATTTGCCCATTTTCAGACAATAATCTGTCTGATTTTAAACAATAAAATAGAATATTTTGAAGGAATTATTGGAGGTAAAATAACGAAGACACCTTTAGGTGATCATGGATTTGGATATGATCCAATATTTATGCCAATGGATTCTAATAAAACTTTTGCTCAATTTTCACTAGAAGAAAAAAACAAGGTTTCCCATAGAGCAATAGCCACGAGGAAATTAATAACTTATTTAAATAATTTTAATTTGTAATAATGATTGTAGGAGTTTCAGGTTCAAGCGGTTCTGGTAAGACATTCATTGTTAATTTCATTAAAAAAAATTTACCTGAAAATTCCGTATCAATTATGTTTCAAGATAACTATTATAAACTCAGGGAAGATCAGTCCAAAGATGAAAACGGAAATTATAATTTTGATTTACCTTCATCTTTTAATAATGATGATTTCATTAATGATATTAAATCCTTAAAAGCTGGAAAGATAATTAGACGAAAAGAATATAATTTTAATAACCCTTTGGTTAAACCAAAATTTATTACTGTAAAACAAAGACCATTGATAATTGTAGAGGGCTTATTCATTTTTAATAATAAGAAAATATCTAAGAATTTTGATAAAAAAATATTTATAAGCTGCGATATTAAAAAAATGATAAAAAGAAGAATTGAAAGAGATAGTGTGAAAAGAGGTTACGATAAGGCAGATGTACTGTATAAATATGAAAATCATGTTTTGCCTTCATATAAAAAGTATATTCTTCCTTTTAAAAAAGAAGCTGATATTATCATTGATAATAATGGAGATGATAATAAAGGGGCAAATAAATCACTTAAATATATAAAAAATCTAATTGGGGTATAAAATAATAATTAATTAGCCTCTTAGTTAATTTCCATTTATTTGAATACTTTTGTCAACCATTTTTTAGATATTTTATGAAAAACAAAGGTCTAATTTATTTTCTGACAATTATTATATCATTTCTATCGGTATACTATTTGCAGTTTACATTTGTGTCTCAGAGCATTCAAGATGAGGCGACAAGTATCTCAAGGGATGAGAATGGAAATATTGATTTCAAAAAAAAGCAAAAGTATTTAGATTCAATTTGGAATAAACCTGTTTATAATTTAGTTACTGATTATACATACAAAGAAGTTAAAGAGTCTGAACTTAATTTAGGTTTAGATTTACAAGGTGGTATGCATGTCACTTTAGAAGTATCACCGATTGATATTCTTAAGGGTTTATCATCTAATAGTCAAGATCCAGACTTTCTAATGGCAATCGATAATGCTAAAAAGAAAGTGAAAGGGACACAATTAAATTTTGTCGACCAGTTTTATAATGAATTTCAAGATTTAGCTCCACAAAAGAAATTATCATTAATTTTTGCAACTGTTTCTAATAGAGGTAGGATTGGTTTTGATTCAACAGACGATGAGATAATAGAAATAATAGATAATGAAGTAGAGAGTGCTATTGATAGATCCTTCAATATTTTAAGAACTAGAATTGATAGATTTGGAACATCACAACCTAATATTCAGAGGCTCCAGGGTACGGGAAGAATACAGATAGAGCTTCCTGGGGTTGATAACCCTGAGAGAGTGAGAAAACTTTTACAAGGAGTTGCTAAGCTTGAATTTTGGGAAGTGGCTGAAGCCAACGAAACTGAAGTTTTTCAAACTTTACAAATTATAGATCAATTTGCTGCTGCACAAATTAAATTGAATGAGAATGTGGATTCTGATAATTTAAAATTAGAAACTTCTACTGATCAGTCTGATGATCTTGAGGATTTACTTACTGAAAATCAGGAGGATATTGAAAATTTAGAAAATGATTCAATAGAAAACACTGATCTTCCAAGTGGTACTTCACCGTTACTTGGTAATTTAAGAGATGATTTTGGAGGTCTTTTTTACAATCTTGATGATACTCTTCAAATAAATTCAATACTTAATGATGAAAAGATAAAACAATTAATTCCTAGCTCAATCAAATTTCTTTGGGCTGTAAAACCAAGAACTAATGAATTAGATCAAAACGATGAAGTTCTTGAGCTTTTTGTAATTAAAACATCGAGAGGTGGTAGAGCTCCTCTAACCGGAGAAGTTATAACCGATGCTAGACAAGACTTAGATCAGAGTGCAAGGCCCTCCATATCTATGCAGATGAATTCTAACGGAGCAAAAAGTTGGAGAAGATTGACCTCAACTAATATTGGAAGAAGAATTGCGATTGTTCTAGATAACTTAGTTTATTCAGCACCATTTGTACAAAATGAAATTCCTAATGGAAATTCTCAAATTACAGGAGAATTTACAATAGAAGAGGCACAAGATTTAGCTAATATTTTAAAAGCAGGAACCCTTCCTGCACCGACAACAATTGTAGAAGACGTTGTTATTGGACCGACACTTGGAAAGGTTGCTCAGACCCAAGGTTTTAACTCGATAGTATCCGGATTAATAATAGTTCTTTTATTTATGATATTTTATTATTCTGGAGGTGGTTTAGTAGCTAATCTTGCATTATTTTTTAATATTTTCTTTATCCTTGGAATATTAGCTCAACTTTCTGCATCCTTGACTTTACCTGGAATTGCAGGTATTGTATTAACAATAGGTATGTCTATTGATGCTAACGTTCTTATTTTTGAAAGAATAAAAGAGGAATTAAGAAATGGAGCAAACCTTAAACAAGCAATATCAAACGGTTATGATAAGGCTTTTACTTCCATTATTGATGCTAATTTTACTACATTATTAGTTGGTGTTATTTTATATAACCTTGGTCAAGGACCTGTGAAGGGATTTGCAGTAACACTAATTATTGGTATAATTTGTTCATTTTTCTCTGCTGTCTTTATTACTCGAGTTGTTGTTGAAAGGTTTAGTAGAAAAGGTGATAAGAGTTTACTAAGGTTTTCATTTCCTTTCTCTAAAAACTTTTTATCTTCTATAAAGATTAATTTTTTAGGTAGAAGAAAATTCGCGTATTATTTCTCTTTTATATTCATTGGAGTAGGACTTGTTTCTCTAATAATTAAAGGATTGACACTTGGTGTTGATTTTAAGGGAGGGAGATCATACGTAGTAACTTTTTCTGGTACACAAAATCCTACTAACATTGAAACTGGTCTTCAACAATCATTCAATAATGATGGAGTTGAAGTTAAAACTTTCGGAGCTGATAATATTTTAAAAATCACAACTTCTTATTTAATTGATGATGATTCAGATGATGCTGATGTTAAAGTAAAAGACCAACTTATTTCGGGGCTTAACAACATAACAAATCTTAATTTTTCAGAGGATGATACTATGGTTGATGATAATACCTATACAATATCAAGTTCTTCAAAAGTTGGAGCGACAATTGCTGATGATATCAAAAACTCATCCTTTTACTCTGGTGTATTAGCACTAATTGCAATATTTATTTATATACTAATAAGATTTAGAAAATGGCAGTTTTCAACAGGTGCAGTAATTGCATTATTTCATGATACATTATTTGTAATTTCTGCTTTTTCAATAGCAAATATTTTAGGATATTCCTATGAAATTGATCAAGTGTTTATTGCTGCACTTTTAACAATAATAGGTTATTCTATAAATGATACTGTTGTTGTTTTTGATAGAATTAGAGAAAACCTTGGTATTAAGGCTGGAAGTGAAATAATACCTGTAGTTAACGAATCTATTAATAAGACCATAAGTAGAACTTTAATAACATCATTAACAACCTTCGTAGTTGTATTGGTATTATTTTTATTTGGTGGACCATCACTTAGCGGCTTTTCTTTTGCTTTATTAGTTGGTATAATTGTTGGTACTTATTCTTCGATTTTTGTTGCAACTCCTGTTTTTGTAGATTTTTATAAAAAATAATCTTTTGAGAAAGATTATTTAACAACTATCATCTAATTACGTAAGTTAGCTTATGAATCGTTGTACTTACTTATTACTTATATCTCTATTTCTTCCTTTAATATCATTTTCAAAAAGTGATAAGTCAAAGAGTGTAAATGTATTTAAGACTAATAATCAAATTGTATTAGACGGAAAATTGGATGAGACCTTTTGGAATGAATCTAACATAATCGATGATTTTTTTCAACAATTCCCAAACGATTCAGTACTTGCTAATAAAAAAACAGAAGTCAGAATTGTATATACTGACACTCATATTTATATATCCGCTAAGATGTATGATTCTGTTCCTGATAGATATATTGTAAATTCTTTGAAAAGAGATTTTGATGGATTAAGAAATGAGTCTGTGACTTTCACTTTTGATACCTTTTATGATAAAAAGAATGCATATAACTTCGGTGTTACACCATATAATGTTCAAAGAGAAGCTGTCATATCAGAGGGAGGAACAAGTATGTGGGGAATGGGTGGTGGTAGTTCCTCTGGATGGTTTAATAGATCATGGAACACGAAATGGAAATCCATTGTAAAGAAATATGATGATTACTGGGTTACTGAGATGTCGATACCATTTAAGTCAATAAGGTATAGTAAGGATCAACAAAAATGGGGATTCAACGTTTGGAGACATAATTTAAAATCTAATGAACAATCTAATTGGACCGCAATTCCAAAAGGATACAATGATTATAATTTATCTTTAGCTGGTGAGCTTGTGTTTGAATCAAAGTTGCCTAAACCTGGACAGAATGTTATATTAATTCCATATCTATCTGGATCCGGTATAAAAGATTATATCGATAATGAAAATCAAAAGTTTAATCCGGACCTTGGTCTTGACATGAAAGTTGGATTATCCTCATCTTTGAACTTAGATTTAACAATTAATCCAGACTTTTCCCAAGTTGAGGTGGATGAGCAGAGAACCAATTTGACAAGATTTGAACTAATGTATCCCGAAAAAAGAGAATTTTTTATTGAAAATTCAGACTTATTTTCTGACGTTGGAGATTATAGAATAAAACCTTTTTTCTCTAGAAGAATTGGTATCGCTTACGATACAATATCGAATCAATACGAACAAAATCCAATAATTTTTGGTGTAAAATTAAGTGGTAAGGTTGGCGATAATTATAGAGTAGGTCTACTTAACATGCAGTCTTCTAAACTAAATTCAGTAGGTATACCAAGTACAAATTATGGTATGGCTGTTATCGAAAGAAAAATTTTCGCTAATTCTAGAATTTCAACCTTCCTAGTTAATAAACAACCATCCAAATTAGATGGTCAGCAAACGGATGATTTTAATAGAGTTGCGGGGGTAGAACTAAAATTACTAAGTAGAGATACCAAATTCTCTTCAGATATATATTTTAATAGTTCTTTTGATAAAATTAATCTATCTGGATCCTATGCCCTTGGTGGAAACGCGGTTTATCAAGACTCAAAAATTAGAATAACAAACTTTTTTAGTAAAATTGGTGAGAACTATAATCCTGAGGTAGGATTTCTTAGAAGGAAGAATGTCCTATTTTATAGTCCATCGTTCAGATATCTATTCTATCCGAAGTCTGGAAAAATTAATAGCCATGGTCCTGAAATTGATTATGAATTTTACAATCATCCCAAATATGGTGACACCGATAGACAGTTTGAGTTAGACTACACATTAAATTTTATTAATAACTCTAGATTTAACCTAAGGTACCAAAAAGAATACACTTATCTTTTATATGATTTTGATCCAACCAGATCAGGTATTGAAAACCTACCTGCCTTAACAGAGTACAATTATGGTACAATTAGATTTGATTACGTTAGTGATTATAAAAGAAGATTTTATGTCAGATTGAACACAGTAATGGGTGAGTTTTTCAATGGAAATATATACTCTTATGATATTAGTCTTAATCATAAATTTGTTCCTTATGTTAATATGAATCTATCTATTGAAAATAATAAAATTGATTTGCCTTATGCTTCTGTGAATCTTACATCATTTAGTTCAAAGCTAGATGTTAGTTTTAATACCAAGTTATTTTTAACGACTTATTTTCAATATAATAAACAAATTGATAATATAAATTTAAATACTAAATTGCAGTGGAACTTTAAGCCACTTTCAGATATTTACCTTGTTTATACTGATAATTATTTTGCTAAAGACTCTCAATTATTTGATCTTAAAAATAGATCAATAGCTCTTAAAATTAATTATTGGATTAATATCTAATTTTAGATCCTGATAATGTCTTTATCGCTATTATTAATCCAAAAATAGATAATATTGCTGCAAGTACGAACGGTGCTCCAGGAAAATAAATAGAAGACTCATTAGAAGTAAAAAAGGAGAATAGATTTGTCATAAGGATTGGGCCTATTATAGCTGTTAAACTAACGAGACTTGTCATTCCTCCCTGAAACTCACCTTGTTCATCATCAGGTATTTTATTTGTCATTATCCCTTGTAGTGCAGGTCCAGAGATTCCTCCAAGTGACAATGGTATTGCAAATGCAAATACCATCCAGCCTTCACTAGCTATTGAGAAGAGAAATAGACCAATAATATAAAAGAACATACCTAGGTATACGCTTTTAATATTTCCAAATTTTGGAATAATAATGCGAATAAGCCCACCTTGAACAATTGCTGCTAATAACCCAATGAATCCTAATGAATATCCCACTAATTTTTCTGTCCAACCAAATTTTTCAATTGTAAAAAACGTCCAAGTGCTATGAGTTGAGTGTTGTGCAATATTAAATAATACTATACATACTAGTAATCCAGTTATTAGTGGATACTTTTTTAGTGATAATAATGTTCCTATGGGATTGGCTCTTCTTAAATCAAACTTTCTTCTTTTATCTTTTTTTAAAGATTCTGGAAGTATAAAAAACCCATAAACTAAATTAAATGCAGTAAATAATGCAGCAGCAAAAAATGGAACTCTTGATCCAAATTGACCAAGGTATCCACCTATAACAGGTCCAAGAATAAATCCAAGTCCAAAAGCAGCACCTATTAGGCCAAAATTTTGTGCTTTTTTTTCTGGAGAACTAATATCTGCGATATAAGCCGAAGCAGTTGTTAAACTTGCCCCCATTATTCCTTGAAATATTCTACCAATAAAAAGCCATGTTATATTTGGTGCAACAGCTAATACAAGATAATTAATACCAAAACCTAGTAATGAAAGAAGAATTACCGGTCTTCTACCAAACTGATCACTTAAACCTCCTAGAATAGGAGCAAATAAAAACTGTAGTATTGCATAAGAAAACATTAACCACCCACTATACCTAGCTGCCTCACTAAGTGTACCGCCAATTAGTTCTGTTAATAAAGCAGGTATAACTGGTATAATGATTCCAAGACCTGTTATATCAATAAAAATTGTAATAAATATAAATAAGAGGCTTGAATTATTTTTTTTCATTTTTTAAGGATGCCAATTTAATATTTAATTTTTTGAAATAAATATATTTCTTAATTTACCTTTAGATTAAATATCTATAAATAAATGGGAAGAAAACCAAACAGAAGAAAATTTATAAAAAAGTCAATTATTTCAGCTGCAAGTATTGCTACTTTTTCATCATGTGCATCTAATAAAGAGGATGATAAATTTAAAAATGTAAATATTAATTTCAATAATAAATTCAAATGGAAGATGGTAACAACATGGTCACCTAATATGCCAGTATTAGGTGAGGGATGTAATCTTCTATCTAATTGGGTCGAAAAAATGTCAGGGGGTAGGATGCAAATAAAGGTCTACGGTGGTGGAGAGTTAATTCCTAGTCTTGAGTCATTTGATGCGGTAAGTAATGGGGCTATTGAAATGGGTAGTGGAGCTTCATATTATTGGGCTGGAAAAATACCATCCGGTCAATTTTTCTCTTCGGTACCTTTTGGTATGAATTCCAAACAAATGAATTCATGGATTATTTCTGGTGGTGGATACAAACTCTACAGAGAAATATATGAACCATTTAATCTTATTCCATTTGTTGGTGGAAATACTAGTATGCAAATGGGAGGATGGTTTAATAAAGAAATAAATTCTTTTAATGATTTAAGGGGGTTGAAGATGAGAATTCCTGGTTTTGGAGGAAAAGTTTTATCTAAAGCGGGTGGTACTGCAGTAACAGTTGCTGGTGGAGAAATTTATACAAATCTTGAAAGAGGAGTTATTGATGCTACTGAATGGATTGGACCATACCATGATTATCTTATGGGGTTTTATCAGGTAGCAAAATATTATTATTATCCTGGTTGGCACGAACCTGGCGGTGTTTTAGAAATGATAATAAATAAGGAAAAGTTTTATGAATTGCCCTCAGATATTCAAGAAATAATATCAAAAGGGATCGAATCTCTTAATATTTGGATGCAATGTGAATTTGATTCAAAAAATAGTATTTATCTAAATAAATTATTGAGGGAAGAAGGTGTTACACTCCGTAAATTTCCTTCAGATGTTTTAATAGCTTTCAAAGAAAAATCAGATGAGGTAGTTAAAGAAATGGTTGAAAGTGATCCAAAAAGTAAAAAAATATTTGAAGCATATCAAAAATTTAAAAATTCCTTTAAAGAATGGTCAAATGTTAGTGATAGAGTATATTATGACCTTTAATTACCTATTATATCTGGAATTATATAAATAAATTCAGGATTAAAGTATAAGAATACTAGAAAAATAATCTGAATCATAACATAGGGAATTATACCTAAATAAATGTCTGAAGTCTTTACATTTTTGGGAGATACACTTTTGAGATAAAATAAAGAAAAACCAAATGGAGGAGTTAAAAATGATGTCTGTAAATTGATTGCCAGCATAATACCTATCCATAAAAGATCAATATCGAGTGAAATCAAAATAGGGCTGATTACAGGAACTATTATAAAAATAATTTCAATAAAGTCAATAAAGAACCCAGCAATAAAAACAATTATTAAAATTAATATGGTGAACATTTCTGGTGTTAGATTAGAACTTGTTATTAAGTCTACTAAATACTTATCTCCCTCAAGACCTCTGAATACAAGTGAAAATGCTGTAGCCCCTAATAATATCATAAATACTATAGAGGTTAATCTCATAGTTTCAGAAGATATTTTATTTAGTTTTTTTATATCTATTCCACCCTGTAAGTAACTAAGTAATAAAGCCCCTAATGCTCCAATACCCGCGGCCTCTGTTGGAGATGCTATCCCAAAAAAAATAGAACCTAGAACGGCAAAAATTAAAAAAAATGGAAGAAGAAATGCATTTATGATATCATATAAATTAGAATTTTTATTAAATTTTTTAATTATTTCTGGAGGCATTGCCGGTACTCTTTCTGGATAAATTATTGAAATAATTGTGATGTATATTATATACAAAAATACTAGTGTTACTCCAGGCAAAAGAGCTGATGTAAAGAGATCCCCAACAGAAATATTTAGAACACTTCCAAGTAAAACCAAAACAACAGATGGTGGTATAATTTGTCCTAATGTTCCGGAAGATGCAATTACTCCTGTTGCGATTTGAGGACTGTATCCTCTTTTTAACATTGTTGGAAGACTTATTAGACCCATTGTCACTACTGTAGCACCAACTATTCCAGTTGATGCTGCTAGCATACCACCTACTAATATTACCGAGTATGCTAGACCACCTCTTATTTTTCCAAACAAAATTGCCATTGTTTCAAGCAATTTTTCTGCAATCCCTGATTTTTCAAGAGTGAGACCCATGAAAATGAATAGAGGTACAGCCAACAAAACAAAATTATTCATTATTCCAAAAATCCTAAGAGATACTAGGTAGAAAAAATCAATATCAAAAAAAATCAACCCTGCCAAAACAGAAATACCTCCTAATGTTATTGCTACTGGGTATCCAAAAAGGATTAAGATGATAACCCCAATAAATAAAATTAGTGCAATTCCTTCCATTAATATTATTTAAAATTTTTAAGTACCCTAAAAACACCTTGTAATCCAAGGAGAAGAAATGCTAATGGAATAATTGATTTTATAATAAATCTAAATGGTAATCCACCAGGATCAGGACTAGATTCTAATATCTTTAAAGAATCCCCAGCAAATGGAAGAGAAGTATAAAATATGATAAATGAAAAGGGTATAAGAAATATTATATCTCCAATCAAATCTATTTTTTTTTGATTTTTTTTTGATAGTCTATTATAGAACACGTCGACTCTTACGTGCTGATTCATTTGGGACGTATATACTGAACCCAAAAGAAAAATTAGAGCAAAAATATGCCACTCTAATTCATAAAATGATGCAGAAGAAAAATTTAGAAGGTATCTTGCAAAAACATCAAAGGAGATTAACATTACCAAGACTAAGGGAAGCCAAGAACAAACTTTACCAATATTTTCAATTAATTTTTCAATATTCATAGAAAATAAAAATACATATTTATAAATATATGCTTTTAATATCTTTGCAGTAAATTATTATAGATTGAAAACTGATATTAGAAAATTAGAAAGAGAGGAGATAAGAGATTTCTGTGTTAAAAATGATATAAAATCATATGTATCAAATCAAGTGTTTCTGTGGTTATGGAAAAAATCTTGTAATTCATTTGATGAAATGCTTAATGTTTCTAAAGAAAATAGGAACTTTTTCAATGATAATTTTTCTATAAATAAATTAGTTACAGATTATGAGGAAAAAAGTGCAGATGGTACAATAAAGCTCAGATTTAAACTTTATGATGATAACCATGTGGAAGGGGTACTAATTCCTCAAAAAAATAGAATGACGGCATGTATTTCTTCTCAAGCAGGATGTTCATTAAGTTGTAAGTTTTGTGCCACAGGGACCTTAGGTTTAAAGAGAAATTTAACTGCATCTGAAATATATGATCAAGTAGTTATGATATCAAAAAAATCACAGGAAGAATATGGTTTACCTTTAACTAATATAGTCTTTATGGGTATGGGAGAACCACTTCTTAATTATAAAAATGTGATAAAAGCTTTGCATTTTATTACCTCTGAAGAGGGTCTTAATATGTCCCATAAGAGGGTTACTTTATCAACATCAGGCATCGTTAAAATGATAAAGAAACTTGCTGACGATAAAGTAAAAGTCAACCTTGCTTTGTCTCTACATTCAGTTTCAGAGGAAACAAGAGAAAAAATTATGCCTGTTGGAAAATCAAATTCCTTAATAGAGCTACGAGATTCTTTGAAATATTATTTTTCTTTAACTAAAAGAAAAGTAACATATGAGTATGTTTTATTAAAAGATATTAATGATAGTTTAGAAGATGCAGAAAAACTTTATAAGTTCACTAAGCACATGCCGTCAAAGATTAATTTAATAGAATATAATGAAGTTGATTCCTTAAATTTTAAAAAATCAACAAAAGAAAAAACAGAAATATTTATGAATTATCTTGAAGAAAACGGAGTAAATGTTAGTATAAGAAGAAGCAGAGGCAAAGATATTAATGCAGCATGTGGTCAGCTTGCGAATAGTAATTAAAATTTTCTTAGGAATTAAACGTTATTAAATAGAGTAATTTATGCTTATGCCTAAGCTAAATCTTTATATTTGTAGATTGTAGATGTATAAAATGAAAGTTTTTTTATCATTTTTTGTTTTTAATTTTTTTCTCTCTTTTGCAAATATTCTTGCACAAACTGAGCCAATAGCTCACTTATCTGTGGAGCAATCATCTATTCTTGAAAAAGCTGGTACAACAAAAGTAACTGTTACTCTTAAAGATGCATCGAATAATTTAAAAAACGCATCAGTAAATACTAATGTTGTATTAACGATAACAGGAACAGCAATACTTGGAACAGATTATAATATTTCAAATTCGACAAATTCTAACAATAATACTATAACTATTAATGCTGGATCCTCATCTGCATTTCTGACGATAACATCAGTGGATGACGCTTTGATAGAGCCTGAAGAAAATATTATAATTGAGATTGCTAGTATTAGCTCTGGCTCAATTCACTCAATTAATAATGATAGAACCGTAAAAATACTTGATGACGATCTCCTTATCAGTTTAAAATTAGAAGCAGGCGATACTTTCCTTTTAGAGGAAGCATCTCCAAAGACTTTGTTGAAAGTAGAAATGAATCAGGCAGTTACTGAAGATGTAGAGGTGCAGGTTGGTATGACAGGAGGTGATGCAACTGGTGCTGATGTAAACTTTACTGGTGTTGTTAAAATAGATGATGGATCAACCTCTGCTAACTTTGAAATCTATGCAGTTGATGATAATGCTTATGAAAATACGGAGACATTTTATTTAAAATTATCAAATGTAAAATCTGGACCTGGTAGCCTCGTAAATGATTCCATAGGTTTTTCAATCATTGATAATGACCCTCCAAAAGTATCTTTCTCTCTTGATATTGATTCAATTGATGAGAAAGCAGGTGTTGCTAAGTTAACAATTACTCTTAGTCGTTCTTTCAATAAAGATTCAAAAGTAGCATTAAACTATGAGGGTTTAGTTCCCTCAGTTAATACCTCTTTGGTAGCTGTTAGAGATACTGATTTTTCAAGTAATAGCACTGATATTATTACTATTCCTGCGGGTACTTTAACTGCGGAGGTTTTGTTAACAGCAATAGATGATAACCTTCAGGACCCTAATGAGAGAATTGTTATTACACTTAATAACACAACTAATGATTCACCTAAATCAGAGAATATAACTTATGAACCAAATAGTGCTATAATAAAAATAATTGATGATGAGAATCCTCCTGTGGCTGTTGATGATAATTACGATGGATCCTTCTGTGTTGATGAAGGTAAAGAATTGGTTATAAATAATGCAGCTCAAGGTTTATTAGCAAATGATTCAGATGCTGAAGGCCCAATAGCTAGTATTGCACAGCAGTCTTTTCCGCTTGCTGGATTCGTGTCTTGTCCTACAACTGGATTGCCTGGAATATGTAGTGATGGAACTTTTAGTTATCAGCACAATGGTGATGAAACTCCGTCAGGTAAAGATTCATTCTCCTACACGATAACTGACCAAGACGGTTTTACCGCAACAGGACAAGTGAATATATGTGTAAATCCTATAAATGATTGTCCAGTAGTTGATGGTGAGGCTTTAAAAGTAAATGAAGGTGAAGTTAAATCAAGAGATCTTACCGAAGGTGTTCTTGACCCAGAATATACATTAGGCATTGATCCAGTTTTAACCTTTGAATTAGTTACTGCTCCTACTGTTGGTACCATAACAATTTCTCCTGCTGGAATTGCTGAATACACTGCTCCAGCTTTTGTTACTGGTTCGGATCCTTTAAATGATAGCTTTGAATATAAAGTAACTGATGGAGGAGGCTGTGTTAGGACTGATGTTATAATGATACAAATAAACAATTCAGTCCCGCAAGCTGTTGCTGATACATTTGTTGTAGGTGTTGGAGGAACATTAAATATTACTGCTCCTGGTATTTTAGCTAATGATCCTATTCCGGCAAGTGCAACAGGACAGTCTGGAATTGTAACATCTCCAACAATTGCAATAACTAGTGGTCCAAATGCTTTTAAGCTAAATACTGATGGAAGTTTTTCTTATACTCATAACGGTAGTTCTTCTCCAAAAATTGATGAATTTACTTATCGTCTTACAATAATTTATAGCCCTGGTGTTTTTGATGTTACAGATGGCAAGGTATTTGTAAAAGTAAACGATTGTCCAACAACCGTATCGGATACTTATATAGTTGATGAGGGTGGAACATTGACTGTCGATTCTATTAGTGGTCTTCTGATTAATGACAGTGATATTAACGGGGATAAAATACTTGCCTACAAGGACTCAGATCCTTCTAGTAAAGGAAGTCTTGTTACTGTCAACCAAGATGGGTCATTCACTTACACTCACGGTGGTGGTGAAGATCCGCTAGATTATTTTCTATATTATGCTAATGATGGTGTGTGTGATAGTCCCCCAGATACCGTAAAAATTATTGTTCAGCCAGTGAATGACTGTCCAATCACTAGGGTAAATGGATATAATAGCTTATCTCTTCTAAATGGGGCACCTATTAAAGATTATATTGAGGCGCTTACTGATGCAAATAATAATCCAATTTCAATTGATAGTGTAAGCAAAGATGCAAATGGGGATACCCTTCTCGTTTATGCATCTGATGGATTTATTTGGGTTCTTGAAATGGATGAAGGCGGCACACTCACAAAAGACTCTTTAAATGGTGCACTAAAATTAGATACTGATCCAGAAGGGGATTTTATTTATATGAAAGAATTATTACCAGGCTCCCCTAATTGGCTTCTTGATGCAAATGGCGATCCTTTGTATCCGTTTCCTGCCCATGCAAAAAGTTATAAAGTTAACCCTGATGGTTCTTTTACTTACGAGCATGATGGCGGAGGAAATGTTAGGGATAAAATTTATGTAGAGGTTTGTGATGTGCCTCAAGCTGGAATTTCATGTTGTTCTATTGATTCAATTATGTTATTTTTTGGCCCGGATAATGCATGTGCAAAGGGAAATACTGATTATTTTACTGTCAATGAAGGGGGTACTCTAAATGCCGATGTTAATAATCTTGGATACAATCAGTATATGTACGATAAGAATAACAAAACAGGTGGAGGTAGTCGAGAATATACAGGTGTGTTATTAAATGATGTTGATGAAGAAGGGGATACTCTTAATGTTAAACTTGAAACATTGCCATTATTTGGAGTAATTGTTGGCAATAAAATTAATCCTGATGGCTCATTTGTTTATGTCCACGATGGTGGTGAGCAAACTTCAGACTCATTTACATATACTATGGGAGATATGCAAAGAGAGTGTGCTGAGGTCACAGTATATATTAATATCTTATCAGTTAATGAATGTCCAACTGCAAACGATACAGTTTATACAGTTGCCGAAGGAGGGACTCTTTCCATATCAGGTCTTCCTGGGGGTGGAGAAGGCCATTATAATAATTTTCCAGCAATAATGGGAAATGATTTTGATATAGATATTGGTTCTAGGCCACAGATAACAAATGATTTGATAGCATTCTATTCTATGTCTGAATATTATGATTCTGTTCCTGGTCCTGGCGTTGATGTTGATGGAATAATTATCCCAACTATTCTAGTTAATAAAAAAGCAGATGATCAAAGTTCTAATAATTTTAATGGATTTATGCGTGGAGGTATAGCAGATACATTATCGTTACCTAATCCGCCTGGCTGTGATGCAGCAACCGATGGCAAATGTCAGTCCCCAGCCTACCTTATATCGTATCCTCATGCACCAACAGTTGTACCAGATAGATTTCAACCGCCAAAAGATAGAAATGCATTTTCTTTCGATGGTGTTAACTCATTCGTTGAAGTTGAAGATCAAATTTTAGACCTCAAAAGATCTAGATATACAATTTCTGGATGGTTTAGATCATTCAATACAGCTACTGATACTGTGACGCTTCTCAACTTTACTGTTGATGATAAAGAGAAGGGTGTTACTATTGGTATTCAGGACAATAAATTATCTCTCGGTATTGGAAATGGTTCTGGTTATTCTGTAAAACCCCTTGGCACAATTGGTAATACTTTGAATAATCAGTGGAATCATTTTGTTTTCATGAAAAATGAGAATAACTATAAAATGTTTTTAAATAAAAAGCAGATTTATTCTCAAGATTTAAATAATGTTTCTCTGTCTTCTATATCAGCTAAATTACTTATGGGTAAATCTCTCACAGGTAATAATTTTAATGGAAGAATGGATGAGTTATATATCATAGGTGACACCATATCATCTACCCAAATACTAAGCCTATACTATGGAGTTTCTACAACTTTAACGAATGCTCCTGATGATGGTATTTTAACAAGTTTCGGTACGGATGGATCTTTCACCTATGTTCATAGTGGTAAAGATGGAGATTATGAAGATAATTTTATATACGAACTTTCTGATGGAGAATGTCCAGAATTAGGGAAGGTTAAGATAATTATAACACCAGTTAACGATTGTCCAGTAGGAGTTAATGATACTCTTAGAGTTGATGAGGGCGGGACAGTAACTTTTGATGCGCCTGGTCTTTTAACTAATGATACAGATGAGGAGAACGATACCCTCACTGCTGAAAAAATCATAGACCCTTTGTATGGTATTGCAACAATTGATTCAACAGGAAAAATAGAATATATTCATGATGATTCTGAGACATTATTAGACTCTCTGAAGTATGTTGTTAAAGATGGTTCTGCAACGTGTGCTGATACAACAACTGTATATATATTTATTAATCCAGTTCCAGATTGTCCAATACCTGTTATCGATGTATATAATGTTTTGGAGGGTGATACTTTGGTTGTTGATTCTTGTGTTACTTTACCAGTAAATATTGGTACTAAAAATGATAATTGGGCCTTGAATGAACCAAATAATGGTGGATCTGGTGAAAATATTGCTGAAATTTTTGCTGATGGAACCTGGAATGATGAGAAAGAAGATACATTAAATCAGAAATATTTATTGGAGGTTAACACTTTAGTTACCTCCAAGTCAGGATTTACATTTCTTGGGCAGTATGGAGGTCATTCATATTTTTCATCTAATCTGTCATTCCTCTGGTATGATGCAAAGGCTGATGCAGAAAAAAATGGTGGCTACTTATCTATGATAAAAACCAAAGATGAAAATGACACAATTGCTAAAATGATTTCAGAAAATTATCATTTTGGTTTATATCAAGATATTAACGATAAATATTATGCTGAAAAAGATGGAGGATGGAAATGGGTTGACGGAACTTACCTATACGACGAGGGTCTTAATAGAACCCTATGCGGAGTTTTAATAAATGATAATGATGGGGGTGGAGATACATTATTTGTTAATGACTATAACCTAAGTTCTCTAGACAATGGAAAATTATTGAATGATGAGATAAAATTTGATGGTAAGTTTACTTATATACATGATGGTAGTCAATTAGGAGATACTATAGAATACCAAATAGAAAGTGAACTATGTAAAAGTGATAATTTTGGAAAAATAATTATTAATCCTATTAATGTTAATGATTGTCCAGTAGCAGTAAGAGATACTTTCTATATTGATGAAGGCGCAACTCTTGATACATTAGGTATTTTACTTAATGATATTGATGTCGATGGCGACGCATTAAGAGCAGAAAAAGATTCTACAAGTGACACAAATCATTCTGATACTTTAAAGATTCTTCCAAATGGACGGTTCTATTATGTTCATGATGGATCAGAGACAACAATAGATAGTGTTAAGTATAAGGCAATTGATCCATCTGGTTGTGAAAGAATAGCAACAGTAATCATTATAATAAATAAGGTAAATGATTTACCAGTAGGAGTAGATGATAAATATTCAGTATTTGAGGGAGATACACTTGTGGTACCAGTTGGTCTTGGGTTATTAGCAAATGATTCCGATCCTGATAATACTAATAATCAATTATCAGTTTTGGCTTTATCTGGATTAAGTGGACTCACTATTAACTCAGATGGTTCATTTATATATATTCATGATGGATCTGATAAGCCTAATGAGGTTTGTTTTAAATATAAAGTATTTGATGGTGTAAATGGTCCACCTCCAGGAATATCAGATGAAACGGAGGTATGTATTACAATTCTAAATAGACTACCAATATGTGATGGAGAATCATTTACAATCCTTGAAGGGGAGGTTCTTACAACTGACCTTGCAAATGGAGTATTAGCAAACTGTACAGATCCTGATCCTCAAGATATTTTGACCGTAATCTTAGATACTCCTCCAAATAATGGTGCTTTTGTCCTTAATGACGATGGTACATTTTCTTATGATCACGATTGTTCTGATGATCCTGATGATACTTTTTTCACTTATTTTGTTACTGATGGAGAAGATACAACTCTTGTCTCAGACACTACTTACATTACAATTGCTAATGAATGTCCAATAGGTAACGATGATCTTTATAGTGGTGTAAGTGAAGGGGGTACCTTAACAATGGATGCTACAAATGGCGTTATGTCCAACGATAAGGATCAGAATCCATGTGATATTTTAGAAATTAAATTACTAGATCCACCTTCATTTGGTGGAGTAGTATTAAATGCAGATGGTTCATTTGATTATACTCACGATGATAGTGAAAACTTTATAGATGTGTACACATACTTACTTAACGACGGAGAATGTAGTATTTGGGATACTGTCACAGTTACAATAAGAATTGATCCTGTTCCAGATACTCCACCTGTAGCGTTAGCTGATACCTTTAATTGTATTGACGAGGGTAGTTTTCTTCAAACTCTTATTCCTGATGAAGGTGTATTATATAATGATTACGATCTAGATACAGGACAGAATATAAGAGCAGTTTTAGTGGTTTATCCTTTACATGGAACTCTAATTTTAAATCCTAACGGAACATTTATGTATACTCATGATGGTGGTGAATCAACGTCTGACTCTTTTACATATTA
>CAZKLB010000006.1:38332-83132 GCA_964553685.1 uncultured Marinoscillum sp.
GATATTCCTGCTCCAGGACCTGAAATCATTACTTTTGATTATATTCTATCTGATGCCGATGATGTTTTTGCGACATGTGATTCTACTGCCACTGTAACAATTATCGTTAACTATGAGAACGATTGTCCTATTGTAGAAAATGATTCAATATTAGTTGACGGTAGTACACCAAGTTCACGTATTATTAGTGTTTTAAATAATGATTCGGATCCTGACTCGGAGATTGATACAACAAGTGTTAAGATTGTAGGGGGGCCTTTATTTGGTGATGCTATATCAAATATTGATGGGACTATAACATATAATTTTGATGAATCTCCAATACCTTTTGACACAATAACTTATAGCGTTAGTGATTATGAGGGATGCGAGGTATTAGGAAAAGTATTTATTTATATTGAAAATTTAAGAAATCCAAAGTACCAATTACCAAATTATTTTACACCTAACGGTGATGACTTTAATGATTACTTTGTAATTAAACATCAAAATATCTTAAAAGAAGATATGAGCTTTGAGGTAAAAATATATGATAGATATCAAAGAGTCGTATATGATGCTGTAGTTAAATCTACAGACAAGATATGGAGCGGTGTTGATTCTAATACTTCTCAAATTGTAAAAACAGATTTCTATTATTACGAAGTAACACCTGTCGAATACTACAATACGCTTTACGTCAGAAGAAGAGATACAATTGTTGGCACTATCTATCTTGAGAAGGAAAGATAAATTTATCTTGTGAAATTATATATTGCAAAGGATGCTAGCCAGTGTTCTCCGCCATATCCACTATCAAACATTATATCATAACCAGCTTTAGAATGTTTATCAGAAATATTCAGAAGAAAATTTTTGTCATCTAAATTCTCTAATTTGTTTGATATAATTTTAAGGGTCCATGATCTTTGAAACATAAGACCAATAAGGTGACCTATTCCGGGATCTTTTGGATCCAAAACTTGAGGTACATTTATAATAGTTCCAAAATCTTTTTTATTCAGAGATGGTAGAAATTTGTAAAACCAATTATTAAATTCTTTTTTTGATAAAATCAAAGACATTAATCTTGCTTCTGCCAAGCATGGTGAAATAAAGTCTGTCCCTGAGGGTTCATAGTTTACAGGACAACTGATATCATTTTTAAAATTTTTAATACTATAGTTTTTAATTTTTTCTAGCAATTTATTATCACCTGACTTTAATGCATACTCAGTCATTAGTGATAAAGAAAATGCAGTATTTGCATGAGTACCTGGTCTTAATGGAGTACTAAGTTTATCTAGGAATTCAATTGTTCTTTCTGATAGTAAATCTACAAGAGGTTTCAAGTTTTTTGACCATTTTTGGGCATTTTCATATTCCCACGTAATCAATTCAGAATAAAGTAGCATTAACCAAGCCCAACCATAGGTTCTCTCAAATCCTTTTGCAAAGTCATTTTTAAAAAATTCATATTCTGCACTTAAATTATTTTCATTTAAATTTTTTGATAACTTTTCAATTATAATTTCTCTTTCTTTAATATTTGGAAATTCTTTAAGAACTTTTACCATAGACCAGTGACCGTGAACCGCTGAGTGCCAATCCCAACAACCATAAAATGATGGAGTTACTTCATAATGAGGTTTTACCCAATTTTTATCTGTAAATCTGTATCCAATTTTATAAGGATATTTTTTTTCAACACAATTGAGACTTAATGAAATAAGTTCACTTGCGACATCAGCTGTAAAGAGTGGCTTTTCAATTTTATCAATTTGATGATTAGTGCTTTTACACCCAATAATAATTATTATTAAAGTAAGGAAACGAATCATTTTTTACTTGCATTAAATAACTTTTCTTTCTCTTTATTAGATAGACTTGAGTAACCACTATCTGAAATTTTATCTAGAATTTTATCAATTTCATCTTGTGATATATCTTCATTTTCATCTTCTATTGAAGAACTTTTTGTATGGTATTTAATAGTCTTTTCTTTATTAAAAAAATTAAGAATCTTTATAATTCCCTCACCCATATTAACTCCATTTTGTAGTTGTCTTATATATAGATATCCGATAAATGCGCCCCCTAAATGAGCTATTTCTCCACCTGCATTATTTCCTGTAACATCTAAGAATGATAAAAGAACATAAAATAATGCTATGTATTTGATCCTAACAGGACCTAATAGAAGTAAATAAAATGTATAATTAGGTAGTAATGTTGCAGAACCTACTACTATACTAAATACTCCAGCGGATGCTCCAAGCATAAGAGAGTCACTAAGTCTATCTGAATAAAATGGGATAATATTATAGAGAGCCATATAAAATAATCCACCTATTATGCCACCTAGTACATAAAGAGAAATTACTGCATTATTACCGATATTATCATTTACTATTTTACCAAACCAATAAAGAAATAGCATATTCCATAGGATATGCATAAAATTCATATGTAAAAAGAAATAGGTTATTAGCGACCAAGGTTGTAGAATGAAAGTTTTTAGATCAGCAGGAAGCATAAGCTTATTTAAGATAGCACTTGATATTGATCCAAGTCCAGAAAGAGTTAAGAAAACTTCAATCATACTCATACTGACAAAGACAATAATATTAATTAGTATTATTTTAATTAATCCATTGTCCTTTTTATTCCAAGCGTTTTTAAAATCTTCAATAATAAAATTTGCCATATCAATAGTAAGTTCCGTATTTATTCTTCCAATATCTTAAAATTATGTATGCAATTAGCATTCCTCCCAAGTGAGCTAGATGAGCTACATTATCACCAGGCATCCTATTAAATTCACTCCATATTTCATAAAAACCATAAACTAAAACAAGATATTTTGCTTTTATAGGAACAGGAGGGATCAATAACATTAATTGCATATTTGGAAATAACATCGCAAATGCTAGAAGTATTCCAAAAACTGCACCTGAGGCTCCAACCATTGGAATATCATTATTATTTTTAAGAATAGTATTAGAAATAGTTATACTCTCATCAATATATTTCTCACTATTTGGATTTTCTTCGAAGTCACTAATAAAGTCATATAATTGGTTGTAGTATTCATTAGAGTTATCAAGTATAAATTTTCGAAATCTATCTGGGCTTGGATTTTGTTGGTAGTCTCTAACTTTTGTCTCAAGACTATAATTCTCTACAAAATTTACGCCAGCATAAAGAATTCCAGCACCAACTCCAGTTATTATGTAAAAAATAAAAAATTTCTTAGATCCCCATACTCTCTCTAAAATAGGAGCAAATACAAGTACAGCAAACATATTACTGAAAAGATGACCAAATCCAGCATGAATCCACATGTAAGTTAGAAACTGGTAAGGTTTAAAGTTATCTGATAAAAGATATCTTAATCCAAATTCCTCAATAATATAACCTCCCGTAAATAGGAAAATTATACCGTTTATTATTAAAATATTTTTTGCTGCAGGTGTAAGATTAAACATTAAAATAAGTTTTCTATATTCTCAATACCTAATTCAATATAATTTTGTTTCCCATCAGGAGAATATTTAGAATTTTTGCATGCAAATAATCTATCAATAATTGAGTTCATTTCTTCTAGAGTAAGCTTTTTATTATTAGTTATTCGAGCTTTTTTTGATAACGTATTAACAATTATTTTTTTATTCTCAGATTTTATATCAGAATTATTATTTTTAATTTCTTCTAAGAAACTCTCTATAATCTCTTTTTCATTTATATCATCCAGACCAGTTGGTATTCCATTTATAACAATTGAATTTTTGCCGAAAATTTCAATATTAAAACCTAATGATCTTATATCCGGAATAATATTTTTAATTATTTCATAATCAGAGCTATTGAATTCAATATATTGTGGAAATAGGTTTTGTTGGCTATTTGAATAACTGCTTAAAGTATTTTTACTAAATTTATCATGTAGAATACGTTCCTGACAATTTTTATGATTAAATACTAATAATTTTTCACCAAGTTGTTTAAAAATAAATATATCTAAGAATTGTACAGGTTTATTATCTTTTTCAACATCATTATTACTATCAAATAATTTATTATCGAAATTTTCAATTTTTACTTTGTTAAACATATCATCCCAATTTGTCTTCTTTTCAAAGTGAGGAATAGTTTTAGATGCTTTTATATTTTGATCATAATTTACAACAGCTTTTTTTGCAAAATTTATATCAGCATCAAAGTTTAGTGAAGGAGAAATATTATATTTTTCAAGTGATCTGTTTACACTTGAGTTAATTAAACTGTATATCAATTTTTCATCCTCAAATTTTACTTCGGTTTTTGTAGGGTGTATATTAACATCAACTTGATCAGAATTTATATCTATAAATAATATATAGAACGGAAATTTTTTTTCCTCAATAAGACCTTCATAACTTTTTAAAATTGAATGATTCAAATAATTATTTTTAATAAATCTATTATTGACATAAATAAATTGTTCACCTCTGGTTTTCTTTGCATTTTCTGGTTTTCCGATGAAACCATTAATTGAAATAGCTCCAAATTTTTCATTACAGGATATAAGTTGCTTTTCATATTTTTTTTTGAATAGAGAAATTATTCTTTTACTTAAATTAGATTTTTTAAGATTATAAATTTCAGAGTCCTCATTGATCAAAATAAAGCTAATATTCTTATTAGAAAGTGCACATCTAGTAAATTCATCAATAATATATCTTAGCTCAATATTATTAGATTTAAGAAAATTTCTTCTCGCAGGTATGTTAAAGAAAAGATTTTTTGTAATGATTGTTGTTCCATCTTTAGCGCTAACTTGATTTTCTTCAATTATTTTTGAATTTTTAAGGTTCAACTGATATCCAAAATCTTCACTTCTAGATTTTGTTTTTAAGATAACTTCAGTTACTGCTGCGACTGATGCTAGTGCTTCTCCTCTGAATCCCATGGTTTTAATTTTGAATAAATCTTCTGCCTTCTTAAGTTTTGAAGTAGAGTGCCTAGAAAAACATTTTCTTGCATCTTCCAAGTTCATTCCTATCCCATCGTCAATTACAGTTATAGATTGTTTTCCAGCATCTTTAATTATTACCTTAATATTTTTGGCCTCTGCATCAATACTATTTTCTAATAATTCTTTAACAATTGATGACGGTCTTTGAATAACTTCACCAGCGGCGATTTGGTTTGCAACAGAATTGGGAAGTTTATTTATAATGCTCATTTTAATTAAAGATTTTTTTAACAATAAATCCTATGGGTATTAAAAGGGTAAAAATAAAAATTTTATTTCCTATAAGTATCCATCCAAAAATTAAAAAAGAAAGAATAAAAGCAATCATTAATTGGAGTTTAGATGTATTTATTTCTGCTTGATTTCTAGATCTTTCAAAGAATTTTTTTTTATTTTTTGCATTTGAAATCCTTTGTTCAAGATCATCTCTACTTGGATCATAATGCCTAGAAGGAAAATTAAACTTTCTATTTTTTGGTAATTTAATAAAAGAAGGTAACCTCACAATTTTTTATTTAAATCAAATTTAATTATTAATAAAGATAGATTTAAAATTTGTTAATTTAGTATTAGTTAATTTGTAAAAGAAGTTTTGGTTAATTCATCTTTTATTTAGAACTACCTCTATTTTATGAAGATTGGAATTGTTTGTTATCCTACATTTGGTGGAAGTGGCGTTGTTGCTACAGAATTAGGAAAGGCATTATCAGAAAAAGGTAACATAATTCATTTTATTTCTTATGCACAACCAGCGAGACTGAATGTTTTTAGTGATAATTTATTTTATCATGAAGTATCTGTAAAAAACTATCCTTTATTTGATTACCCCCCTTATGAAACCTCTTTAACAAGCAAATTGGTAGAAATTGTAAAATTTGAAAAACTAGATTTAATTCATGTACATTATGCTATACCACATGCCTCTTCAGCAATATTGGCAAAAGATATTTTAAGAACAATGGGAATAAAAATACCTGTAATAACAACATTACACGGCACTGATATAACACTTGTTGGAAAGGATCCATCGTGTAAGCCTGTGATTAATCATTCAATAAATAATTCAGATGGAGTAACTGCTGTTTCGCAAAATTTAAAAAAGGATACTCTTGATATTTTTGATATTAAAAATGAAATCAAGGTTATTCCTAATTTCATAGATATTAATAAATACACTCTTGTTAAAAGAAATACCTACAAGAGTAAAATATGTCAAAATGGAGAAAAATTATTAATACATACTTCCAATTTTAGAAAAGTTAAAAGAATTCAAGACGTTATAAATGTATTCTGTAAAATAAGAGCTAAAGTTCCTTCAAAACTCATAATGATAGGAGACGGCCCTGAAAGAGCTAACATTGAATCTTTAACAAGGTCTCTTTGCTCTTTAAGAGATGTAGTATTTATAGGTAAAATTCCAGATGTAGAAAATGTTTTATATAATGCTGACCTATTTTTATTAACCTCTGAAAAAGAAAGTTTTGGTTTATCAGCCTTGGAGGCAATGGCATCTTCAATTCCTGTAATTTCTTCAAATGCTGGGGGACTCCCCGAACTTATTGAAGAAGGTATTTCTGGTTTTACCTGTGATATTGGAGACACTGATGAGATGTACAAAAAATCTTTGGTTTTATTGAATGATAATAATGCAAAAAAATATAAATTAAACTCATTTAAAAGAGCAAAATCTTTCGATATCAATAATATTTTACCTTCTTATATTAAATTTTATAATACCATCCTAAAAAAATAGAATGACAGATAAAAAAAAGAAAATTTATGTTTTAGATACCTCAGTAATTTTATTTTCTCATGATTCTATTATGAATTTTGAAGAAAATGATATTGGTATACCAATAACTGTTTTGGAGGAACTTGATCATTTAAAAAAGGGTAACGACACTATAAATTTCGAAGCCCGTGAATTTATAAGAATGATTGATGAGCTCTCAACTAATCAAATGCTAAATGATTGGATTCCGTTAAATGGAAAAACTAAAGGTAAGTTTAAAATTCTTGTAAATCAAAAAACTAAAAATAATGTTTTTGATGATGAAATTAATGATCATAAGATTTTGGATTCAGCCTTGAACCTCCAAAATGAAGAAAAAAATAAAATTGTCACATTAGTATCAAAGGATATAAATCTAAGGCTAAAGGCAAAATCTTTAAATTTAAAAGCAGAAGATTATTTAACTGGGAAAATTAAAAATCTAAACTCATTAGAAATTGAAGGTCAGGTTATTGAGAATGTAAAATCAAAAATTATTGATAAGATTTACTCAAATAAAGCCGTTGATAAAAAAGATATTTTTCCAAGAAGAAAATTATTTGACAATTCATATTACGTCTTAAAAAATACAACAAAATCAGCCTTAATATATTATGATGGTGATGAGAGCTCTGTCAAAAAAGTTGAAAAAGTATCAATATCAGGAATAACTCCTCGAAATGCAGAGCAGGCATTTGCAATCCATTCACTTTTAAATGATAAAATTTCTCTGGTTTCAATAAATGGCGTAGCTGGAACTGGAAAAACGTTACTTGCTTTAGCTTCTGCAATAAAACAAAGAAGAAACTTTAAACAGATATTTGTGGCTAGACCAATTGTTCCCTTGGGCAATAAAGATATTGGTTATCTTCCTGGTGATATTAGTTCAAAAATTAATCCTTATATGGAACCTCTTTGGGATAATTTTAAATATATCCAAAACCAATACGAAGAAACCTCAAAAGATTTTAAAGTTTTAAAGAATATGATAGAATCGGAGAAGTTAGTTATTCAGCCTCTTGCTTATATAAGAGGAAGAAGTTTTTCAAATATTTTTTTTATTATCGACGAAGCTCAAAATCTTACTCCACATGAAATTAAAACGATTATATCAAGAGCTGGGGAAAATACTAAAATTGTTTTTGCTGGAGATATAAATCAAATTGATACTCCTTATTTAGATTCTCAAAGTAATGGATTATCCTACTTAATAGATAAATTAAAAGGACAGTCAATTTATTCTCATATTACACTAAGAAAAGGTGAGAGATCAGAATTGGCAAATCTTGCTAACGAATTATTATAAGACCAATGATTAAAAATAGAGATGAGTATAATTTAGAGTATAATAAAAGTATAAAAGATCCAAAGGCTTATTGGATGAGTTACTCGGAATCCTTTAAGTGGATAAAGAAACCTAAACATACACTGTCTTGGAATTTTGATGAACCTAAAGTAGAATGGTTCAATGATGGGGTATTGAATATAACTGAAAATATTTTTGAAAGGAATGCTAAAAATAAAAATAATACTTCAATATTATGGGAGCCAAATGACCCTAAAGAGGACCAAAAATCATTTACATACGATGAACTTTTTAAGGAGGTGTGTACATTTGCGAACTGTTTAAAATCATTAGGTGTTAAGAAAGGAGATAGAGTTATTATATATCTTCCTATGATTCCTGAGGCAGCTATCTCAATGTTAGCATGCGCAAGAATTGGTGCAGTACACTCTGTTGTATTTGCAGGTTTTAGTGCAAAGTCTTTATCAGATAGAATTAATGACTGTGGGGCTAAATTAGTAATTACCTCAGATGGGAATTATAGAGGTAATAAAGTAATACCAGTAAAGGATGTTGTTGATGAGGCTCTAAAAACCACTAAATCAATTAATAATGTTCTTACAATTAAAAGAACTAACACGGATGTAATAATGCTCTCAGATAGAGATATCTGGTATCATAAATTAAAAAAGAATGTTGATGATTATTGTGAGGCAGAAAAAATGAATTCTGAAGATTTACTATTTATTTTATATACATCTGGTTCAACAGGGAAACCAAAAGGTGTAGTTCATACATGTGCTGGATATATGATGTACTCACAATTTACATTTGAAAATATTTTTCAGTATAGTGAAGGAGACACATATTGGTGTACAGCAGATGTTGGATGGATAACAGGACATAGTTATATAGTATATGGCCCTCTATTATCAGGGGCTAAAACAGTTATGTTTGAAGGAGTTCCAACATATCCTGATGCTTCGAGGTTTTGGGAAATTATTGATAAGTATAATGTTAATCAGTTTTATACTGCCCCAACTGCAATTAGAGCTCTCCAATCATTTGGTGATGAGTTTGTCGAAAAAGCAAATCTTTCCTCCTTAAAAGTTATTGGTTCAGTTGGAGAACCTATAAATGAGGAGGCATGGAATTGGTATAATGAAAAAGTTGGTAAAAAAGAGTGTCCTATAGTTGATACTTGGTGGCAAACTGAGACAGGTGGTATTATGATATCTCCAATCCCAAATGTGATAGAGTGTAAACCAACATATGCCACTCTTCCTTTGCCAGGTGTTCAACCTATTTTATTAGACAATGACGGAAATGAGATAATAGATAATAATGTTGAAGGTAATTTATGTATTAAATATCCATGGCCATCAATACTTCGGACTACTTATGGAGATCATAAAAGATGCAGAGATACTTATTTTTCTACTTTTAAGGGATATTATTTTACTGGTGATGGTGCTAAAAGAGACGATAATGGAATGTATAGAATTTTGGGTAGAGTAGATGATGTTATTAACGTTTCTGGACATAGGATTGGAACTGCTGAAGTAGAGGATGCTATCAATCAAGACTCTGAAGTTATAGAATCGGCCGTAGTTGGCTATCCTCATGAAATTAAAGGTCAAGGAATATTTGGTTTTGTAATACTAAAAGAAGAATCTAATACAATTAATTATATTGATAAGATTAGAATAACTGTTTCACAACATATTGGACCAATTGCAAAGCCTGATAAAATTTTGATTGTTCCTGGGTTACCAAAAACTAGATCCGGAAAAATTATGCGAAGAATTCTGAGAAAAATTGCTTCTAATGAATTTAAGAATTTTGGAGATACCTCTACTCTTTTAAATCCGGAAATTGTTGATTTAATTGTTGAAAGCTATAGGAATCAATATCAATAACTAATTGATTTTATCCTTATTTGGATCTGGAATTTTAGTATAGCTTTTATCTGACCTTTTTGACATCATAGATAGTTCCCTCTCACCGAAGGTTTCCTTATCTCCATTAAATAGAACTCTCCAAATTTTTCCTTTTTTTGATTCAGAAATATATAATGAACCATCTGGACCTTGAGCCAATCCCATAGGTCTATACTTAGCATCTTCCATATTTTCTATTATTTCAATACCAGCAAATCCATCAGCAAAAATTTCCATCTCTCCACTGGGTTCTCCGTTAGTAAATGGTATGAATCCGACTACATATCCTGCTTGAGAATAAGGAACTCTATTTGTTGATCCGTGAAAGGCTATAAAGGCGCCATCTTTATATCTTTCTGGGAATTGATTGCCAGTATAAAACAGTAAATCATTTGGAGCCCAATGAGCTGGTAAGCCCATTATAGGATTTGTATATTCATCTGACTCTATTTTTCTATTTCCTCCATATTCTGGGGCTAGGATTCTTTTATTTTTAAAATGATCATAGTAGGTATATGGCCAGCCAAAATTATCACCTTTTTTGATTTTCATAAATTCTTCAGCTGGAAGAACAGCATTATCCCATTCACTATAATATTGAGGTGCATGGTTATGTAAAAAATCTCTTCCATGATTAACTCCATAAAGGCTATTTAATTTATTATTCCAAGTTAGTCCAACAACACTTCTTATTCCGGTTGCATATCTTTCGCCATCTAATAATGATTGTCCAAGTTTATTTTTATCAAATCTCCAAATTCCACCAAGAATATCTAATTGTTCACACGGATATTCACCTTTAACATTTTTAGTGGAATAAGTATTAGGTTTTGTGTCCCAATCCTCACACGCATTTGTGGGAGCACTAAATGTCACATACATATTACCAGAAAGGTCAAATGCGAGGGATTTAGCATTATGCCATCTTATTGGATATGGGTCAACAAGCACAATCTCTGGCTTTCCCTTTGGGATAAGTTCATAAGGAATAAGCCTTTGTCTATAAATTACAAGTTCAGAGCTGAAGTAAAGATAACCATCATTTATCTTCATTTCCGTTCCAAATTTTCCATCATTAGGATAATCTCCAAATCTCTTTATTATATCAGCTTTACCGTCGTTGTCATTATCTCTTAATGCTACATTACCATTCCTACCTGAAGCTGTTCTTAATTTAACATAAATATCTCCATTTGTATTTACTGCAATGTGTCTTGACGCACCTACCCCCTCTGAAACAACTATGGCACCAAAACCACCTGGTAATTTTAAACCTCCATTATCATTATCGGGGATAAGTTTCTTTTTTGTTATACTTGATGTGTCATCTGATGATAAATTATTACCTACATCATTTTTATTACTGCAGCTTTCAAGTAGAAATAGTACTATAAAAAAAGATATTAATTTTTCTCTCATATATTATCATTTAAAATTAATAGTTATTTCTGTAGGATACTCTCATGATGTTAATATTTTGAAATATTTTGAAATATTTTTAGATTGTAATTATGAATTTCTCTATTTACCTACTTTCATTTGTGATATCAATACTTAATGTTGATTTTTTATTAAAAAATTCAAAATTAATTGTTATTGAGACCGATTATATCAAAGTGGAATCAAGCTTTGAACTTGTTGAGTCAACCAAAAAAAAAGAAGTATATGATATAACCTTTAATGTTACTAACAAAATTGGACAAGATTTATTTTATGTTGCTAATTATATAAAATCAAAAGAATATATTCAGGAATATAACGAAAGTAAAGATCAGAAATTAAATGATCAGGATAACATTGAAGTAAGTGCACCACCACCACTTAGTACATCTGAATATGTTGAAAGTGGAGGAGCTATGAAGGTTGGCACAGGTTCTGTTAAAAGTAGTGGAGGTAGAAGTAATAAGATTGATAATAAAATTGATGATGGTAATTCCAATGCTAAGGAAATATTTAATTACTCATTGGAAAATAATTTTTTTGAAATAATAATACCTCCATCCAAGAATTTGAGATTTATATCTGATCTAGAAAAAACTCCAAATAAAGCTGTCTTTTTTAATATAAGAGAAAAAAAACCTCATCCTATTTTCTTTAAAAATGAATCTGATAAAAGGATACAAATTTCAGGTGTAGAGAATGAGTTTGATCCTATTGTATGTATAATACCTGTTCAAGGCTTATCAAAAGTATCTAGATTGGAGATTAGTAAAAAATCAGGTCCTAAGCCAGCAGATTTTGAGATAGTATTTTCGAAAAATATTGTTTATAGTAATAAAACCAAATTATTACTTGATAAAACATTTCATTTAAGTATTGAGGAGGCGATAATGAAGTATAAAGAATTACAAAAAATTCTGAATGAAAACATTTAACTACAAAAAGTGAACTCGGAGGGAGTCGAACCCCCAACCTCCTGGGCCGTAACCAGGTGCTCTATCCAGTTAAGCTACGAGTCCATCAATTAGCAAATCTAATAATTAATAATAAGTACTTTTCTCTTTTATTTTACACTTTGTCATTATATGAGTTATCTTTGCGCAATTAAATATTTTATATGCGTTTCTGTATTTTATTTATATTATTAATTGGATTCAATTCGGTAAATGGTCAAACAGATACAATCAAATCTGTAAGTACCAAATCAAGTTTTAATATTCCAGGATATTTAAAAATAAATTTAGGTTTTAATTCTTTAGCTGATGCTGATGAATCAATGAACACCAAGCTTTTTCCTTCTAGATCCTTTGATATATATTATTCAAAACCTTTTTTCATTGGAACTAACTTTTCAATTAACCCTGGTCTTGGTTTCTCTTCAGATAAGTTGTCATTTACTAACGATGTTATTTTATCTGAGGTATTAGATGATGATGGTATAAATCAAATTATAGTAGATTCATTAAGTTTTAGTCCATTAAAAAACTCTTTAAAAAGCACTCATCTTATTATACCTATAGATTTTAAATATTATTTTGGTTCCGGTGATTTTGATAAAGGGAGATTTTTTGTAGGTATAGGTGCTGAAATTGGTTTTTTGATAAATTCCTCTACTAAGGTTAAACAAAAAGTTAATAATGTTATGAATCATTCTAAAATAAAGAAGGATTTTGGTTTAAACGATCTTAAGTATGGGTTCTCTCTTCAAGTAGGTTCAGGGAACTTTAATATTTTCTATAAAATATACCTATCGAATCTGTTTAAAGATGACTCTTTACCATTATATACATCATTAAATCCTACTTTGAGTAAGTTTGGTATATCTTTTTCAGTTTTTTAGTAATTTTTTCTCAGTCTTGCTACAGGAATTTTCAATTGTTCTCTATATTTTGAGACTGTTCTCCTAGCAACTTCGAACCCATTCTCTTTTAATTTATTTTCTATTTGTTCATCTGAGTATGGATTTGATTTATCTTCTGATTCAATTATTTCAAGTAATTTATTTTTTACAACTTTACTGCTTACAAGATCATCTCCCTTTTTTATTGTTGATTCTGAGAAAAAATATTTTAATGGAAAGATTCCATATTCAGTCTGTGCAACTTTACTCCTCACTATTCTACTAACAGTTGATATATCCATCTTAATTACATTAGCTATATCTTTTAAGATCATAGGTTTTAATTCATTTTCATCTCCATCCTCAAAAAATTTTTTTTGAAGATTAACAATTGTCTTCATTGTTTTTAGCAGTGTATTATTTCTTTGATTAATTGCATCAACAAACCATTGAGCTGATTGTATTTTTTGTTTTATAAAGTCATATGACTTTCTGTTTTCTTTATTTTTATTTTTTTTATTCTTTAAATCATCATAAATATTTACATAGCTTTTATTAATACCTATTGTTTTATTTTCTGAGGATAGAAATACATTGAGCTCATTATTTTCTTTTTTAATAATAAAATCTGGAATTAGATATTCTGTTAAGTTTGAATCGTCATGCCCTCCAGTTGGTTTAGGGTTTAAAGATTTGATATAGTCGAAAGACTTGTTAAGAATTTTCTTATCTACATTATATATTTCATATATTTTATCAAACTGTTTATTCTTGAAATACTCAAAAGTATTTGCAATAATTTTTTTTGCAATATCCTCAACTCTTGATAAACTTTCTTTTCTATTAATTTGTAAAAGGAGGCATTCTTCTAAATTTCTTGCGGCGACTCCAGCTGGCTCCAATGTCTGAATCTTTTTTAAAATTCTTTTAATATCATTTATATTAAACTCAATATTTTCTGAGAATGCAATATCATCAATTATTGATTCTAAATCTCTTCTTAGGTAACCATCATTATCCAATGTACCAATAATCTGATTTGCAATCATTAATTCTTCATCTTTTAAGTTCAAATAGCTTACCTGTGTTTGTAAGTTTTCGATAAAGGACTCATTATTTGATAGGTTTCCTTCTTTAGAAAAATTATTATTTTGCTTGGTTGATTGTTTCGAAAAATTATAATTGACTTGATTTTCTATTTCTTGACCGTCATTATTTTCAAGAATAACTTTTTCCTCTAGTGCTGGATTATCTTCTAATTCTTTTTTTATTTCTGAATCAATATTACTATTCGATAATTGAAGAAGTTTAATAAATTGAATCTGCTGAGGGGAAAGCTTTTGTGATTGGCTCTGTTTTTGAATTAATCTTTGCATCATAAATATTTTATAACACAAATTTATTATAATTAGACTATTCTTTGAAATAAGATTAAATTATACTTTTTTTACCACTCTATTTTTTATGACTAGCAAAAGGACAAAAATAAGTTTATTAAATAATGATTCCATAGGGTCAAGTATATGTGTTAAAGGATGGGTTAGGACTATAAGACAAAGTAAAAATGTTTCTTTCATTTCACTTAATGATGGTTCAACAATAAATAGTCTCCAGATTGTTTTAGATATGAAAAGCTTTGCTAGTTCGTATCTTGAGAATATAAGTACTGGTGCATCTCTTGAGATTACAGGTAAGCTAGTAAAAAGCGAAGGGCAAAATCAAATTTTTGAATTGGTGGCAACAGAATTATTGATATTAGGTGAATCTGATCCTGATAAATATCCAATTCAACCTAAAAAACATAGTTTTGAATTTTTAAGAGAAGTGGGACACTTGAGACCAAGGACAAATACTTTTAGTGCTATTTTTAGGATTAGGCATGCAGTTATTTTTTCAATACATAAGTTTTTTAATGAAAGAGGATTCTTCAATATCCATACCCCAATAATTACTTCTTCTGATGCAGAGGGTGCTGGTGAAATGTTTAAGGTTACATCCTTAGACTTAAGTAAAAAAAATAAAAATAAAATTGATTTTAAAGATGATTTTTTTTCAAAACCGGTAAATCTTACAGTATCAGGGCAATTAAATGCTGAACTGGGAGCTCTAGCCTTATCAGAGGTTTACACGTTTGGTCCAACATTTAGAGCAGAAAACTCAAATACCTCAAAGCACCTCGCTGAGTTTTGGATGATTGAGCCTGAAATGGCATTTTATGATATTAATGATAATATGGATCTTGCTGAGGATATGCTTAAATATGTAGTTAAATATGTTTTGAAAAACTCAAAAGATGATTTGCTATTTCTTGAGAAACTAGAGATAAATGATGAAAAGTCTCTTCCACAGATTCAAAGAAATGAATTATCATTACTCCAAAGGCTGAATATGATTATTAATAAAGATTTTGAAAGAATTTCATATACCGATGCATTTAATATCCTCAAAAATTCTAAACCTAATAAAAAAGGTAAATTTAAATTTAAAGTAGATGAGTGGGGGATTGATTTTCAGTCAGAACACGAAAGATATCTTGTAGAAAAACATTTTAAAAACCCAGTGATAGTTAAAGACTATCCAAAAAAAATTAAAGCATTTTACATGAGATCTAATGATGATAAAAAGACCGTGGCTGCAATGGATGTTTTATTTCCTGCAGTTGGAGAAATTATAGGTGGCTCTCAAAGAGAGGAAAGGTATGATTTTTTAACTTCAAGAATGGATGAAATGGGTGTATCCACTTCCGAGTTATCTTGGTATCTTGATACTAGAAGATTTGGGACAGTAATTCATTCAGGATTTGGTCTTGGTCTAGAAAGACTTGTACAATTTATCACAGGTATGAAAAACATAAGAGATGTTATTCCATTTCCAAGAAGTCCAGGAAACTGTAATTATTAGCTATTTCTTCTCATCATCTTTTACTTCCTCAAAGTCTACATCAGAGATATCATCACCTTTTTTACTATCAGTATTTTTTGAGGATTTACCAGTATCTTGTTTAGATTCTGATGAAGCCTGTTGATCTTGGGTTGCTTTATACATTTCTTGACTAGCTGCCTCCCATGACTTGTTAAGCTTTTCAATTGCTGAATCAATCTCGTCAATTTTTTGTTCTTTATGGACAGCTTTAAGTTTGTCTAGTGAATCTTCAATTGACTTTTTATTCGGTTCAGATAGCTTATCTCCAAATTCTTTAAGCTGCTTTTCTGTTTGAAATATTAAACCATCTGCCGCATTAAGTTTATCAACTTTTTCTCTCTCTGTTTTATCTGACTCTGCATTTGCTTTTGCTTCGTCTTTCATCTTATTGATTTCTTCTTCGGTTAAACCAGATGAAGCCTCAATTCTTATATTTTGTTCTTTTCCAGTTCCTTTATCTTTTGCAGAGACATTTAATATTCCATTTGCATCAATGTCGAAGGCAACTTCAACCTGAGGTACTCCTCTTGGTGCAGGAGGTATTCCATCTAGATGAAATCTTCCAATTGTTTTATTATCCTTGGCCATCGGTCTTTCACCTTGTAGTACATGTATTTCTACCGCGGGCTGATTATCAGCTGCTGTTGAAAAAACTTCTGATTTCTTTGTGGGAATAGTAGTATTTGATTCAATTAACTTCGTGAAAACACCATTCAGAGTTTCTATTCCTAATGATAGGGGTGTAACATCAAGTAATAATACATCTTTAACTTCTCCTGTTAAAACACCACCCTGAATTGCAGCTCCTACCGCAACAACCTCATCTGGATTCACTCCTTTTGACGGCTTTTTCTTAAAAAACTTCTCAACTTCTTCCTGAATTTTTGGTATTCTAGTTGACCCACCAACTAATATAACTTCGTCAATTTCAGAGACACTTAATTTTGCATCTTTGAGTGCTTTTGAACATGGTTCAATAGTTCTTTCTACTAATTTTTGAGATAATTGCTCAAATTTAGCTCTGCTCAAAGTTTTTACTAAATGTTTCGGTACACCATCAACAGGTATAATATACGGTAAATTAATTTCTGTTGATGTTGAGCTTGAAAGTTCAATTTTAGCCTTTTCCGCACCTTCTTTTAGTCTTTGAAGTGCCATTGGATCTTTTCGAAGATCGATACCTTCATCTTTTTTAAATTCTTCTGCCATCCAATCAATTAACATACTATCAAAATCATCACCACCTAGATGAACATCGCCATTTGTGGATTTAACTTCAAAAACGCCGTCACCTAGTTCTAAGATAGATATATCGAAAGTTCCACCACCAAAATCAAAAACTGCAATTTTAAGATCTTTATCTTTTTTATCAAGACCATATGCTAAGGCTGCTGCTGTGGGCTCATTAATAATCCTCTTAACATCAAGTCCTGCTATTGTACCAGCTTCCTTAGTAGCTTGTCTTTCTGCGTCATTAAAATATGCAGGGACAGTGATTACAGCTTCTTTTACTTCCGAACCAAGATAGTCTTCAGCAGTAGATTTCATTTTTTGTAATACCATTGCTGAAATTTCTTGTGGAGTATATTTTCTTGAACCAATTTTTACTCTTACAGTATCATTTGATCCCTTTTCAACTTCGTATGAAAGATTTCTTTTCTCTTCATTAATCTCTGAAAATTTCTTACCCATAAATCTTTTAACAGAGTTTACTGTATTTTTTGGATTAGTTATTGCTTGTCTTTTAGCTGGATCACCAACTTTTCTTTCTCCTTTCCCATCGTCTAAGAAAGCAACAATTGATGGGGTTGTTCTTTTTCCTTCTGAATTTGGAATTACTACTGGCTCATTTCCTTCCATTACTGATACACATGAATTAGTAGTACCTAAGTCTATACCTATTATTTTACTCATAACTATATTTTTTAATTTATATTAGTTATACACAAGAATTGTGCCAGAAATAACATATGACAATATGTCAGTTATACCTCGATAAGTGCGTTTACATTATTTTTTAAAACCTCTACAATCCCTCCTTTAATTTCAACGCTAGTTTTTTTAGAATTCTTTATGTAGTCAATCTTCCCTTTTTGAAGTGAACTTATTATAGGTGCATGGTTATTAAGTACTTGAAACTGACCTTGAGAACCAGGAAATATTACTGAATCGACATCTCCACTAAATATTTTTTCTTCTGCTGATAAAATTTCAAGATGCATAAAATAATTATTTAACTTCGGCAAGAAGTTTTTCTCCAGCTTCTATAGCTTGTTCAATTGTTCCCTTTAGATTAAATGCAGCTTCAGGAAGATGATCAAGCTCACCATCCATAATCATATTAAATCCTTTTATTGTGTCTTTGATATCAACCAATTCACCTTTAACTCCGGTAAATGGTTCTGCTACATGGAATGGTTGAGAAAGGAATCTTTGTACCCTTCTAGCTCTGTAAACAACAAGTTTATCTTCATCCGAGAGTTCATCCATACCAAGAATAGCTATAATATCTTGCAATTCTTTGTACCTCTGTAATAATTCTTTAACTCTTTGCGCACAATTATAATGTTCCGCTCCTACAACTTCTTCTGTTAAAATTCTTGAAGTTGAATCTAGCGGATCGATTGATGGATAAATTCCAATTGATGCTAATTTTCTTGATAAAACACTTTGTGCATCTAAGTGAGCAAATGTTGTTGCTGGAGCAGGATCAGTTAAATCATCTGCAGGTACATAAACAGCTTGTACTGATGTAATGGATCCTTTCTTGGTAGATGTTATTCTTTCCTGCATAGCACCCATTTCTGTCGCTAATGTAGGTTGATATCCAACAGCTGATGGCATCCTTCCTAATAAAGCAGATACTTCTGATCCAGCTTGTGTAAACCTAAAAATATTATCGATAAAAAATAATATATCTCTTCCCTGACCTTTACCATCACCATCTCTAAAATATTCAGCAAGTGTTAGTCCAGATAATGCAACTCTAGCTCTAGCACCAGGAGGTTCATTCATTTGTCCAAAAACAAATGCAGCTTTAGAGTCTTTTAACTTTTTCTTGTCAACTTTGGAGAGATCCCATGATCCTTTTTCCATTGATTCTCTAAATTTATCTCCATAATCAACAATACCAGCTTCAATCATTTCTCTTAGCAAGTCATTTCCTTCTCTTGTTCTTTCTCCAACACCAGCAAATACTGATAATCCAGAATATGCTTTTGCTATATTATTTATCAATTCTTGGATAAGTACGGTTTTCCCAACACCCGCACCTCCAAATAAACCAATCTTTCCTCCTTTGTTATAAGGTTCAATTAAGTCAATAACTTTAATTCCAGTGTATAAGACTTCAGCAGATGTTGATAAGTCTTCAAATTTAGGCGCATCTCTATGAATTGGTAGCCTGTCTTTAGTTTTTGGCTCCTCAATTCCATCAATAGCTGTCCCTACAACATTAAATAATCTACCTCTAATGTCATCTCCAATTGGCATTGATATTGGTTGGCCTAAATCTTTTACCTCCATACCTCTCTTGAGTCCCTCGGTTCCTGACATTGAAATAGTTCTAACTCTATCTTCGCCAAGGTGTTGTTGGACTTCAAGTATTAATTCACTTCCATCATCTTTCTTAATTTCTAGAGCATTAAGAATTTCTGGTAATTTATTTTCTTCGAATGATACATCTACAACTGGTCCGATTACTGCTGTTATTTTACCTGTGTTTGCCATGGTTTGAATAGGTGGTTTAATTATTAATAAATGTAGAGCGAAAATAAATTATAAATACCTGATTACAAAGTCTAAATTGATAAAAAACTAACTTTTTTGTTAATTATCTATTTAATTCAATTCTGATAATAGTTTCTTTATTTTTAATGGATTTTGCTACAAAAATTTTCCCCTTATGATAATTATTAATTATTCTTTTAGTTAAAGTTAATCCAAGCCCCCAACCTCTTTTTTTTGTTGAAAACCCAGGATTGAATACTGATTTAAAATTATTTTTATCAATTCCTATACCATTATCAATAAAGTCTAAGAAAATTTTGTTCTTGATATCATACAAGCAAATTTTAATTTCCCCTTTTTCACCGATTGCATCAACCGCATTTTTATATAGGTTTTCGATTACCCAGCTAAAGAGTAATTCATTATAATTATATTCAATACTTTTAATTTCAATAATTGTTTTTATCTTTTTTGAAACTCTTTTTTTAAGATATTCTATTGATTTTTCAATGACTTTTTTTAAGTCTTTATTTTTAAATTTAGGCTTTGAGCCAATATTAGAAAATCTATCAGTTATAATATTTAATCTATTTAAGTCCTTGTCAATCTCCTTTGTTAGAATCTCTTTATCAATTTTTTTGTTGGTTTTAATATATTCGTTCCAACCAATTAATGAGGAAAGAGGGGTCCCTAATTGATGGGCTGTCTCCTTTGCTAGACCAGTCCACAATCTATCTTTTTCAGAAGTATTTGAATAATAGAATATTAGATAAAGAGACAGAAATATCAATAAAATAAAACTGAACAAGTAATAAGGTGCAAGTATTATAATATTTAAAATATCTGAATTTTTATAAAAAATATATTGGAATGATATCACTTTATCATTTTCATCATAAATAGATATTTTAATAGGATCATATTCAGATCTCATTTTTTCTACTATTTCTGAACTCTTAATTTCTGATTTTATATCTTCTTCGCTTATATCGATATTTTTAAAACTTATTATTTTAAAATTTTGATCAGTTACAATTACAGGGATTGAATTATTTTCAATCAAGATATCGTCTGCAAAATAGTTTAGCTCATTAGTATCATTATTACCAACGTATTCTAAAAAATTAGCAAATCTTTTTATAGTTGCAGTTTCTCTATCTTTTATATCAGAAATAATTTGTCTTCCATAATAAATTAATGATAAAACAAATATTATTATTAAGGCTGATAAACCCCATCTCACTAAAATGTCATTTTTGTTGAGCTTCACAATATTATAATTAGATATAAATCTAAATAATTATGTATTTGTCTAACTCATGAAATCACGAATCTTTTCGAAGAAGCCTTTGTCAGTCTTTCCTGGATTTGGTTCAAAATTTTTAGATTTTTTTAGTTTGAGTAATAATTTTTCTTCTTCATCAGATAACTTTTTTGGTGTCCAAATATTAATATGAATAAGTTGGTCACCTGAAATTGAATTATTTATATCTCTAATTCCTTTGCCTCTTAATCTTAAAATTTTACCAGCCTGCGTCCCCGAGGGTATATTTATTTTTACTCTTCCTGTGATTGTTGGTACTTCAATATCTGTGCCAAGGACTGCATCAATAAAATTAAGATAGAGGTCATATACAATATTGTTTCCGTCCCTTTTAAAGTTCTGATCTTCTATTTCTTCAATTAATATGAGAAGATCTCCAGAGACTCCCCCAGAAGGAGACTCATTTCCTTTCCCTGACATAGATAATTGCATACCATCACTTACTCCTGACGGAATATTAATCTTAATTATTTCTTCTTTAAATTGTAATCCAGTGCTGTCAACACCAGGGGGTTTATTATCTATGATTTTCCCAGTTCCGTTACATTGGTAACACGATGAAGATGAAACCATTTGGCCTAACATAGTATTTACAACTTTATTAACCTTCCCACTTCCTTTACATACACTACAGGATTTAAATGTAACTCCAGGGGCTGTAACTAGTCTTTTTACTTTTATTTTTTTTTCAACTCCCTCTGCTATTTCCTGAATTTTTAATTTTAACTTAATTCTGAGATTAGTACCCTTATTTCTTGATTGTGATCTTCCGCCTCCAAAGAAGCTATCAAAAGGGCTACCTCCACCAAAAATATCACCAAATTGGTCAAAAATATCCTCCATATTCATTCCGGCACCAGAAAATCCTCCGGCACCACCCCTTAAACCTTCATGTCCAAATCGATCGTACTTGTCTTTTTTTTCAGGATTACTTAGAACCTCGTAGGCTTCCGCTGCTTCCTTAAACTTTTCTTCAGCTTGTTTATTATCAGGATTTTTGTCTGGATGGAATTTAATTGCAACTTTTCTATATGCTTTTTTTATTTCTGCACTCGAAGCAGATTTATTAACACCTAGAATATCGTAGTAATCTCTTTTTGACATTATGCTCCTATTACAACTTTTGCAAACCGAATAATTTTTTCTCCAATTAGATATCCATCTTCAATGATATCTACAATTTTTCCTTTGAACTTTTTTTCAGATGGTGTACTAGTTATTGCTTCATGAAATTCTGAATCAAAATCATCTCCTTTTTTCGTGATCATTTTTTTCAAATTATTTTTTTCAAGGGTTGAAATAAGTTTTTGATTAATCAAATTAAAACCTTCAAATTCTTCCTTTTTGTTTTTATCTATAGAGTTGATAGCTCTCTCAAAATCATCTACTATTGGGAGTATGTCTTTTAATAGATCTTTATTTGCAGATTCAATCATATCAATTTTCTCTTGAGATGTTCTTCTTCTATAATTTTCAAATTCAGAATATAATCTAACGTACTTATCTTTAGATTCTTGAATCTCATTATTTAAAGACTTTATACTTTTGCCTTTTTTAGTATTGGTTTTTTTTTGTACTTTTTTGTTCATATTAATTAGTTAGTTGCAAAATCTTTGCCAAACAGTAACAATGACATTTTGGCTAATTTTTATTTAAATTATTCCACAATATATTTTTAAGTTCCTCTAGGTTATAATTTGTAATACTTGAAATTAATACTACATCCTCTTTTAAATTAATTTTTAATTTTATAAGTTCATCTTCACTCATTAAATCACATTTTGTTATAGCTATAACAATATCTTTCTTTAACATTTCTGGATTATATCTTTTTAATTCGTTTTGTAATAATTTATATTCTTCCTCTATTTTTGAATTTACTGGTATCATGAATAATAATACGGAATTCCTTTCAATATGTCTTAAAAATCTAATACCTAACCCCTTTCCATCTGCTGCTCCTTCAATTATTCCAGGTATATCAGCCATTATAAATGATTTATGATCTTTAAATGGAATCACACCAAGATTGGGAGTTAATGTTGTAAAAGGATAATTTCCTATTTTTGGTTTTGCTTTTGAAATTGATGAAAGAAGTGTTGACTTTCCAGCATTTGGAAAACCAACAAGCCCAACGTCTGCAAGAACTTTTAACTCAAATGTGACCCATTTTTCAATTCCTAATTTCCCTTTTTGGCTATATTTTGGTGATTGGTTTGTTGAACTTTTAAAATGAAAATTTCCTAAGCCACCAATACCTCCTTCAAGAAGTATTTTTTTCTCTCCATCTTCAATAATCTCTAGAATTTCTATACTATCCTCTTCTGTTTTAATAATAGTCCCTAATGGAACTTCAATAATTATATCTTTTCCATTATTACCATGTTTTTTTGAACCAGTACCATCTCCTCCGTTTTCAGCTTTTATATGTTTGGTATATCTAAGATGAAAAAGAGTCCATAGTTGACTGTTCCCCTTTATAATTATATTACCACCTTTTCCTCCATCTCCTCCATCAGGACCTCCTTTAGGAACAAACTTTTCCCTTCTAAAATGGGAAGAACCTTTTCCACCGTTACCAGATTTGCAATAAATCTTAATATGATCAATAAAATTTTGATTGCTCATTAATCATCAATTTTAGAGCATATCTCGTTGAAAATACTTTCAATAGATCCAATACCGTCTATTGAACAATATTTATTTTGTTTTTTATAATGATTTAGAACGGGTAGGGTTTCTTTGTTATAAACTTTAATTCTATTATTAATTTTTTCTTCACTTTGGTCATCGATTCTACCAGAAACTAGCGCTCTTTTTTTAATTCTTTTAATTAACTCGGAATCATTTACTTCTAAGGATATTAAATAATCAATTTCTAAACTTTTTGAAATCAGCATTTTATCAAGGGCAATCGCTTGATTAACTGTTCTGGGAAATCCATCAAAAATAAATCCGTTTGATGAAGGGTTTTCTTCAATTTTATTTTTTACCATTTCTATTACAACTGTATCAGGAACTAACTCACCTTCATCCATATATTTCTTAGCTTCTATGCCTAAAGGAGTGTTATTATTTAAGTGAAGTCTAAATAAATCTCCAGTTGACAAATGAGTAAGTTTATACTCTTCTATTAATTTATCACTCTGTGTACCTTTACCAGCTCCAGGAGGTCCAAATAAAATTATATTCATTTTTAAATTTTAATTTATTCAAAGATATAAATCTAAATTATTACTTCTAGTATTTTTTATGAGCTCTTTCAATTTAATAGTATGAACACCGGATTCCATACATGCCATACCACCTGCAAGATTACAAATTTCTCCAATAAATTTTTGAGGTATTTTTAAATAAAATAATATTGATGCAAGCGCTATAATTGTGTCTCCCGCTCCTGAAACATCGATGATTTTTTTTATTTGAGTTTTATGTTTTGATATTTGATTATCATTAATAATTATTATACCTCTTTCTGATAAAGTGATCATAAGATTTTTTATTTTGTTCCGTGAAATAAATCTTTTCCCTAGTTCAATTAATTTTCGGTCAGACGTGTTGTTGATATTAAAATTCTTCTTTATTTCATTTAAATTCGGCTTAAATAGGTCAACTTTTTTAAAATCGTTAAAATTTGCATGTTTTGGATCTACAGATATAAAAATATCAAAACAATTTTTTATGACGGTTTGAATAAGTTTTTTACTAATTACTCCTTTATTGTAATCTTGAAAAATTAAAATTTCTGAATCTTTACTTAGTGAAATGATTTTTTTACTGATTTTATTTAATATCATATTATTAATTGGATCAGTTATTTCATCATCAATTCTTACAATATGATTATTATTTACAATTACTCTTTTTTTTACAGTAGTCTTCCTCTTTTTATCAATTATAATTCCATCAGTCTTTAATTTCTCCTTTTCTAAAATTTTTAATAAATCTTGACCATTCTCGTCATCACCAATTACTGAACAAAGAATAGGGTTTGCTCCCAAAGATTTTAGGTTAAGAGCTACGTTTCCAGCACCCCCAAGCTTTTTTAAACTTTTTACTACATTAACAATTGGAACTGGTGCTTCAGGTGATTCTCTTGTGATTTCGCCATACACATAAGAGTCAATCATTGAATCCCCAACAACTAAAACACTTATGTCTTTAATTTTATTGAAAAAACTATTAACCCCCATTTGATGTAAGCTTACCAAGTGACTCTTTAAGTCTTTTACAAGCTTCTATTAACTCAATTTCACTTGCAGCATAGGATAATCTGATGCAGTTTGGAGCACCAAAATCTTCACCTGGAACCAAAGAAACCTTTGCGTCTTTTAATAAATAAAGAGATAAATCATTAGCGCTATTTATTTGAATTCCATTTGAGTCTTTACACCCAAAAAAGCTTGAAATTTCTGGAAAAAAATAAAATGCTCCTTGTGGTAAATTTACTTTTATTCCTTCAATTTCATTTAATTTATCATATACAATATCTCTTCTTTTTAGATACTCAGCTTTCATTTCAAGCGCACATTCATTACCAGCCATAAGAGCAACAAGACCTGCTCTTTGGGCTATTGAACAATTAGCAGATGTTGTTTGACCTTGCATTTTTTTAATTGATTTAGCAATTTGTAGAGGCGCTCCTATGTAACCTAGTCTCCATCCTGTCATAGCAAATGCTTTTGAGAACCCATTCATTGTAATTGTTCTACTTTGCATGTTTTCTAAAGAGCCAAAACTACAATGTTCATTTGTAAAATTTATATGTTCATATATTTCATCAGATATTATAATTATATCCTGATGATTTTCTAATACCTCCTTATACTCCTCCAAGTCTTTTTTTGTAAAGACAGTTCCAGTTGGATTACAGGGAGAACTAAAAATTATTGCTTTGGTTTTATCAGTTATTGCATTATTAAGTTGTTCTTTAGTTGGTTTAAAATCATTTTCTATTTGTGTATTTACATAAACTGGTATACCATCAGCCAGAGTTATAATTGCTGAGTAACTGACCCAAAACGGAGCAAATACTATTACCTCGTCACCTTTATTTAATATGGAATACATAACATTTGTTATGGAGTGTTTTACACCATTTGATACTATGATCTCATCATTTGAATAATTAAGTTTATTTTCATTTTTAAATTTTTCAGAGATAGCTTCTCTGAAATCAAGATAACCAGGTACTGGAGGATATGAAAAAAAGTCACCAGAATCAATGGCTTTTTTTGCTCCATCACATATGTGTTTTGGAGTTTTAAAATCCGGCTCACCTAAACTTAGGCTTATTACATCCACGCCTTTAGATTTGTATTCTCTTGCTAAAGCTGCCATTGCTAAAGTAGATGATTCCTCTACTTTTTTCAATCTTGAAGATTCATATTTACTCATTGTTCTAATTTATAATTTATTCTTGAAGAAATACTTTTACCTAAAGTAATTTCATCTGCATATTCAATTTCTCCTCCTATTGGTATACCTCTTGAAATAGTAGTCATTTTAAGTTTATATTCCGAAAGTCTTTTTGATATATAAAAAGATGTTGTATCACCATCCAAAGTTGGGCTTAAAGCAAAAATTATTTCTTTAATTTCTCCTTTTTTAACTCTATTCTCTAAACTATCAATATTTAAGTTTTCGGGTCCAATTCCGTCAATTGGAGATATTAGTCCTCCAATTACATGAAAGAGACCATTATAGTGATTAGTATTTTGAATTGCCAATACATCTGGCGTGTCCTCTACAACACATACAATTTCTCTATTTATATATGGATCAGTCCTCTTACAATAACAATTTCCCTCCTCACACATCATATGGCAAATGTCACAATACTCTGTTTTTTCTTTTAGTTTGACTAAAGCTTCAGATATGTTTTTTGTAAATTCAATATCTTTTTTTAGAAGAAATAGTGATAACCTTAATGCAGTTTTCTTTCCAATTCCAGGAAGTTTTGATATTTCATTAACCGCTTCTTCAATAATTTTTGTGGGTAATCTCATTAGAAAATTTAATATGTAATCAAATCAAAATTTGTTTTGATTTAACTTTATTCAAAATAACTGATTTTTTTTTAAAAAAAATTATGAATACAAATATTATACTACTGATTTTTATAATTTATTTCTTGGTATTATTAATTATTTCTCGGATTACATCAAGTAAATCAAAATTTGGTGATTTTTTTAATGCGAATAGGTCTTCTCCATGGTATTTAGTGGCATTTGGAATGATTGGCACCTCACTCTCGGGTGTAACGTTTATATCTGTTCCAGGGGAGGTTGGAAATACAAACTTTAGTTATTTTCAAGTCGTTTTAGGGTACTTGGTTGGCTATTATGTTATTTCAAAAATATTATTACCACTCTATTATGAAAAAAATTTAATATCCATATATACATATCTTGATGATAGGTTTGGATACTTTAGTTATAAAGCTGGTGCTTTCTTCTTTTTATTATCAAGAACTATCGGTGCTTCTTTTAGATTATTTTTAGTTGCCAATGTATTACAAATCATTATTTTTAACCAATTAGGATTCCCTTTTTATCTTTCAGTGTTAATCACCATTGTTCTAATCTGGATTTATACTTTTAAAGGGGGGATCAAGACAATTGTTTGGACAGATACACTACAAACATTTTTTATGTTATCATCTGTTATCATAACAATTTTGGTGATAATGAATCAAATGAATCTAAATATTTATGATACTTTTAACCTAGTTACTTCAAGTTCATACTCTAACATTTTTGTATTTGATTGGAGAGCAAGCAACGATTTTTTCAAACAATTTATTTCAGGAGCATTTATTGCTATTGTTATGACTGGATTAGATCAGGACATGATGCAAAAAAATCTTACATGTAAAAATTTAGGCGAATCACAAAAAAATATATTTTGGTTTTGTATTATTCTAGTCTTTGCAAATCTTCTATTCTTAACATTGGGGTCACTGTTGTATATATATTCCGATTTTATAAATTTTAATATCCCAGCTAAGACAGATAACTTATTTCCCTTGCTGGCCATGAATCATTTGGGTGATTTAGCTTCTGTAGTATTTGTTCTTGGAATAATTGCAGCTGCATATTCAAGTGCAGATTCAGCATTAACTGCTTTAACAACATCATTCAGCATTGATTTTCTTAATATTGAAAAATATAAATCTAAGAAAAGAGTAAGGCTTTATGTTCACTTTATGTTTTCAGTAATTTTATTTATTGTAATCCTCATTTTTAATGAGATTAATGATGAAAGTGTTATTAATTCAATTTTTAAGGCTGCAGGGTATACTTATGGGCCACTTTTGGGTCTTTTTGTATTTGGTATCTTTACAAACTATGAAATTAAAGACAAGTATTCTCCTTACGTATGCGTCATAGCACCTGTAATAAGTTATATTATAAATATAAATTCGGAAGAATTATTTAATGGGTATAAGTTTGGATTTGAAATCTTAATATTAAATGGTTTATTAGCCCTGTTAGGTCTTTACTTAATAAGAAAAAAATAATTAAAGCCTACTATTTAGATAATTGTTAAATGCAGATCCGAAAGTATAGCCTATTGATATTCTAAATTCAGATCTAAAATCTGTAGCAATTTCTTGTTGTTGTAATAATAAGTCCTCTATTGAGGCATTTCCTTTTGGTAAACTCAATTGGTCTCTTATTATTTCTATTTCTCCACCAAACCTTAATGAAAGTCCTTCAAATACTCTAATTGAAAACCAACTATCTAAACTAAAGCTGTTTTTTGAAGGGTCCTGAAGAAATGTTTTACCTCTAAGGTTGGTATATATTTCTCCCCAGGGTTGCCTAAATCTCGTCTCAAATGCTAGTTGATGTAAATAAACATTTTCTTCAAACTTATTATAAATTGTTTCTTCTATGTAATTTCTATAACCATATCCAATTCTATAATTCAAAACCATTTCTCTTCTTACAAACTCATAGTAAGGGAAAAAGCTATATTCAATAGCAGGCATAAAATAGTATCGATAATTTATATTTTGATAAGTATCACCACTTGCTCCTGCATTAAATCCTGCAGACCATTTATCATTTATGCTCCATACACTTTTTGCCTGTATAGATTTTCTGTTTCTTTTACTTAAATAGGTATTATTTTGACTTTCATATTTACTAATTGACCTATCAAAATCAATATCAAATTGTAATTTTATTTTATCCGTTATCTTGTCTGCGTCGAGTTCTAGCCTTACGTTGGATTCATTTCTACTAGTTTCATTTTCAAAGTTTACCGATCCAGCACTTTGAAAAATCCAATTCCTCCATTTGTCTGAACTTAATTTTTTTGAATCATTATTATTGATGAGTGTATCATATTTAATTGTAATTTTATCAGAGATATCGCTTTCAACTAAAAAATAAATTAACCCTATATCAATTTTTTTTTTCAATTCATTTCTTACTTCATCACTTGTGAACTTTGGATTGGTATCTAGTATCAAGGTTATCTTTTTATCTGAAAAACTATTTTTACCAATAAAATCAAGAGAATACCTATTCCCATTATTAGCATTTCTATTTCTATAAATAAATAATTGAATATCTGCAAGGCCTTGTTCTCTTACATGGTTTACATATCTTATTTCATTTTTTAAAAAATTATTGTCACACCTATCGCACTTTATGAATAAGTTATTCAGGTCACTTTGTCCTTGTAGTTTTATTGATAAAAAAAAGGTAGAAAAAATTAGAATTAATCTCATATTATAATTCAAGCTCTTTTATTGGGTCCCAAAATACATCTTCAAAACTTTCAATCCTATTATTTTTAATTAAAATACCCTCAGAATTTAAAAGTTCTTCCATTGTATTCTCATCTTTGAAATGATGTTTTCCTGTCAAAAGTCCATTTCTGTTAACTACTCTGTGTGCAGGTATTGATTTATCATAATGTGAACTATTCATGGCCCAACCAACAGTTCTAGCACTTTTTGTGGTTCCTAGATAACTAGCAATTGCACCATAGGATGTAACTCTGCCTTTTGGGATAAGTTTTACTACTTCGTAGACATCTTTGAAAAACTCTGACACGGTTGAAAGTAAGCAGAGGAGGAGGGATTCGAACCCCCGGTACCTTGCGGTACAACGGTTTTCAAGACCGCCGCATTCGACCACTCTGCCACTCCTCTGTAATAATCTTGTCGGCAAAAATATACTAATTACAAGATTTGCCAAAAATACCCTTTAATTATATTTTGATTTTAGTTTTTTGATAGCAATATCAATACTAGTATTCCATTCAAACCCAATTAAAATAATTGTAGAAATAAAATATATCCAAACCATATAAGCAATCAATATACCTATAGATCCATATAGTGTATTATATGTTGGGAAAGTGTTTATATAATATGAAAAAATTGATGAAATTATCACACAACCTACAGCAGATATAATTGCTCCAGATGATATAAATGACCATTTATTATGTATTACGGGTGCGAAGTAAAAGGTTGAGGAAATAGCTAGATAAAACGATATAAATAGTATTGAAAGCTTTGAAAGAATTAATGAGTAGTATTCTACTTCCTCAAATAAATTAAAATCTAAAATTATATTAATTATAAAATCTCCAAGAGTTGAAAGTATTATAGCAATTATTGTAACTAGGGAAAATAATAATGTTAAAATTATAGCAATGAGTCTTGTTTCATAAAAACTTCTGTTTTCCCTCACTTTATGACAGCTATTAAAAGTTTTTATTAAACTATTGAATCCATTAGATGATAAAAATATAGTGGCGAAAAATCCTAATGAAAGCAATCCACCTCTTTTGGTTTCAACAAGATCTAAAATTGTATTTTTAGCAATTGCGTACTCATTTTTTGGCATTATTCCTTCAAGAAATATTAATATTTTTACTGAATCAATCTCTGGTATCCATGCATTTATATATGGAATTAATGTAAATAAGAATATTAATAGGGGAAAAGATGCTATTGTAAAACTGAAAGCAACTGCAGATGATTTTTCAAATATTTCATCTTCTCTAAGTTTATCAATAAAGATTTTATAAACACTGTAATATGTTACCGTCTTTCCAACCAGATAAATTCTTTTAAAAATTTTTCTAATAAAATCTTTTACTCTATCAATCATTAAATTTTTTCTTAATTATAGTCATAAGTTCACTTGGTATTCTGACAGGTTTTTTTCTTTCTAAATCTATAAATGTGAGTACAGTTTTAGCTTCGTTAACAATTAAGCCCTCTGAATTAAATAATTTATATGTAAAAGTTATTTTTGATTTGGGTATATCTTTAATACGACTAACAATTAAAATTTCTTCATCATATCTGACTGGTAATAGAAATTTAGAATTCATTTCAATGACTGGCATTCCAACCCCTTTATCTTCTAGATCTTTATAAGAAAAACCTAGTTTCCTAAATAATTCTACCCTAGCAATTTCATAAAAGTTAGCATACCTTCCATAATAAACATATCCCATTTGATCTGTGTCAGCATATCTAATTCTTATTTTATAATTACCTTCTATCATTTATATATTTTTCTTTTGTTGAGTGCCCTTTGAAATTTTCTAGCATTTTTATTGTGTTCTGATAAAGTGATTGCAAACTCATGATATCCAGAAAAGTCATCTTTTGCACAAAAAAATATAAATCTGTGATTCTCAAAGTTTAGAACTGCATCGATGTATTTTTTTGGAGAAAGTCTTATTGGCCCAGGTGGTAAGCCTTTATTCATATATGTATTATAGGGAGACTTTATTTTTTTATGTTTATTCAAAACTCTTCTTATTGAAAAATCATTAGCTGCATAAATTAGTGTTGGATCAGCTTGTAATAGCATATTTTTTCTTAATCTATTAATATAAACGCCAGCAATTCTATCAGCTTCATCAATTTTATTTGTTTCAGATGCAACAATGGAAGCCAATGTTATAACTTCATTTTTAGATAGATTTACCCTTTCAAGTTTTGTTGTTCTTTCTGAATTCCAAAATTTATCATATTCACTTTTCATTCTATCCAGTAAATTTTTCGGTGTAATATCCCAGTATACTTCGTAAGTATCAGGCAAAAACATTCCGATGATATTTTGATTATCAAAACCATAATTCGATTGACTATTTTCAGTTATAAAATCCATTAAATCTTTTTCTGATATTTTTAACTTTTCAGAAATTTTTTGAGCTAAGTCATTTATTTTTCTTGAGTATGAAAAAGTTATATTTATAGGGGTTTGGTCTCCAGCCCTCAACATTGAGATCAAGTCATAATTTGACATATTCATTTTTATCTTATACGCACCCTCTTTTATATTTTCAGAATATTTCATGAGTTTACTTAAAAAACTAAATGATATAACGTCATTTAATAATGTATCTTCAATTAATTGATTTGTTAGTTCTTTGAAATCTGTATCATCATCTATTATTATCATTTTATCAGGATGATTAATAAGAAAGTTAGGTGAAAAAAGCATCTGATAAGTATAAACACTAGTGGTCGAGAGTAATGTTGAGAAAACAATTAAGGGTATTAAAATTTTTTTCTTACTCATCATATATCTTTACAATTAAAGGCATTTATGATATTAGTTAATCCAGAATATTTACCATCAGTTAATTACTTCAGATTATTTAAAGATAATAATATCGTACTAGATTATGAAGGTAAATATAATAACCAAAGTCAATTAACAAGAACATGGATTTTTGGAAATGATAATGTGTTTCCACTAGAAATTCCAATTAAAAGGAAATCAAAAAAAAAATTAATCAAAGATTTACAGATAGATTACTCAAAAAATTGGATAAATAAACATTTTCAATCAATTCAGTCATCCTATGGAAAATATCCATACTACATCTATTATAAAGATCTTATTTTAGATAAAATAAAAGTAAGACATAATTTCCTAATTGATTTAAATTATGACTTATTGACATTATTTATTAAACTTCTAAATTTTAAAAACAAAATTGTTGAATCTGACGCAATTAATTTAAAAAACAATAAATATCAAGCAGAAGAGATGTATAATGATAAATTATTCAATAAGAATGTCAAAGAGTATAGAAAAAACTTATTTCTTGGCAAGAAATTTGATTATAAGTTAAGTGTGATAGACTTATTATTTGTAAAAGGCCCTGAATCAGGTTTCTTTATTAACAATTTTTAAAGAAACTTTTTATTGTTTTTTTTAATCAAAATAAGTTATCCTTACGTTATAAAATATTATGGAAGCAAAATTTTCTAATAGAGTTAAGGAAGTAATTTCATTGAGTAGAGAGGAAGCGCTCCGTCTAGGTCATGATTACATCGGCACTGAGCACCTTTTACTTGGTGTCATCAGAGAGGGCGAGGGAGTTGCAATCAGTCTCTTAAAGAAATTAGGAATTAGTCTTGAGGATCTTAGGGCATCTGTGGAGCATAACACTAAAAATACAAGTGTAAGTAATCTAAAAAATCTAACAAATATTCCTTTAACAAGACAAACTGAAAAAGTTTTGAAAATCACTTATCTTGAGGCTAAGATTTTTAAGAGTAAGCTTATTGGTACAGAACATTTGCTCCTCTCAATATTAAGAGATGAAGACAATATTGCAACACAAATTTTAGATAAGTTCGATGTTACATATGATGTTGTAAAAGAGTTATTAGAGTATCAGACAAGTAACCCAAAGGGTTCTACGTCCTCCGAACCAATGGAAGATGATGAGCTCTCAAATATTAAAGGAAGTAATAACCCTCCAGCAAAATCAACTAAATCAAAAGAAAAATCTAAAACTCCTATTCTTGATAATTTTGGTAAAGATTTAACCAAGTTAGCCGAAAAAGATAAGCTTGATCCTGTAATTGGTAGGGAAAAAGAGATTGATAGAGTCGCTCAAGTTCTTACGAGAAGAAAGAAGAATAATCCTATTTTAATTGGAGAACCAGGTGTTGGTAAAACTGCGATTGCTGAAGCATTAGCCTTAAGAATAACACAAAAAAAAGTATCTAGAATCCTTCATAATAAAAGAGTAGTCACATTGGATCTCGCTTCTTTAGTTGCGGGTACAAAATATCGAGGTCAATTTGAAGAAAGGATGAAAGCAATTATGACTGAAATTGAAAAGTCTGATGATATAATATTATTTATAGATGAGCTGCACACTATTGTTGGAGCAGGAGGTGCATCAGGATCTTTAGACGCTTCTAATATGTTTAAGCCAGCATTGGCAAGGGGTGAATTACAATGTATTGGAGCAACTACTTTAGATGAATATAGACAATATGTAGAAAAAGATGGTGCTCTTGCGAGAAGGTTCCAAGTTGTAGTTGTTGATCCAACAACCCCTGAGGAAACTCAAAATATACTAGAAAATATAAAAGACAAGTATGAGTCTCATCATAATGTTACATACTCTGCAGAAGCTATTGATGCTTGTATAAAGCTATCTGATAGATTTATAAGCGATAGGTTTTTACCGGATAAGGCAATTGATTTGATGGATGAAGCTGGCTCGAGAGTACATATGCATAATCTTGATGTTCCAGAGGTGATTATTGATATTGAGAATAAGATTGAAGATATAAAAAGTCAGAAAAATCAAGTTGTTCAAAATCAAAAGTATGAGGAAGCAGCACAATTGAGGGATACAGAAAAAAAATTACTTTCCGAATTGGATCAAGAAAAGAAAAAGTGGATTGAGGAATCTAGAAAAAAAAGGGATAAAGTAAATGAAAAACATATATCTGAAGTTGTTGCAATGATGACAGGAATACCTGTTGAAAGAATTGAGCAGAATGAAAGTAAAAGATTGCTTGGAATGTCAGATAAATTATCAAAAAAAGTTGTTGGTCAAGACAAAGCAATTGATAAGCTAGTAAGAGCTATCAAAAGAACTAGAGTTGGACTTAAAGACCCTAAGAAACCAATTGGATCTTTTATTTTCCTGGGCCCTACAGGTGTTGGTAAAACCGAATTAGCAAAGGTCTTAGCAAAATATCTTTTCGATAAAGATGATGCACTTATAAGAGTTGATATGTCTGAATATATGGAAAAATTCTCCATTTCCAGACTTGTTGGTGCTCCTCCAGGCTATGTTGGTTATGAGGAGGGAGGACAATTAAGTGAGAAAGTTCGAAGAAAACCATATAGTGTAATTCTTTTAGATGAAATTGAAAAAGCCCATCCTGATGTATTCAATATTTTACTTCAAATATTAGACGAAGGATTTTTAACTGATGGCCTTGGTCATAAAGTAGATTTTAGAAATACAATTTTGATAATGACATCAAACGTGGGAGCAAGAGATGTTCAAGATTTTGGTGCAGGCATTGGGTTTGAGACTAAGTCGAGAGCAGATAATATAAATGAAAATTTAAACTCAACTATTGATAAGGCATTACAGAGAACTTTTAATCCTGAATTTATTAATAGGTTAGATGATATCATCATTTTTAATTCTTTAACTAAAGAAAATCTTTACAAAATAATTGATATTAATTTAAAAAAGCTCTACCTAAAAGCTAATGAAATAGGATATGAGATAACATTATCCGATAAGGCTAAAGACTTTTTAATTGATAAAGGTTACAATCCAAAATATGGTGCTAGGCCTTTGGAAAGGGCTATACAAAAATATCTTGAAGATGTTCTTGCTGAAGAAATTCTTTCTGGTGAGTTAAAAAAAGGAGATCAAGTATATGCTGATTATGATTCTGTAAAAAAATCAATTACCGTAAAAAAAATCAATAGCAAAAAGAACTCAATAAAAAAATAAAAAAGAGTTAAGTAACTAAACCACCGTCCACATTTATAACTTGCCCCGTTATATATTTTGCTTTATCTGAAGATAAGAATACACATAGGTTTGCGACATCTTCCACATCTCCTGCTCTTTTAAGCGGGATAGATTTAATCCAATTATCTAATAACTCTCCATCATTTGTCATATCAGTCTTAATAAATCCTGGAGCAATAGCATTACACCTTATATTTCTTGAGGCTAGTTCTAAAGCTACGGATTTTGTAAACCCATTAATACCTGACTTGGAAGCCGCATAATTTGCTTGACCAGGATTCCCTTTAATTCCAACTATTGAACTTATATTTATAATAACTCCATCCTTTTTTCTCATCAATTCTTTAATTCCACATTTAGTTAAGAAAAAACATGAATTTAAATTTATTTCAATAACTTTTCTCCAAGATTCCTCATCCATTCTTAATAGTAAATTATCTCTAGTGACACCTGCATTATTTATTATAATATCGAATCCACCAAAATCCTGTATAACATTCTTTAGTAAATCTTCACATTCATTAAGTTTAGAGGCATCGGACTTATATTTCTTAACTTTTACACCATTTGATGAAGCTAGATTTTCAATTTCTGCAGCGGACTCTTCACTACTTAAATAAGTAAATGCTACATTACAGCCAGATTCTGAAAACTTTTTAACAATTTCTCTTCCAATTCCTTTTGACCCCCCTGTAACTATCGCGACTTTATTTTTTAAATCGACCATAAAAATAATTTAATCGTAAAACTATAAAATTTACCATAATGTTTAAGATAAAATTATCATTAGTTTTATTATAACTAATTAGAATATAAATTTGTAAAAAATAGTCATATGTCATACAATTTAATAGTTATAGGATCTGGACCAGGTGGTTATGTTGCAGCAATTAGAGCCTCTCAGTTAGGGATGAAGGTTGCCGTTATTGAAAAAGAATCTCTTGGTGGTATTTGTTTGAATTGGGGTTGCATTCCTACTAAAGCCCTTTTAAAAAGTGCGCAAGTATTTGATTACATTAATCATTCCAAAGATTATGGGATAGATATAAAAGGATCAAGCATTGATTTCAACTCTGTTATAGGTAGAAGTAGAAATGTTGCTGATGGTATGAGTAAAGGGGTTAATTTTCTAATGAAAAAAAATAAAGTTGATGTTATAAGTGGTTATGGTAAAGTCCATGCTAAGGGTGAGGTTGAAGTAACTGACAGTGAAAATAAAAAATCTATTCATAAAACAGATAATATTATAATAGCTACCGGCGGAAGATCGAGAGAATTACCAAATGTTAAAATAGATGGCGAAAAAATCATTGAATATAGAAAAGCTATGACATTAACAAAACAGCCAAAGAAAATGGTTGTAATCGGTTCCGGTGCAATTGGATCAGAGTTTGCTTACTTCTATAATAGTATTGGTACTGAAGTAACCCTTGTAGAATATCTTCCAAATATTTTACCTCTAGAAGATATTGATGTGTCTAAGCAATTAGAAAAATCTTTTACTAAGGCTGGAATTAATATTATGAAAGGTACTGAGGTGCTATCGGTAGAGACAAATAAAAATGGTTGCAAGGTATCATATAAATCGAATGACGATGTAAATACTATGAATTGTGATATAGTTTTATCAGCGGTTGGTGTCGAAACTAATACTGATAACATAGGTTTAGAAGAATTAGGTATAATTGTTGAAAAGGGAAAAATTAATGTCGATGACTATTATAAAACTAATATTGATGGAATTTATGCTATTGGTGATATTGTTAAGGGGCCTGCTCTTGCTCATGTTGCATCCGCAGAGGGTATAATATGTGTAGAAAAAATTGCAGGTTTAAATCCAAGTGTTATGAATTATGATAACATACCCTCATGTACATACTGTAGTCCTGAGGTTGCTTCAGTTGGGTTTACTGAAAAGCAGGCTATTGATCTTGGATATGAAATTAAAGTTGGTAAATTTCCCTTTACAGCTTCCGGAAAAGCAAATGCTTCTGGGCACTCTGATGGTTTCGTTAAGGTTATTTTCGATAAAAAATATGGTGAGTGGTTAGGATGTCACATGATAGGTTATAATGTTACAGAGATGATTGCTGAAGTCGTTACTGCTAGAAAACTTGAAACAACTGCACATGAAATTATTAAGGCAGTACATCCTCATCCAACTATGTCAGAGGCAGTAATGGAGGCTACTGCAGCTGCTTATGATGAGGTAATTCATTTATAGAGTTTCCTTAATCTTTAATCCAATATGTGCTGGTGACTCGGCAACTACAAGTCCGCACTCTCTCATTATTTTCATTTTAGCTATTGCTGTGTCATCCTTTCCTCCGATTATTGCACCTGCATGTCCCATTCTTTTACCTTTTGGAGCAGTTTGACCAGCAATAAATCCCACAACTGGTTTCTTGTTACCGTTATCCCTAATCCATTTTGATGCTTCAGCCTCATAATTTCCTCCTATTTCACCAATCATAACAATTCCTTCAGTTTCATCATCATCCATAAATAGTTTGATAGCATCTAAGGTAGAAGTGCCAACTATAGGATCTCCTCCAATACCAATAGCTGTTGAAATTCCGTATCCTGATTTTACAACTTGATCTGCAGCCTCATATGTTAACGTACCTGATTTAGAGATAATACCAATATTTCCTTTTTTAAAAACAAAACCTGGCATGATTCCAACTTTAGCTTCATTGGGTGTAATAATTCCAGGACAATTTGGTCCAATTAGAATATTATCTTTACCCTTTATGTAGGATTTTACCTTAATCATATCTTTTACAGGAATACCCTCAGTAATTGCAACTATTACTTTAATGTCAGAATCAATTGCTTCAAGTATTGCGTCAGCAGCAAATGCAGGTGGAACAAAAATGATAGATACGTTTGCATCAGTATTTTTTTTAGCATCTTTTACAGTATTGTATACTTCTTTTTCTAAATGTTTAGATCCACCTTTTCCGGGTGTCACACCACCGACTACATTAGTGCCATATTCTATCATTTGGGACGCATGAAAAGTTCCTTCGGAACCTGTAAATCCTTGAACTATTACTCTTGAGTTTTTATTTACTAGTACACTCATTATAAATTTTGGGTTAAATATAAATCACTAAATTCCCTTACACAACCATATCCTCCTTTAGTATTTAATACTAATGATACTTTTCTTTTTACTGGATCTGAAGAATCATTTGGGCACGCACTAAATCCAACAATATTTATTATACTAAGATCATTAATATCATCGCCAATAAACGCCACATCTTCGAGTTTAATTTCTAGTTTTTTTATCCATCTTTTTAGAATTTCCTCTTTGGGTTCATTACCTACATGACAATGTTTTATTCCGAGATAAGATGCTCTAGATTTTATTCCATCGCCCTTCTCAGAATGACTAATAATTCCAACTTTAACATTATTTTTTATAAGTTCATAGATACCAACCCCGTCCTTAGCATTATATTTTTTAGATTCAATTCCTTTTTCATCGACATAGATTCCATTATCTGTCATTGTTCCATCTACATCAAGAATTAGTAATTTAATTTTGGGTATTATCATATTATCTTTCTATTAACAGCTTCACAAATTGGTAAAAGACTTTCATACATTTCTCTAAACTCTTTAAAATCTAGTTGTTGTGAGGCATCAGATTTGGCTTCAATAGGATTTGGATGGCTCTCGATTAAAAGACCATCAATACCCATAGCAACGCATGCTCTCGTAAGATCAGGAACTCCGTAGCTGTATCCCATTGCATGACTTGTATCTAATATTATAGGAAGATTTGTATATTCTTTCAAATATGATACACCGCATAAATCAAGGGTAAATCTAGTTTTAGTTTCAAATGTCCTAATTCCTCTTTCGCATAATATTACATTTGGATTCCCTTCAGATAAAATAAATTCAGCTGCTTGAACAAATTCTTGTAGGTTAGATCCAAACCCTCGTTTTAAAAGAACTGGTTTTTCTTGTTGGCCTGTCTCTCTTAGAATACCATGGTCATACATTGCTTTTGCACCAATCTGAATTATATCAGTATATTTAATAACATCATGTACATGTGATGCGTCTTTTACTTCAGATATTATATTGAAACCAAACTCTTCTCTAATATCCGATAACATTTTTAAGCCTTCCAGCCCAAGACCTTGAAATGAATATGGAGAGGTTCGAGGTTTAAAGCATCCAGCCCTTAATGTTGTTAATCCAATATCTTTCAGTAGTTGTGCACATTTTTTTATTTGATTTTTACTCTCAATCGAGCATGGACCAGTGATCATTAATGTATTTCGAGTATCACCACCAATTTCAATATTATTAATTCTAACTTTTCTAGTTTCATTAATATAATTTCTGCTTGATAATTGGATATCTGAATCTAATATAAACTCATCACTAATATATTTTTTGATTTCATCAGATACCTTTTTTACTTTTGATGAAGTTATTATTATTTTATTTAAATCATTAAATATTAATTTTCCTTCTATATTCTCTGATATATCTTTTGCGGTTTCCAGTGTTGTATCATTATGTAAATGTAGTATCATGATTCGCTGTTTATTAGGTTAAAAAATGTTACACATCCAACGATTCTATTTTTTTTATTCAATACAGGAATAAAGGATATTAAAAACTCACGGTTTTGAGTAGTCTCTAACATTTTATTAATATCATCATCATCATATATAACAATTGGATTTTTATTTATCACATTCTTTATATTTTCTTTTAAGTTAATATTTTGATTATTAATAATATATTTCCTTATATCAGCCATGCTAACTATCCCAATAAACTTTTTATTTTCATCTTCAACTAATGTAAAACCAAAATTATAATCTTCAATTTTAACTAATGTTTTTAAAAGACTTGAATTAAAAGTAACAATTGGAGACTCATCTCTTGAAATCATAAATTCTTTAACCTTCAGCTTAGAGTTAATAACAGATGAGCGAAGTTTTAACAAAGACTTTGGAATATTGTTCTTCACCAAAAAGGATCCTGAAACAACGGAGCTTACCCCAAGAATTCTAAGGATAAATGCAATCTCATCGTTTACACCACCATCCACATAAACTCTCTTGCTTGGAAATAAATTTTTAAAATCTCTGATTTTTTTAAAATTAATGTGATTGAAACTTCCTCCACTTTCTCCCGGTGTGGTAGTCATCAGTAATATGAAATCACAAAATTTTTCATAATTTTTGAATAATTTGAAATCGGTATTACTTGTAATTGCTATTCCAAAGCTTGTTTGATTAATTTCACTAATCGAAAATTCTTCGTTTATATTTTCTATCTGATATGTGACAAATTCAATTTTATTTCTTTTAATAAAATCATCATATTTTGATGGGTTTTTTGATATAATATGAAGATCAAGTGGTGTTGAACTAATTTTTCTAATTTCTTTTATGTCATTTTCTATCTTATTTATTTCAGTTTTTTCATCATTAAAGTCGATGTGTAACATATCTATTTTTACAGAATCTAATTCATTAACTAATGCTTTAAGAGACATGTCTTTGTTAGAATAAATTGAGGCTGAAATTTTCATTAGTTTCTCAAATATAGTTGAGTTATACTGATTGATTAAAAGTTTAATAATCTAATTTTTTTTTAAATATTTAATTATTTGATTTAATTGTCATATGAAATACTTTTTCAAACTAATTTCCTCACTACCTATTTCCTTCCTTTATTCGTTTTCATCAATTCTTTCAATAGTACTTTCAAATTTCTACAGGATTAAAACAGTTGAAGTTAATCTAAAAAAAAGTTTTCCTAACCTAAGTAATAATTCTTTAAATAAGATTAAATCAAATTTTTATAAAAATTTTTGTGATGTTTTAATTGAAACAATAAAATCAAATTCAATTTCAAAAAAAGAACTTTCAAAGAGAGTAAAATTTGAAAACTTTGATGTAATTAATGATCATGTTACCAAAAATGAGAGGGTGATTGTTTTGACCAGTCATCAGTGTAATTGGGAGTGGTTATTATTATCCTCTCAAGATAAGTTAAAATCAGACCTTCATGTTATTTATAAAAGTTTATCAAATAGATCCTTTGACAAAATTTTATATGAGTCAAGATCTAGATTTGGATCTAAATTAATTGAGTCAAAAAACTCAATAATGTTTCTCAAAAAAAAATTAAAAAAAGTTAAAGTTTTAGCAATGGTTGCAGATCAGTCGCCAAATATTAATAATAGAAAAGTTTGGTATAATATGTTAAATCAGAAAACAGCATTCTATCAGTCCGTAAACTTTATTCCAAAATTTACTAACAGTATTGTTTATTTTGCATCAATGAAGAGGGAATCGAGAGGTTATTATTCAGTTAAATTTGATCTTATTTCTAGGCCTCCGTATGATAAAAAAACAGAAATTCTTTCAGATTATGTGCAAAAGATTGAAAGTTTAATTAAAAAGAGACCTGCTGAGTGGCTTTGGTCTCATAAAAGGTGGAAATTAACTCAATAAATTAATTATTATTTATCTAATTTTGATTTCTTTAAAATGGACAAAATAAGGAATTTTTGCATTATCGCTCACATTGATCATGGTAAAAGTACACTCGCTGATCGACTATTAGAGTTTACTCAAACTGTTGATAGCAGGCACATGACCAATCAGCTTCTAGATGATATGGATCTTGAGAGAGAAAGAGGTATAACTATAAAATCTCACGCAATACAAATGAAGCATAAGGTTGAGTCGGATCAGTATACTTTGAACTTAATTGATACGCCAGGTCACGTGGACTTCTCTTATGAAGTTTCTAGATCTATTGCATCATGTGAGGGCGCAATACTTGTTGTTGACGCTTCTCAAGGAATTCAGGCACAAACAATATCAAATTTATATTTGGCTCTCGAACAGGGCCTAGAGATAATTCCTGTTCTGAATAAAATTGATTTACCTGGGGCTATGATTGAGGAGGTATCTGATCAAATAATAGATCTTACAGGGTGTGTTAATTCTGATATTCTACATGTAAGTGCTAAAGATGGTATAGGTATTGAGAAACTTGTAGATAATATTATTTTAAAAGTGCCACCACCAAAAGGAGATAGCAACAAAGATTTTCAGGCAATGATTTTTGATTCTGTTTATAATTCTTTTAGGGGAATTGAGGTTCTCTTTAGAGTTTTTAATGGTAAAATAAAGAAGGGCGATAAAGTAAAATTTGTTAATACTGGAAAGGAATATAATGTTGATGAAATTGGAATTTTAAAGTTAGAAAAAGAGTCTTGTAATGAGATATCTGCTGGAAATGTTGGCTATCTAATATCAGGTATAAAGAATGCTAAAGAAGTTAAGGTTGGTGACACTATCACGCATATAGGTGGCCAATCAGATGATATCATTAAGGGTTTTGAAGATGTTAAGCCTATGGTATTCGCTGGAATATATCCTGTAGATAGTTCAGATTACGAAGAATTAAGAAATTCACTTGATAAACTACAATTAAATGATGCTTCCCTTGTATGGGAGCCTGAGACATCTGCAGCATTAGGTTTTGGCTTTAGATGTGGTTTTTTAGGCATGCTCCACATGGATATAATTCAAGAGAGACTGGAAAGAGAATTTAATATGTCAGTTATAACCACTGTTCCTTCCGTTGAATTTCAGTGTCATAAAACCAATGGAGAATTAATAAGTATTTATGCTCCATCTGAGATGCCTGAACCTAACGAAATTAATAAAATTGAGGAGCCTATGCTATCATCTCAGATTATTACAAAGTCAGACTACATTGGTGGTATCATAAAATTATGTATTGATAGAAGAGGAACATTAACAAACCAGGTTTATTTATCTAAAAATAGAGTTGAATTATCCTTTAATTTACCATTATCAGAAATTGTTTTTGATTTTTATGATAAGCTTAAATCAATATCAAGGGGCTATGCATCATTAGATTATGAATTGATAGGTTTTCAAGTATCCAAAATGTCAAAACTGGACATTATGCTTAATGGTGAAAAGGTAGATGCATTATCAGCTATTGTACATAAAGATAAAGCATACTCTTGGGGTAAAAAATTATGTGAAAAGCTAAAGGAACTATTGCCTAGACAGATGTTTGAAATTGCAATTCAGGCCTCTATTGGAAATAAAATTATTGCAAGAGAAACCGTTAGAGCCCTCAGAAAAAATGTGACTGCTAAATGCTATGGAGGGGATATTACTAGAAAAAGAAAATTATTAGAGAAACAGAAAAAAGGTAAAAAAAGAATGAGGCAAGTAGGCAATGTAGAAATTCCACAATCTGCTTTTTTAGCTGTATTAAAAATAGATGAATAAATTAATAGACGGTATAAAAGTTTCTGGAGAAATAAAAGAGGAGATTAAAAATGAGATTGATTTTTTAGTTTCCTCAGGTGAAAGGAGACCTTCTTTAACAATAGTTTTAGTTGGCAAACATTCTGCAAGTAAGATATATGTTAAAGCAAAAATGAAGGCTTGTAAGGAGGTAGGTATCGATGCAAATTTAATAAGTTTAAACGATAACATTTCAGAAGAAGATCTACTTATTTTAATTAAAAAATTAAATAATAAAAAAACTGAAGATGGTTTTATAGTACAGCTTCCGCTACCTGATCATATTAGCGTACAAAAAGTAATTGATTCTATAAATTCAAATAAAGATATTGATGGTTTTACCAATGATAATATTGGAAGTATTACTTCCAAAAAAAAGAAATTGATGCCTGCAACTGGACTTGGTGTT
>CAZKLB010000007.1:0-18717 GCA_964553685.1 uncultured Marinoscillum sp.
CACACCCTCTGAATCTCTAGCAATTATTTTTAACTCTTCTGGCAAAGGATCATTTACTACTGACCATGAATGATATCTACAAGCTTTAATTTTAGATTCAATACCCTTAAATATATAATCCTCCTCTAAATAAATATCCGTTTGAACTCCATGTAAAGGCTCTTCCATATTATACAATTTACCCTTAAAATTTTCAGCAATGGCTTGATGACCTAGACATATTCCTAGTATTGGCTTGCTATCGTAATAGTTAGAAATTAATTCATTCATCTTCCCTGCATCTTTAGGTAGAGATGGACCAGGCGACAATATAATTTTATCATAAGACTGAACATCATTCATCTTAATAATATCATTTTTAATAACTGATATCTCCAAACCATCTAATTCTCTTAGAATATGTACAATATTATAAGTGAAACTATCGTAATTATCTAAAACTAAAATTCTCATATTTTCTCAGCAATTTTAATTGCTTTTCTCAAAGCTTCTATTTTATTATATACCTCTTGGTTTTCACTATCTTGATTTGATTTAAAAACAATTCCAGCACCTGCTTGGAAGAATAATCTTCTGTTTTTACTTAAAAATGATCTTATAATTATAGCATGGTTAAAGTCACCATTGAATCCCATAAACCCAATTGCTCCACCATAAAATTCTCTACTTATATTTTCATGGTGTTCTATAAGTTGCATTGCCTTATGTTTTGGAGCACCAGATAAAGTTCCAGCAGGAAAAGTTCCAGAAATCAAATCTATTTTTTTATCTGATGTAATATCTCCAGTCACTTTAGATACTAAATGAATAACATGAGAATAAAACTGAATGTCTTTAAATCTTTCAACCTCAACATTTTTTGATATTTTGCTTAAATCATTTCTAGCTAAATCTACTAACATAACATGCTCAGAATTTTCTTTTACATCGTTAGATAATTTTTCTGCTTGCTTCTTATCATACCCATCGTCACCTGTTCTTTTGAATGTTCCCGCAATTGGATATATAGTTGCCTTATCATTTTTTATTACAATTTGGGCTTCAGGGGAACTACCAAAAATTTTAAAACTTCCATAATCAAAATAAAATAGATATGGAGATGGATTTATGGATCTCAATGCTCTATAAACTTGAAATTCGTCACCTTGAAAATCTTGATAAAATCTTTTAGATAATACAATTTGAAAAACATCTCCCAACTTACAATGATTAATACCTTTATTAACTAATTTTTTAAAATCTTCGTCTGATAAATTAGTTCTCTCATCTTTATTTGTTTTGAATGGGAATGGATTTACTGGTTTTCCTGATACTATATTATTAATTTTTTCGATTTCAGAAATATTATCATCACCATAGAGATGCTCAAAGATTATTAATTCATTATTATAATGATTAAAAACTATGACGTATTTAAAAGCATCATATAATATCTCTGGGATATTAATCTCTTTAGGGTTAGAAATCGAGATATTATCCGAGTACTTTATAGAATCATAAGATATATACCCAAACAATCCATTTGATGGAAAATCAAATTTGTTCTTTTCTAATTTAAATTGGTCAATAAATTTATTTAAGTAATAAGGTACTCCCTTTTCATTTTCTATTTTTTTCTTTACTTCCTCATTATTAAAAATCATTTTTACTATGTTATTAGAAATTGAAATTTGAGCTTTAGAATCAAAACAAATAAATGATAAACTATTTTCTGAACCTTTATAATCAGAACTTTCCAATAGAAATATCTTAGAATATAAATCTCTAAGCTTAAGATAAATACCAACAGGAGTATGAATATCTGAGATAATTTTTAAAAATTTCGTTTTTACTTTCATAACAAAAAAACCCAAGCTTATAGCTTGGGTTTTGATTATAAAATACTTTATGCTATCTGCTTTACATAGAATTATAAAAAGACCACCAAGTATTTATTTTAAACATATAACTAAATTATATCCTAGAAATTTAATTACAAAATCAATGAATAAATTTTTTAACCCTATTATTCATGACATAGAACCACAATGGTGGTATTAGTGATAAAATCATCATTCCAGGATAACCAGTTGGCATTTCGGGTGTATTATCATGATTTTTTAAAATTTGATATTTTCTTGAAGCATTAAAATGATGATCAGAATGTCTAGATAATTCAAATAACATAATTCTACCTACCGGATGATTTGAATTCCATGAGTGAAATGGTTGAACTCTCTCGTACTTTCCTCTTTCATTTTTATTTCTTTGAAGTCCATAATGTTCTATATAATTAACTGTTTCTAGAAGAAGAAAACCAAAAATTGAACAACAGATGAAATATAACATAATCTGTAGTCCAAAAATAAAATAAATTAAAGCCAAAAAAGTAATTTGAATTATTTGATATATGATCATTTCGTTTTTCAAAGAAATTATTTTGCCTCCATTTCTCTTGATTCTATTATTTTCCAAATTCCAAGCAGATAAATAACCAAATGAGACTGCTCTAAACCAAAAAGAAAAAATATTTTCACCAAAACGTGCTGATGATGGGTCTTCCATAGTTGACACTCTTTTATGGTGACCACGATTATGTTCTATGAAAAAATGCATGTATAACGAGGGAAGAAGCAATATCTTTGAAAATAGTTTTTCATATTTTGTTCTTCTATGTCCCAATTCGTGAGCAATATTTATACCAAAACCTCCACATATGAGCCCCATTGATAGAATTCTTCCAATCTTATCAAATGTTGATATAGGATCACCCATAGATACCAAAAACTCCCATATTAGAAAGTATATTAAAGGCACGAATGAATATAAAATAATATCATATGATACATCATCTTTAGCCATCTCCTCCTCAGCATCAGAAATATTTTTGCTTGATGGTTTAAAAAATAATTCAAGAAGAGGTATTAGCAAAAAAGCTTCCAAAATTGGAGCATAAGTTAAAATACCAGTTGAATTAAATGAGACATATGCCAAGAATGGTATTGAAAGAGTAAGAAAATATTTTAAAAACTTAAATTTCATTTTTATCAAAATTAAACAAATATACGAAAGAGAGAGATAAAGTGTTAAAGTTTGAAATATCAGGTATTAATGCATTTTTTATCTTCACATCTATTAAATTATCAAAATTATATTGATAAGAAACTAAAAATTGAAAATGATTTTTATTTAAATTAAATGATAAACCAGCAGATGTCATCAATCCGTAACCCCATTTATTGTCTCTTAAATCATCAAAATAAATATCTAAATCAGAAATTTCACTAAGAAGGTAATCAGAATTATTTGATAGTTGATATTCAAAAAATGGACCAAGTAAAAAATTTATTTTAGTTTTTTTATTTCCAAAATATGTTGACATTGTAACTGGCACATTTAAGTATGAAATTTCAGATGTATAAATTTTATTGTTAGTATCTCCTACCCACCCTTTATTCATTTTTGAGATTTCTATTCTAATTCCAGTATTTTTTTTATTCTTAATCTCAGTAATAAATGAAAAACTGAAATCATAAAAAGAAGAAGTCCCAATGTTCTGCGGAAAAAAATTATTGTAAAAATTAATATTTGAAGAATTATATGAACTTTTTAAGCCAATTGAAATAGTATTTTGAGAATAAATTAAGGTTGTACTAAATAAAAAAAATATTAAAAGACAAATTATTCTCTTCATTACCAATAATTATTAAAATATAAAATTATTAAAAAAAAGAAATCAAATGTGTTTTTATTAATTTTATAGTGGCAAGCTAGTACGACCAGCTCCTACTGAATCCCCCAGGTCTGGAAGGAAGCAAGGGTAAGTGGTTGTAGCGGTGCGACTCTGGTTTGCCATTTTTTTAGTTATGTATATAATAAAAATAAAAGGAAAAGCAAAAATTCCAGACTTCATTCAGCTAAGGAATGATGATATGATTCTTTTAGAATATTTTAGTGCTGCTAGGCCACTAAATAAGCTTAGAAATTATGGTCTCAAATCATCAGATGAAGAAATTATTTCTTATGTTAATAATTTAGAATACGGTGAACTTCAAAAACTAGATTTAAAATGAATGAGAATAAAATATTAAGTATAAAAGGAGCTACTATTTTTCACCACTATAAAACAATTTTAAATGATGTCAATCTTGATTTAAATAGAGGTGAGTTTATTTATATAATTGGAAAAACAGGAAGTGGGAAAAGTTCACTTTTAAGAACAATTTATTGTGACATACCACTTAAAATGGGACAAATAATTGTTGATGGTGAAAATATTTCAGAAATAAAAAGAAACCAATTACCCTATCTCAGAAGAAAAATAGGAATTATATTTCAAGATTTTCAATTATTTCAGGATAGAAACTCTTATGAAAATATCAAATTTATAATGACCTCCACAGGTTGGAAAGACAAAAAAAAAATTGATGAAAAAATTAATGAATTACTTTTAAAGGTTGGTCTTGAAGATAAATCTAAAAACTATCCATATGAGCTATCAGGAGGTGAACAACAGAGATTAGTTATTGCAAGAGCTATTGTTAATAATCCAAAGTTAATTATAGCTGATGAACCTACTGGTAATTTAGACCCAGAAGTAGCAGAAAATATTCTAAAATTATTACTTGATATAAATTCAAATGGTACCAGTATAATAATGACTACTCATAATTATAACCTAATTAAAAAATTTAATAAAACTATATATTCTTGTGAGGATGGGAGGTTTTTCAAAAATAATTTATAACGTGTTGAGTTTATTTATTGCATTTTGAAAATCTGGAGAAATTTTAATGGCTTCATTTAAAGAGGCTTTCGCTAAATCGTTATTTTTCTGTTCGATATAAATTAATGATTTGAGATAATGTAATTGAGCTCTAATTGGTATTTCTTGTCTTGAATTTTCATCTTTAGTAACACTGACTGACATATCAGAAGTCTTATCACTACTAATTAAAATATTTAAATTAGTTAAACTTTCATTAAAATTAGAAAGTTCAAATTGTAGAAATGATATAGTATATAAAACATCTACTCTATCCGTCTTTAAATATAATGATTCATACTCATTCAATGCCTGCTGTTTCAAACCCAGGTTTTGAAGGCTAACACATGAGACCTCAAGAGCAATAAGATTACTAGGATCTTTTGATAAAATCTCTCTTGATATCATATATGTTGGTGCCCATTGAGATAATGCTAAATATTCTCTCATCAAGGAATCTTTTAAAAGCAAATTTTCTGGTTGTATAGCAACCATATTATAGAGAGCAGTAATCGCAACATTAGGATCATTATAAGCTTTTGCTTTTTCATAAATTGATTTCTGAATTTCAAAATTATCTGTTTGGGAGTATGAACTAAATGAGATTAATGATAAGAATAAGAGATTCAATATATTTTTTTTCATAAGATTATTTTTGTGGATTCAAACCATATTTTTTAGCTATTTTAAAGAGTAATATTTTTGCATCCTTTTTTGTGTTTTTTATTTTTCCGTCTAATATTTGGTTTTTAATTTCATTTTTTATTTCACCTATCACTTTGGATGGTTTTATTGCAAAAATATCAATTATTTCTTCACCTGTAATAGGTGGTTGAAAATTTTTTACTTTATCATTTTTTTCAACCTCTTCTAATTTATTTTCAACAATATCAAAATTATTAAGATATTTTTTAGCCTTATCAGGATTTTTTGTGGTAATATCTGCTCTACATAATTTCATTAAATCATTAATATCATCACCAGCCTCAAAAAGCAATCTTCTTATGGCAGAATCAGTAATATTATCTTTGACTAGAGCAATTGGTCTCAAATGAAGTCTAACTAATTTTTGGACATATTTCATTTTATTGTTAAGAGGCATTTTTAATTTTTTAAAAATTTTTGGAACAAGTTTTGAACCTAAATCCTCATGTCCATGAAAAGTCCAGCCTGTTTTTTCATTATATCTTTTAGTATGTGGTTTTGCTATATCATGAAGAATTGCAGCCCATCTCAGCCATAATGACTTAGATACAATAGAAGTATTATCTAAAACTTCAAGGGTATGATAAAAATTATCTTTGTGAGAGTGATTATTAACTTTATCAATACCTTTTAAATTATACATTTCTGGAAAAATATATTTTAGTAACCCAGAAGCCATAAGGAGCTTAAACCCATACGATGGTTTTTTAGATAAAATAATTTTATTTAATTCATCTGAAATTCTTTCTTGACTAACTATTTCAATTCTTTTTGAATTTTTAATTATTGAACTAAAAGTGTATTCTTCAATATCAAAGCTTAGCTGTGATGCAAATCTGACAGCTCTCATCATTCTTAAAGGATCATCATTAAAAGTTTTAATTGGATCGTCACATGTTTTTACTAATTTTTTATCAATATCTGAAAACCCATTAAATAAATCAATTACTTCACCAGAATCATCATTTAAAGAAATTGCTAATGAATTGATTGTAAAATCTCTCCTCTTCATATCATCATTAAATAGACCAGGGCTTACTTCGGGATTTCTTGATTTTCTAGAATAAGATTCTTTTCTTGCTCCAACAAATTCAAAATTAAATTCACTGCTTTTAATAGATCCAGTACCATATTTTTTAAAAATATTAAAGTCAGAAAAATTTTTTGATTTAGCAATTTTTTCTAATAAGTCATACGGTTGACCTAAAGTCATTATATCAATATCTTTAGATTTTCTGTTAAGAATTAAGTCACGGACAAAGCCTCCGACAAGATAGGATTGAATGTTTAATTTTTGAATAATTTCTTTAATTTCTAGGAGCGATTTATTCTTATTAATAGCATTTTGAAAATTCATAACAATACAAATTTAAAATATTAGTTTAAGGTATTTAATAAAATTAGTTTTTATAAAAATTTCTAATTATTTCAGTTAGATTTGATACCCGTTACAACTTAATTATTTTGAAGTAATGAAAAAGTATATATTCGTAACGGGTGGAGTAACTTCATCTCTTGGAAAAGGAATAATATCAGCATCTCTTGGCCTTCTTTTAAAAGCTGTAGGCTATAAAGTTACTATTCAAAAGTTTGATCCATATCTCAACATAGATCCTGGGACAATGAGCCCATATGAACATGGCGAATGTTATGTCACAGAGGATGGAGCAGAAACAGATCTTGACCTCGGTCATTATGAGAGGTTTCTTGGAATATCAACTTCTCAACATAATAACGTAACTACTGGAAGAATATATAATAATGTCATATCTAAAGAAAGAAAAGGAGAATTTTTAGGAAAAACAGTTCAAGTAATACCTCACATTACTGATGAAATTAAAAATAGTTTTTATAAAATAGGAAAAAATAATGATTTCGAAATAATAATTACTGAAATAGGTGGTTGTATTGGAGACATTGAATCTCTTCCTTTTTTTGAAGCTGTTAGACAAGCAAAGTTAGATTTAAAAACAAATGATTTTTTAAATATTCACCTTACATTAATACCCTATTTATCAACTTCTGGAGAATTAAAGACTAAACCAACTCAGCATTCTGTAAAGAAACTATTAGAAGCCGGAATACAACCCGACATTTTAGTTTGTAGAAGTGAACATAATATAAATAAAGAATTAAAAAATAAGTTAGCTCTTTTCTGTAATGTTCGTAAAGATTCGGTTATTGAATCTATTGATGCAAAGTCAATATATGATGTTCCTGTATTAATGAGGGATGAAAGATTACATTCCATTGTACTTGATAGATTAAATCTTAAAAAAAAGAAGCCACTAAGATTAAGCAGGTGGAATAATTTTTTAAAAAATTTACATTCTACATCAAATATTTTAAAGATTGCAATAGTTGGAAAATACGTTGAACTTCATGACGCATATAAATCAATATCAGAATCATTAATTCATGCTGGTGCTAATTTAAATTCTAAGGTTGAAATTAAATGGGTATTATCAGAAAGTATTAATTCATCTAATATTAGGGCTAAACTAAAAAATACTGACGGAGTTATTGTTGCACCTGGATTTGGCAAAAGAGGTATAGAAGGAAAGATAGCTTCTATTAAATTTGTTAGAGAAAATAACATTCCATTTTTTGGAATTTGTCTAGGTATGCAGTGTGCATGTATTGAGTTTACAAGAAATAAATTAGGAATTCAAGATGCAAATTCAACTGAATTTAATGAAAAAACTAGCTCTCCAGTTATTGATCTAATGGAAAAACAAAAAATGATAAAGAATAAGGGTGGTACAATGAGACTGGGATCATATCAGTGTGAATTATCTGAAAACTCAATAGCAAAAGAAGCTTACAAGGATAAATTAATTAAAGAAAGACATAGACATAGATATGAATTTAATAATGACTTCAAGAAAATTTTTATAGATAACGGAATGAAGCCAACAGGTATAAACAAAAAACTTAATCTTGTTGAAATAATTGAGTTAGAAAATCATCCTTGGTTTCTTGCGACACAATATCACCCAGAATATAAAAGTAGAGTATTAAAGCCTCACCCACTTTTTGTTAGCTTTGTCGATAAAATAAAAAAAATTAAAAATGGACAATAATAAATTTATAGGTTTCACACTTATTATGCTGTTAATACTTACCTATTACACATTCTTTCCACCAGGTCAAATAGATAATAATGAATACGTTGATGAAACTAATGAAATCCCAGCTCAAGTTGAAGAAATAGATAAAATAAATAATATTAAAATTCAACCTCAAGAGTTCATTAATAATAAAAATGAAGAAATAATTATTTTAGAAAACGATGATTTAAAAATTGAATTCTCCACCATGGGAGGAAAAATTCAGAATGTTTTTTTAAAAAAATATTTAAACAAAGAGGATGATTATGTTAATCTATATAATGGATCTAATGGAAATATTTTTATCAGTCTTAATGGTGAAGAAAATATTGATTTAAATAACATAAACTTTGAATACCAGCTAAGAAATAACGGTGATAAAAAATCAGTATTATTTACTTCAACATCTACAAAAAATAAAAAAATAAGTATCAGTTATGAAATTGATAATTATGGATATTTAATAAACTCATCGCTTTTTTTTAATGAAAAATTTATCAATTATAAAAACTTAGATATCGTATGGGAAAATAAATTATCCTATCAGGAATCAAACTTAGTTAATGAAAATAATAATACTGTTTTAAATTATTATGATGAGAATGAAGATTTAAATTATTCATCCTATTATGCTACTAGTGATGAAAAAATTGAAGTTGAAAATAAAATTTTATGGATATCACAAAACCAACAATTTTTTAATTCATCAATAATAAGCGATAATGGTCTATATAATTCTATACTCAACTCGGAAATTTTAGATGATAAAAATTTTGTAAGAAAATTTACCATTACATCCAATATTCCAATTATTAATAATTCTTCTAATATAAAATATTTTTTTGGACCTAATAAAATTTCAGATCTTGAAAATATAGCAAAAGACTTTGATAAAAATTTATATCTAGGATACGAATGGATGGGAGTAAGGGCATTTAATAAATATTTAATGATTCCTATTTTTAATTTTTTAGAAAAAATAACTAATAGTTACGGCTTGATTATTCTACTACTTGTTATATTAATTAGATTAGCTGTAACTCCTTTAACTATCAAATCTCATTTATCAATGGCTAAAATGAAGGTTTTAAACCCTGAAGTTGTTGAAATAAGAAAAAAACATGAAGGTGATATGCAAAAATCACAATCTGAATTAATGAATTTATATCAAAAAACTGGTGTAAGTCCATTAGGTGGTTGTCTTCCAATATTATTTCAGATGCCTGTTTTAATTGGAATGTTTTGGTTATTACCAAATATGATAGAACTAAGAGGAAAATCATTTTTATGGGCAACTGATCTTTCTAATTACGATTCTATTCTTAATTTACCTTTTAATATTCCGTTCTATGGTGATCATGTTAGCCTATTTACGATTTTAATGACGGTTTCTACTATTTTGATAAATAAAGCAAATTCACAAATGCAGACAATGGAGGGTCCTATGAAAACATTACAGTATGTTCTACCAATTATGTTTTTATTTATTTTTAATAACTTTTCTTCCGGATTAACATATTATTATTTTTTGTCAAACGTCGCATCCTATGCTCAAATTAATATTTTTAAGCGTTTTGTGGATGAGGAAAAAATCAAAAAAGAAATTGAATTAAATAAAAAAAGAAGTCAAAATACAAAGAAGTCAAGTTTTCAAATTAGATTAGATGAAGCGATGAAAGCTAGGCAGAAAAATAATAAAAAATAAATAAATAACTTTTAAGTTATATATTTCAAATAAAATGGGAAAAATTATATCTGTAGCAAATCAAAAAGGTGGAGTTGGTAAAACTACAACTTCCATTAATTTAGCTGCAAGTCTAGCTGCATTAGAATATAAAACGTTACTCATTGATGCCGATCCTCAGGCTAATACAACATCCGGTTTAGGTATTACAAAAGACAGTATTAAAAAAACTATTTATGAGTGTATGATAAACCAAAAAATCAATAAAAAAGATATTATCAAAACTGATATTGACTTTCTTGATTTAATACCATCAGATATTGATTTAGTTGGTGCCGAAGTAGAAATGGTTGAAATTGAAGAAAGAGATATAAGAATGAAAAACTGTTTAAAAAAAATTAAAAATGAATATGACTTTATAATTATTGATTGTTCTCCATCACTGGGAATAGTTACTGTAAATTCTTTAGTTGCTTCAGACTCAGTTATTATACCTGTACAATGTGAATATTTTGCTTTAGAGGGTTTAGGTAAGCTATTAGAAACTATAAAACTAATTCAATCAAATCTAAATAAAAATTTAAATATTGAGGGTATTTTAATGAGTATGTATGATGTAAGATTAAGATTAAGTAATCAAGTTGTTGAAGAAGTACAGCTTCATTTCAAATCACTTGTTTTTAAAACAATTATTCCAAGAAATGTAAAACTAAGTGAAGCACCCTCTTTTGGAATTCCTGCCATATCCTATGACGCAAATTGTAAAGGATCAATAAGCTATTTAAATTTAGCTAAAGAGTTAGTCGAAAATAATAATATGGTAAATGTATCATGGTAAACAGACGAAATACATTAGGAAGAGGTCTTGGCTCATTACTTGGTAGCAAAAGTGAAACTACATCTAATAAAATTTTTGATGAAATAGATATAAATCAAATTGAAATAAATCCAAACCAACCAAGAAAGGAATTTAAAGAAGAAAACTTAAAAGAATTATCTGAATCAATTAGTAATCATGGTATTATTCAACCAATAACTGTCAGAAAACTTAATAAAAATAAGTATCAACTAATTTCTGGCGAAAGAAGGTTTCGAGCTTCCAAGATTAGTAATTTAAAGTTAATACCAGCATTTATAAGAAAAGCAGGTGATAATGAAATGCTTGAACTTGCATTAATTGAAAACATTCAAAGAGAAAATTTAAACTCTCTTGAAATAGCAATATCATATAAAAAACTTGTAGATGATTTAAAAATTAATCACGAAGAATTAGGAAAAAGAGTTGGAAAAGATAGATCTACAATAAATAACTACCTAAGATTATTAAAGCTCCCTCCATCAATTCAAAATGGATTAATAAAAAATAAAATTCAAATGGGACATGCAAGAGCGTTGATTTCAATTGATATTAGCGAGATACAACTTGAGATATATAGTTCAATAATTAAAAATAATCTCTCTGTTAGAAAAACTGAGGAATTAGTTAGAAATTTTAAAAATAAAAAAGAAAAAGTTTCTCAAAAAATTGATAAAAAATCAAAAGATATTGAAAAATTAGAATCTAAACTTTCATCATTTTTTGGAACTAAGATAAATACTCAAGGAGACTCTTTAAAAGGTAAAATCATTATACCCTATAAGTCGACTAATGATCTTAATAGAATTTTAGAGCTTTTAGATATTATATAAATGAATAGGATTTTCATTACTTTATTTTTAATTAGTAATAGTATACTAGCACAGGATATTTCATTAGATGTAATAAAAAAAAAATCTAATCCTAGCAAAGCATCTAGACTATCAGCCATCATTCCTGGGCTTGGACAAGTCTATAATAAACAATATTGGAAAGTACCTGTAATATATGGAGGATTTACTGTTATTGGTCACTATATAAAATTTAATAATGATATGTATAAAGAATTTAATAGAGCTTTAATTTATGAAACTGATGATATTGAATCAACTGTAAACCCCTTTCCTAATTTTAATAGAAATTCATTAGAAAGAAATATGGATTTCTGGAGAAGGAATAGAGATCTTCTTATAATATTCACAGGAGTATATTATCTTCTCAATATTGCTGATGCTCATATATTTTCACATTTAAAAGATTTTAATACCAGCAATGATATAACATTTAAAATTGAGCCATCTTTTGATAAAATTAATCATTCAAATGTAATAGGATTAGGAATCAATATATATTTTTAAATTTTAACATAATTATCTAATTTTTAAATTGTAGTATTAATAAATTTGAATGATGAAAAAAGGTCCTATAAGAGAATGGTTTGATGCATTGTTTTTTGCAGTAATTGCAGCAACCCTAATTAGATGGGCAACCTTCGAAGCTTTCACAATTCCAACTCCATCAATGGAAAATACATTACTAGTTGGTGATTTTCTTTTTGTTAACAAACTTAATTATGGTCCAAGAACACCTATGACCCCACTACAGGTACCTCTAACCCATCAAAAAATTTGGGGAACTAATATCCCATCATACTTGGATTGGATTAAACTTCCTCAGTTTAGATTACCAGGTTTTAGTGAAATTAATAGAAATGACATTGTAGTTTTTAATTATCCTTCAGAGATTGAAAAACCCATTGATTTAAAAACTTATTACGTAAAAAGATGTGTAGCTCTACCAGGTGATACCATAAAAATTGTAAATGGTGATATTTTCATAAATAATAATTTAAAAGATCAACTTGAAAATCAACAAAATAGATATTTTGTTAGAACTAAAACTAATATAAATCCAAGGGTTTTTAAAAAATATGATATCTGGGAATACACTAAAGTTTCAAATGGTTATTATATGAATACTAAACAAGAAAATGCTGATGCAATTGAAAAAGAATCATTCATCGATGATGTTGAAATATATAGAATGGATAAATCCTTATCAAGTATTAGAATTTTTCCTGACAAAAATAAATTTCCATGGAATACTGATTATTTTGGACCATTATTAGTTCCCTATAAAGGACTAAAAATATATTTAAATGAAGAAAATACCATAAAATATAGTTCAGTAATAAAGGATTTTGAAGGTAATGATAATGTAAAAGTTGAAGATAATAATATTTTTATAGATAATAAAAAAGTTGAGGATTATACATTCAAACAAGATTATTACTTTATGATGGGAGATAATAGACATAACTCTGAGGATTCTAGATTTTGGGGATTTGTACCTTATGACCATGTACTTGGAGAAGCTTCCTTTATTTGGTTTTCATATGACTACAACGAATCAAATATCTTCAAAGCAATTAGGTGGGAAAGATTTTTCAATATTATAAGATAGATTACCAATCAATTTTTTTATATCCATTTATAATCAAATAATCATTTGTTTTAATGAAGTGGTTTTGATGAAAAAACCCGTTATAAGCAGAAAATGGAGATGGGTGAGATGATTCAAGAATTAAATGTTTTTTCTTATCAATTAATTTACTTTTTGATTTAGCAAAGGCTCCCCATAAAATAAAGACAATATTTTTTCTTCTTTTTGATATTATTTTTATTACAGAATCTGTAAATATTTCCCAACCTATATGTTTATGAGAGCCAGGCTGACCTTTTCTAACTGTAAGTATTGAATTTAATAATAACACTCCCTGGTTTGCCCAATTAGATAAATCACCATCTTTAAAAGTAAAATCACTATAATTATTTTTTAATTCTTTATAAATATTTTTTAATGATGGTGGTATTTTAATATTTGAATTAACTGAAAAACATAATCCATTAGCTTGGCCAAACCCGTGATATGGGTCTTGACCAATAATAACAACCTTTAATTTATCAAATGGACATAAATTGAATGCATTAAAAATATCTGAGCCCTTTGGATATACTTCATTCGACTTATATTCTTTTTTAATAGCTTCAGTAATATTATAAAAAAAATTACTAGTGAATATTTTTTTTAATTCATGGTTCCAAGAATTTTCAATTTTTACCTTCAATTCTAATTATCTATTTTTGCTTACAATTTATATTCTGTATGAAAGAAAAAAAAATTATATACCTCTTATCCAGTATCTCTGCAATTTTTTTATTTGTATTAATTTTCTTTATCTATAAAAATAAAAAATCAGAGGAAATCAGACTTATTCAGGAAAATGAATTGGAAAATGTTTATTTAGAGCTTGATTCCATTTCAAATGTTATGAATGATAAGATTCTTACAATTTCTCAACTAGGAGGAGACATTGATTCATTACTTATTTTAAAGGAAAATATTGAAAAAGAAAAGAGAGAATTTAGGAGTAGAGCCTATGCTCAAATTAATAGACTTCAAGGAAAAGTTGATGGATATAGAGAATTATTACTTGCTCAAGACGAAGAAATAGAAAGACTTAGAGAAATTAATGAACAGTTATATGAAGAAAATAAAGAACAAAAAGTTGAAATTAATAATTTAAATAGTACAATTTCAAATATTAATCAATCAAATCAAATACTAGAAGAAAAAATTAAAGTAGCAGCAAGATTAGAATTGAAAGATTTTGAAGTAACAGGTATATTCAGAAATGGTTCTACAAAAAAGAATAATTTTAAAAATAGATCATTAGAAAATATCAATATTGATTTTAGTTTATTGGAAAATGATTTAGCTAAGATTGAGGTTATTAATATTTTTATATTAATTAAAAAGCCAGATGGAGAAATAATTTTTGATATTTCTAGAGGTTCTGGTTCATTTACATTTGAGAAAAGAGAATTAACATATACTATCAAGGAAGAACTTCTAATTGATAAATCCGAAAAACAACTATCTATTAATTATGATAAAAATGAAGAACTAAAAAAAGGTATTCATGAAATTTTGATTTACACAAAAGATTATCTCATTGGTAAGGGTGAATTTTTAATAAAATAATTGTTTTTTAATATCAAAATATTACTTTTGCAGATCATTTAAGTTATTTATATGAATAAAAATTATGAAACAGTATTCATAATTAATCCCGTTCTATCTGAAAAACAGGTAGAGGATACTGTTAAAAAATATACTAAACAAGTTGAGTCTCTAAAGGCTAAATTTATATGTAATGAAAGCCTTGGATTTAAAGAGTTGTCCTACCCTATTAATAACAAAAATTCAGGTTTCTATCACTTATTTCAGTATGAGTCAAACGACATAGATATTATCAAAAAATTTGAAACTGAACTTAAAAGAGATAGATCTATCTTAAGATATTTAACAGTCTCTTTGTGCAAAGATGGTATTGAATTTAATGCTAGAAGAGCAAAAGGTGAATTTAAAAAGAAAAAGAAATGAGAAGCCAATTTAACTCTGCTTTACAAAACGAATCTATTGATAGATCATCAAAAAAAAAGAAGTTTTGTAGATTTAAAAAAAGTGGTATAAAATACATTGATTATAAAGACCCTTCATTTTTAAAACAATTTATAAATGATCAAGGTAAAATTCTTCCTAGAAGAATCACTGGAACAAGTTTAAAGTATCAAAAGAAGGTTTCACAAGCAATAAAAAGAGCTAGACACTTAGCTATTCTACCTTATACAACTGACACTCAATAAGATGGATATAATACTCACAAAAGATGTACCTGGTTTAGGATTCAAAGACGAAATAGTTAAAGTTAAAAACGGATATGGAAGAAATTACATCATACCTAAGGGTTATGGAATTCTTTCAAATGATACTAACAAAAAAATTCTTGAAGAGAATTTGAAGCAAACCACAAAAAAACAAGAAGAACTCCTTAAAAATGCAAATGATTTGGCAAAAAAAATCGGTGATTTAAGTTTAGAAATCAAGATGAAAAGTGGAGAAGAAGATAAATTATTTGGTTCAGTCACAACTACACAAATATCTAAACTTTTATCTGAAAAGGGCTATGAGATTGATAAAAGGAATATTTCAATAAATAATAAAATAAACTCAGTTGGTGAATATGATATAAGTCTTAAAATTCATAAAGATGTTACACACGATATTAAAGTTATTATATCAGGATCTGTTAAACCAACCAAAGGAAAAAAATCTAAAAAGATTTTAGCAAATGATAAGTCTGAATCTGATAAAAAAGAATCAAATAATTCAGAAGATAAATCTCCAGAAACACAAGAATTGAAAGATGTTGAATCTCCAAAGAAAAAGGAAAAAGCCAAAAAGACCAAGAAAGAAACTTCATCCAAAAAAAAATAATATCTCCGATTAAATAAATCAATATTACTATATTGAATCTCATATAAACTATGAAAGAATCAATACTAGTTGATGTTATTATAAATCTTCCTGTACGTAAAATATACACATATAAAGTAGAAAAAAAGATTAGTATTGGTACTATTATTATTGTTCCTTTTGGGTATAATAATGAAGAAGTTTATGCTATAACAATAACTGATACCTATAAGAAAAGACAAAATTTCCCAATAAAAAATGCCATTTCTATTTCAAGTAGTAATAGTTTGTTTTCTGCAAGCCAAATAAGATTTTTAAAATGGGCAAGTCAATATTATCTAGTTCCACTACCAAAAATAATTAATAGTATAATACCCAATAAAATTTTTGAAATAAAAAAAGGATCAAAAGAAATACTCATAAAAAATAAACAAGTTATTAAAGATTTAAAGCCAAGACTAAATCTTGAAAGATCTGATAAATATTTACAACTTTTAGTTAATAATATAAAACCTTACAAGGATAAGGATTCAGTTGTATTAATACTGACACCAAATCTTTTTAAATCGTTCGAATTTAAAGATTTTTTAGAAAAAAAATATGGGAAAATATGCTTGCTGTATAATTCTAAATTATCTAATAATGAAAAAAAGAGAGCATGGTCAAAAGTTATTAAAGAGAAAAAATTAATTATAATAGGAGTAAAATCTGCAATATTTTTACCATTTAAATCTTTAGATAAAATTCTTATTTTAGATGAAAACGATCATTTATATAAGGAAAATGATAGGGTTTTAAGATACAATGCCAGAGATTGTTCAATAATGTTATCTAAAATACACAACTGTAAAATTGAACTAATTTCTGATTCACCATCAATTGAATCAATTCATAATGTAAAAACAAAAAAGTATAATCTTATAAATTACATAGACAAAAATAATCTGAAACCAAAACTCAAAAACATAACCGTTATCAACTCAATAGAAAAAAAGATTAAAAAAAAGATACAAGGTATAATTAGTGATGAATTACTAGAAATAATAGAAAATTATATAAACGAGAATAAAAGAATAGTAATTATTACTCCTTACATTTCTGATATTGAGAATATTAAAGATCAATTGATTATAAAAAATCAATATTTAAAAATAAAGTCTGTAACAAAATATGATTTTGAATCGAAAAAACGAATTTACACTACTATAAAAGATTTAAAAAATAAAAATTTAATCATTGGAAATCATTCATTATTTAATAATTTAACAAGCGTAAATACCGAAATAATAATATTATTAGATCCTGATAAAATATCAAGAAAAACAAGTTTTAAGTCTAACGAAGCATATTTTCAAATAATTTACAAAGCAGTTCAAATTATTAGCACAAATCAAGGAAAAAAATTAATAATTCAATTAAAAGAAGTAAATAATAAAACACTTAAATATGGAATTTACCTAGATTATAAAGGTTTTATAAAAGGTGAAATGATAGAAAGAAAAACTTTTCAATACTCTCCTTATTATAAGGTTATTAAAATTGAAATTTCTGAAAAAAATAATAAGAAACTAGATGAAATTGGTAATAGAATATTTAAAAAATTAAATTTTAAATTTAAGAATATAATTATTTCAAATTCAGGTCTAAAAAATAAGGGAGAAAGATTATTTTATGAAATTATATTTAAGATCAATAATAATAAGGATTTAAGTAAAAATAAGAAATCAATATTTGAAGAACTTGAACAAATTACTAAAAAAAGTCAATTAAGCAATTATTTATTTACAATTGATGTTGATCCCTAGAATTTCCATTTTTCTTTTAAATAATCTGTGCCTTTATTCGAGCTTAAGTTAAATTTACATGGAACAATTGAAACATAATTATTTTTTATAGCCCATTCATCATTATCTTGACCTTTGTCATTATTTACTAAATTACCATACATCCAAAAATATTCTCTCCCGTAAGGATCAATCCTTTTATCAAATTTTTCCTCCCAAACAGCATTTGCTTGTTTACATATCTTAAAACCTTTTATTTTTTCGTCTGATATTGAGGGTATATTAACATTTAATGCAATAGACTCTGGAATACCATTTTTTAGAGCATTTTCAATAACCATTTTAATAAATGGCTTAGAATGTTTTAAGTATGCGTTAGGATCATAATCACAAAGAGAAAATCCTATTGATGGTATATTTTCAATTGCACCTTCTATAGCAGCTGACATTGTACCTGAATATAAAACGCTTATTGATGAATTACTTCCATGATTAATACCACTAACAATTAAATC
>CAZKLB010000007.1:18817-50872 GCA_964553685.1 uncultured Marinoscillum sp.
ATAAAACGCTTATTGATGAATTACTTCCATGATTAATACCACTAACAATTAAATCGATTTTTTTATTTTTTAAAATATGATGTTTTGCGATTTTTACACAATCCGCAGGAGTTCCACTACATTTATATGATTCAATATCACCAAAAATATCAGATTTAACAAGACTAAGCTTATCCCCAACTGTTATTGCATGTCCCATTCCGGATTGTGGACTATCAGGAGCTACTACTATAACTTCACCAAAATCATTCATTATTGAAACTAAATATTTTATTCCTCTAGCATCAATACTATCATCATTTGTTACTAAAATTAAAGGTTTTGTCATTTTAAATTTGATTATAAAAACTTACAACTCTTGCAAGATCACTCATTCTTTTAAGATTTATTTTATTATTAGAAATATAGCTTTTAACCTTTTCATATTGATCATTCATTAGATTGTATAATTCCTTTTTCTTCCCTTTAAATTTTAAAATATTACCATCATTGTCTAAAAAAAAATAATCATATTTTATCTTATTTACATATCCGCTATTATTACTAAATCTTGGCATCATACTGTAAGCATAATATGATGGAAAAGAAGATTGAGTTGACTCTGAAACTATTCTTTCTCTTAAAAGTAGACTTAATTTTCCATTTATAATCATTTCAAAGAGAACAGGAATACTGTATTCATACCCAACTTCATACATGAGAGAGTAAAATTGTCTATGGTCCCTAATTGTTTCGTCATATATTTCAAAAAAAAATAGATTATTAACATTAAATGCTTTTAAGGTTTCACCATCGTCCAATTGAATAGATTGATTTTCAAAATCATATTTTAAATTACCTTTTATTGAATCTCCTTGATTTGTAACTAATAAACCTGGATGCCATAAATCACTCGGAAATTGTTGAGCAAATGTGATATTTACAGAGACAATAAAAACAATATATCTTATCATTCTTTATTTCTTAATTTAAGGATTTCATGTCCCATTTTGTCTCTTTTTGTTTCCAAATATTTTCTATTGAACGAATTAGGTTTAATTTCTATTTTAGTATTTTTTGTAATTTGTAGACCATAGCCAATTAGTCCAACTCTTTTTTTAGGATTATTTGTTAATAAATTAATTTTATTAATATTTAAACTTTTCAGAATTTGAGCTCCTACACCATAATCTCTATGATCCATCTTAAACCCAAGCTTATGATTAGCTTCAACTGTATCATAACCTTTCTCTTGAAGAACATATGCTTTTAATTTATTAATCAAACCAATTCCTCTACCCTCCTGATTCATATAAAGTAATAAACCTTGTCCATTTTTATCAATTACTTTTAGTGCTTTTTGTAATTGGGAGCCACAGTCACATCTTAAAGAACCCAAAATATCACCAGTAACACATGAAGAATGAACTCTAACTAATACTTCTTCATCTTCATTCCAATCTCCTTTTTTAAGTGCAATATGAATATCTTTAGTATCTTTTTGTTCGAAAGAAATTAATTTAAAATTTCCATACTTTGTAGGTAAATCAACAGTTTCTTTCTCTTCAATTAAAGATTCTTTTCCAATTTTATATTTGATTAAATCCTTGATTGAAATAATTAATAGCCCATGTTTATCTGCAACTTTGAAAAGATCATTAAGTCTAGCCATTGAACCATCTTCATTTAAAATCTCGCAAATTACTCCAGAAGGAAATAAACCTGCCAACTTCGGTAAATCAACTGATGCCTCGGTGTGACCTGCTCTTCTTAGAACTCCTCCATCAATAGATCTTAAAGGAAAAATATGACCTGGTTTTGTAAAATCTGAGGGTTTAGTTTTTGAATCAACCAAAGCTTTAATGGTTTTAGATCTATCGGAAGCTGATATTCCAGTTGATACACCATTACCTTTTAAGTCAACTGAAACAGTGAATGATGTACCAAAAATATCAGTATTTTTTCCTACCATTAAATCCAGATCTAATTCTTCACATCTTTCAGATTCTAGTGAACAACAGATTAGTCCTCTACCCTCCTTAGCCATAAAGTTTATTTTATCAGAAGTTATTTTAGAAGATGCACAGACAAAATCTCCTTCATTCTCTCTATTTTCATCATCTACAACAATTATTATTTCACCATTATTAATTGCTTTTATTGCTTCAGGAATAGTATTTAATTTATTTTTCATATAGACGTTACGTTACCAAGTTTTTTAGCTATTTCAATCTCAGCAGATTTCAATCTATTGTGTATGTCAAGGGTTTCTTTTTCAAGATTTAAATCATTTATATTATTTAAATTTTTGAGATTATCTTTTATCATTTTTTTAATGAGACGAAATTTCAATCTAAGTATATTGGTATACGTAGTTTTTTTTAAAGTGTCTGTCTCTTCAGTAACATGAATATTATATTTATTTTTCCATTTTTCACTTATTTCATATTTAGATGTTGATAAGTCAATAATATCATCCTTTAAATCTCTAAACTTTTCATTAAGAAAGTAGTTAATATCTATAACATTATTTTTCTGAAATTCCTCCTTAAAAATTTTTATAATTTTTAAATAGTTTTCATTATTAAACTCCACATCTTCAATTTCATTTAAAAAATATTTTATAAAAGATTTTCTATTAAGACCAACAACTTCAAAATCCTTTGTACCATAGTTTACTAACATCCTTATGCATTCCTTCTCATGAAAATTAATAGCTCCATGTATTTTATTAATTTCATCTTGATTTTTATCTGTTGATTTTTCTATATCAATTAATGGTTTAGAAACCTTTTTGTTAATCAAAAGTTTATTCATTTCAGTTATTAATGATTCTTCATTAATATTTAGAGAAGAACTAGTTTCCTTAATAAATACTGACCTTTTAATTGAGTTAGGAATTTTTGATATAGATCTAACTATATCAAATATCATTTCTGATTTTTTTATAGGATCATTTTTAAAATCACTATTTAAAATATCAACCTTATATCTTATTAAATTAATTTCATTCTTACTCAAATGATTAAGAAACTTTTCCTTTCCCAACCTTTTAGATAAACTATCCGGATCCTCATTATCTGGAAATGAAACAATATTGACATTCATGTCATTCTCAAGGATAAGGTCCATACCCCTCAGCGATGCGTTGATACCAGCTTTATCTCCATCAAATAAAATTGTAATATTCTTAGTATATCGAGAAATAAGTCTAATTTGATCTTTAGTTAATGATGTTCCAGAAGAGGATACAACATTTTCAATCCCTATTTGAAATAATGAAATTACATCAGTGTACCCTTCAACTAAATAACATTTATCAAACTTTCTTATATGATTTTTTGATTGATATAGACCATACAATACTTTGCTTTTAACATATAAATCTGTTTCTGGAGAGTTTATATACTTCGGTTGATTCTTTTCATCTTTAATTAGTCTGGCACCAAATGCTATAACTTTACCACTAATATTATGAATAGGGAACATCAATCTACCTCTAAACCTATCGTATTTCTTGTTATTATTCTCTAAAATAAGACCAGCTTTAGATACATGTTCTTCATTAAACTTATTATCAATTAAATATTTATACAATGCGTCCCACTTATCAAAACTATATCCTAATTCAAATTTTTCAATCATTTTCACATCTACTTGTCTATGTTCTAAATAAGTTTTAGCTAAACTTTTACCTTCTTTAGAATTTAGATTATCTATGAAAAAAGATTTTGCCTTATTTAAAATTATTAATAGACTTTCTTTGTCATTATTTTTATTATAATCTTGATCAGTTTCATTAATTTCAACACCATACTTTTCTGCTAAATATTTAATTGCTTCTATATAGCTCAAACTTTCAACCTCTTTTAAGAACTCTATGGCGTCACCTCCTTTTCCTGTACTGAAACATTTAAATATTTGCTTGGATGGAGACACGAAAAAAGATGGAGTTTTCTCAGATGAAAAAGGACTCAATGCCTTATAGCTTGAGCCTGACTTTTTTAAGGAAACGAAGTCACCTACTACTTCTACAATGTCTAATCTATCCTTAATCTCTTGAATAGTTGAATCATCAATCATATATTACAAATATGATCAATTTATTATTTTTTTAATTTTTTAATTAGATAAATTGCCTAAATAAATTATGGATATAAAAAAAACAGTTAAAGAGGCATTAAAAAATGTATTAGACCCAATAAAAAAAAAGGATATTATATCATTAAAGTCTTTAGAAGATATTAAAATTAATAATAATACCATATCAATAAAAGTTTCATTATCACCATCATCATTTAAACTTAAGGAAGTAATTAGAAGAAATTGTATTTCAAATCTAAATAAAGTATTTAATGACATTGAATATGATATTAAATTTATATTAAATGATGAACCTCCTGAAAAAATAAATAAACAACCAGATCAAATACATAAAAAATTTAAAACAGAAAATATTAAAAATATAATTGCAGTAACTTCAGGTAAAGGAGGAGTTGGTAAATCAACAATAGCTAGTAATATTTCAATTGGTCTAAAAAAATTAGGTTTTAAAGTTGGTTTAATAGATGCGGATATTTTTGGTCCATCAATACCAACTATGTTCAATTGTGAAAATGAGCAACCTACCTATAAAGTAATCGATAATAAAAATATAATAATACCTATAGAACAATATGGTGTTAAATTATTGTCAATGGGTGTAATAGTACCAAAAGAAAAAGCAATCATATGGAGAGGTCCAATGGCAAGCTCAGCTATGAAGCAAATGGTTCTAGATGTTGAATGGGGTAAACTTGATTATCTAATTGTAGACTTACCACCTGGCACAAGTGATATTCATATAACTTTATCGCAGAATTTTTTTGTGGGAGGTAGTATTATAATAACGACTCCTCAAAAAATTTCAACTATTGATGCTGAAAAAGCTATATCCATGTTTAACCAACAAGATACAAAAGTTCCTATCTTAGGAGTGGTTGAAAATATGTCATACTTCTTAAATGAAAATGGTGATAAAGAATATATCTTTGGAAAAGATGGTGGCAAAGAAATAAGCGAAAAATTATCTATTGATATATTAGGACATATTCCAATAAATAAAAAAATATCTGAGAGTTCAGACAATGGATACCCAATAATTTTAAAAGAAGATAAGCATTCAGAATTGTTTTTAAATATTTGTAAAAAAATCGATAAAAAGTTTAGATAAAAAACTATAAATAATATTACTTTGCGATATGACTGATCAGAGTTTAATTGAAAAAGTTGAAATCGCTATCGATGAGATAAGACCTTACTTAGAAGCAGATGGTGGTGATATTAAAGTAGTTTCTATTGATAACAAAAATATTGTCAATTTAGAATTAATTGGATCTTGCGAGACTTGTCCGATGTCTCCTATGACTTTAAAAGCAGGAGTTGAGGAAGCAATTAAAAAACAGGTTCCTGAGATTAAAGGAATCAATGCCATCAATGGTATAGAATAAGTATATTGTCTAACTAATATTATCTAAAACTTTAATTTTAATTGTTTAATTTCATCTTATAATGAAAAATATTGCAATTTTAATGGGAGGATACTCATCTGAATATGAAATTTCATTGGCTAGTGGAAATGTAGTTTATGATATTCTTAAAAAGAATAAAAAATTTAATTTTTATAAAATAATTATCTCAGTTAATAAATGGTATCATATTGATATAGATAATTCAATTTATGAAATTGATAAGAAGAATTTCACGATAATTAAAAATAATAAAATAATAAATTTTGATTTGGTTTTTAATACAATTCATGGTATTCCAGGGGAAAATGGTGAAATTCAAAGGTATTTTGATAATTTAAAAATTCCACAAACTTCTTCTGAAAGTGATGTAGCTGAATTAACATTTAATAAAAATGATTGCAAGAATAAATTAAAAAAAATCGAAATTATTACTCCAAAATCATTGTTATTAAATGTTGAAGATGAAATAAATATTGACAATATACTAGAAAAAATAAAAATGCCTTTCTTTATCAAACCAAACAAAGGTGGTTCTAGCTATGGCATATCAAGGATCGATAAAAGAAAAAATATAATAAAAGGGATAAAAAAATGTTTTAAAGAAGATAATGAAGCGTTAATAGAAGAAGAGATAATTGGTAGAGAAATTTCAGTTGGAGTTGTAAATTATAAAAATGAGATAATTGCTTTACCGCCGACGGAAATTATATCCTATAATAGCTTTTTTGATTATGAAGCTAAATATGAAGGTGAATCTGATGAAATAACTCCTGCTGAAATAACGAAAGAAGAAGAAATAATAATTAAAAAAAAGTCAATTGAAATTTATAAATTTTTAAAGTTGAGTGGGTTTAGTAGATCTGATTTTATTCTAAAAAATAATATTTTTTATTTTCTTGAGATTAATACTAATCCTGGTCTAACAAAGGAAAGCATATTACCTCAACAAGCTAGAGCAGCAAATATTAATCTTTATGACTTATTTAACAGCGTATTGTAAAATATGAGTATTAAAAAACTAAAATATATTATAAAGAATTTAACTCTATTAACTGGATCAATTTCACTTATATTTTTTATAATATTTTATCTCTATTTTCCAATTAAAACTAATCATGGAGATACAATATCGGTACCAAATTTAATAGGAATGAATTTGGATGATGTCAATTCTTTATTAGAAGATAGAGATTTGAGATTTGAAATACTTGAGGATTCTTCATACAATTCAGAATATCCACCTCTTACTGTTTTACAACAGAATCCATCTGAAAGAAACAAAGTTAAAGAGAATAGAAAAATTTATTTAACATTAAATTCAACAATTCCACCTCAAATAAAAATGCCTAATATTATTAATGGATCTGTAAAGAATGCTCAACTAATATTAGAAAGCTACGATTTAAAAATTGGAGAAATTAAATATGTTTCTGATATGGCATTCAATGCTGTTTTAAAAATGTATTCAAATGGCGACTCAGTTTCATCCGGTCAAATAATTAATAAAGGATCAATAATTGATTTAGAAGTTGGAAATGGATTTGGAAACCAAGTATTTGAATCTCCAAATTTAATTGGAATGGATTTAGATGAGGCAAGATTTACAATTATTGGATCAGGATTAAAACTTGGTAGAATAATCTATCAAGACAGTGGTTTTGTTTATTTAAAAAATCTTGAAGAAGAAGAATTAATAACTACAAAAATTAAAATTGACCCAGGTAAAATTTTCAGACAATTCCCTGAGAGCCTTTCCGAGGTTAAAATTGGACAAAAAGTCAATTTATGGGTTGTTAAAAATATCAGCAATGAAGATAATTAAAGTATTTTTTTATCTTTTTTTTTATACTTCATTAAGTAATGGACAAGAATTTAAGATTTATAAATTAAGTAATAAAAATAATTTTTCAAATCATGAGATTGATACTATTACTCTTCCTTTTTGGGAAGATTTTTCAGCATTCAATTATCCTAATAATAATAATTGGAGCGAGTCTGAAAATATAAAAATTAAAAACTATAATAATAATTACTCACCAAGCATCAATATAGTTGAATTCGATGGAACAGATAATAATGGAAAAGCATATCAACATGCTTCAGGTTATGGTATATCAGATGAACTGATTTCAGATATTATTAATTTAAATAATTTTAATGAAGGTGATTCTATTTACATGAGTTTCTTTTGGAATTATAATATTAATGGAGAGTATCCAGATTATGAAGATACTTTAAAATTAATGTTTTTAAACAAATTTGATATTTGGGAAACAGTTTGGTATAAAAATGGTGGAAACAATAACTTTAATGGAAATTATTTTAATTATGAAATATTAAATTTTACAAGTAATTATATTCATAAAAATTTCAAATTTAAATTTCAAAATATAGGTAATACAGAAGGTCCTTTTGATAGTTGGGTACTAGATTACATATATATAAATAATGAAAGAAGTATTAATGATTCTTCTTTTATTGATAGAACATTAAGTTATAAGGAAAAAAAAATATTTAAAGAATACAATTCAATCCCAATAGATCATTTCACTGATTCGGATAATATCATGGACTCATTAGAAATGGAAATTAAAAATTTAGATAAAAATATTCAACCGGTCAACTACTCCTATCTTATTAAAAGTCATGAATTAAATTTAGATTTAAAAATAGAATTTAATAAACAGTTAAGTCCAATTTTAAATGGATATGAAAGAAGATCTATTAAAAATAAACCTTTTAATATTTCTTCATATAATTCATCTAAGGATTCATTAGAAATGGAGGTTCTTTTCTATATAGATTCAGGTGACTCATCATCAACAAATTTCAATTTAAAGATAAATGATACTTCAAGAACCAAAATTTTATTCTCAAATTATTATTCTTATGATGATGGGAATGCAGAATATGCTGCAGGTCTAAATCAAAAAAATTCAGAGGTGGTACTGAAATATAATATCCTAAGTGAAGATACATTAACTCAGATTATGATTTTATTTCCAGAATCATATAATAACGAATACCAAGGAGATATCGAACTTGTTATATATGATAATTTATTTGATATTGAAAATAAGTTGGTGGGTATGAATACCTCTATTTCCTATAACGATAGCATTTTTAATGTTTTCACACTTAATACCCCATTAATAGTTAAGGACTCAATTTTTATAGGTTATAGACAGTTTGAAGATAATTTTTTAACTGTTGGACTTGATAAAAATAATAATATGTCAAACAAAATATATTATAAAATTGATGGAAAATGGAATAAAAATAATGTAGTTAAAGGAAGTATGATGATAAGACCAATATTTGGAAAATCTGATTTCAGCTTAGTTAAAATTGAAAACAATCATAATTCAAATAATATTGTATTATTTCCAAATCCAAGCAAAGGCATTATTTACATTAATAAAAAATTAGAGTTTATTGAAGTTTTTTCTAATAAAGGAGAGTCATTATTTACTTTACGAAATGCTGATAGAATTAATTTATCAGACTATGGAAAAGGTCTTTTTATTATCAAATACCATGTTAATAATAAATACTATTCAAAAAAAATAGTTATTAATTAATAGTTTTTAAATAATAAATTAAATCGGAAATATTTGAAACTAAATAACCATTCATTCCAACATTCTTAGCAGCATCAATGTTTTCCTTCATATCATCAAAAAAAATAAAATTTGATGCTTTTATACCAGATTTACTAATAACCATTTGGTATATTTCTTTCTCAGGTTTTCTGCATTTCATATCAAAAGAATAAAATATATTGTCAAATATATCTTCAAAGGATAACCCATGATAATTCAATAACATCTTTTCAAAATATTTTCTATGAATAGAGTTAGTATTACTCAAAATCATTAAAGAAAATTTTGATTTTAATTTTAAAATCATTTTTAATACATCAATATTAAAATCCAAAATAACCATATTCCATATATTATCAAATTCATCATTTTTTAAATTAATTTTTCCGTGCTCTCTTATCTTATCCCTAAATAAATCAGCATTTATTTCTCCTTTTTCAAAATCAAAAAATAAATTTTTAATAACAGATTCTTTTTCTCCAAATCGATAATCAATACTTTCAAAAATATTTGATTTTATATTTGATTTTTTTTTTAAATTTTTGATTGTTATTAGAGGATCTATATTGATAATAACTCCACCTAAATCAAATAATAATACTTTGTTTATCATCTTTATTTAAAACTATATATTTTTGTTCCCAATTTTAATATATCAATTTTTTGATTAATTAAAGGGCCCATAGCTCAGTTGGTTAGAGCGCCCGGCTCATAACCGGTAGGTCCCAGGTTCAAGCCCTGGTGGGCCCACATTTTAAAATAATATAATAGGAAGTTTTGATTAGGATAAATCGGATTTAATTTGTTCTAACCATTTATCGATCCTTTCCTCAGTCATTTCATGTTGGTTATCATCATCAAGAACTAATCCGTAAAAATCACCATTTGGAGCAACGCCTAGTGATTCATCAAATTCATATCCTTCTTTTGACCAATAACCAAAAACCTCTCCCCCATTTTTTAGTACAACTTCAGCTAATATACCAATGCCATCAACGAAACTATCGGGATAACCAAGTTGATCACCTAGACCAAAAAAAGCAGTCCTCTTGCCAGTAAAATCAATTTCTTTAAATTTTGGAAAAAAATAATCCCAATCACTTTGTAATTCACCAATGTACCATGTTGGAATTCCCATTAATATTATATCATAACTTAAAAAATCATCAGGAGAAAGGTTACTAACTTCTAATAATTCTACTTTTTCAGGTCCAATTTTGTCATTTAAAAGGTTTGCAACGTTTTCAGTTGCTCCTGTATCTGAACCATAAATAATTGCTATTTTTTTATCTGACATTTTTTAAAATTTTTTGCAAATTAAACTATTTAGAACAATTATAAATAATAACTTTAAAAAAAATTTTAGAAGCAATAATAATGTTTAATAAACATATTTAAAATGAAAAAAGACACATTTAAATCACCTGATTATTTTAATATTGATAGCCTTTTAACCGAGGAACAAATTCTTGTAAGAGAATCAGTGAGGGAATGGGTTAAAGATAATGTATCACCAATAATTGAGGATGCTGCTTTAGAAAGTAAATTTCCAAAAAATCTAGTTAAAGATCTTGGAGAAATTGGTGGGTTTGGTGGGTTTTTACCATCAAAATATGGAGGATCTGAAATTGATTTTACATCTTATGGTTTGATGATGCAAGAACTAGAAAGGGGAGATTCCTCTCTAAGGGTTTTAAGCTCAGTTCAAACCTTAGTTATGAATACTATTTACAAATTTGGGTCTGAAGAACAAAAGTTAAAATATTTAAAAAAATTAGCATCTGGTGAAATGGTTGGTAGTTTTGGTATGTCAGAACCAAACCATGGATCAGATCCCTACTCTATGAAAACTAGATTTCAAGAAAAAGAAGATTCTTATATAGTAAATGGTTCAAAAATGTGGATAGGGCATGCACCTATTTGCGATGTTGCTGTAGTATGGGCAAAAGGTGATAATGATAAATTAGCTGGCTTTATAATAGATAGAGAAACAAAGGGGTTTACAACTGCAAAAATTGACAGAAAATGGTCATTTAGGGCATCTGAAACTGGTGAGCTAATTTTTCAGAACATGGTTGTTCCAAAGTCAAATTTATTACATTCAACAAATAATATGAAAGATTTGTACGATAGGTTAAATATTGGAAGATATGGAGTTGCTTGGGGTTCGTTAGGTATTGCAATGGAATGCTATGATGTTGCATTAAATTATGCTAGTGAAAGAGAGCAATTTGGAAAAAAAATTGGCTCATTTCAACTTATTCAAAAAAAACTAGTTGATATGTTAACTGAAATAACAAAATCTCAGGTTTTGATTTGGAGACTCGGTTCATTAATGGATAATGAATCAGCTTCCTTTGAACAAATTTCAATGGCAAAAAAAGTAAATGTTAAAATGGCATGCGAAGTGGCTAAAATTGCTAGATCGATTTTAGGAGGAATGGGTATTACAGGAGAATATCCTATAATGAGACATATAATGAATTTAGAATCATTAGTTACATATCAGGGAACAGAAGAAATTCATACATTAATTACTGGTAGAAAAATAACTGGAGTATCAGCATTCAAATAATTAATTCATTTTTATTCCCAAAAAATGATTAACTCCTCTTGGTATTGGATTTCCCGATGCTCTTCTAAAAGCAACGACCTGCCCAATATGATATAATGAATCTGAAATAGGACCATGAAAAAGGTTATAAAAATCATAATGAGAATTACCCCTTATGATTTTATGAGTTTCAAAATTATTATCTGTAAATAATTCTACTAATGAAATAGATTCTTTAAGATTTGCTAGTGTCATCTTTCTTAATTCATCAAAAGACAAATCAAGATAAGATTTTGAAATAGTGAATTTTTCATTTTTTGATCCAGAATTAATCATAACTGATAAATTATATATATGTTCCAATGTCTCCCTTGTTGATATACCTGTCTCAGATGGTTTATAAATAAGATCTTGCTCTCTTAATCCTTCTGTAGCCCAATAATACCTAAAACCGACACTATGTATAAATCTTGATACAATTGAATTATTTGAATAATTATCCTCAATATCTTTTATTTCATAAAAATAATTTCTCTCCTGAGAAAATATTTTTGTAGAAGTTAACATAACTATAACTATAAGTATTTTCTTCACGATTCTTGGGACTTAATATGGACATCCCTTTGAGGGAATGGAATTTTAATATTATTTTCCTTAAACTTTTTAAAAATTGCATAATTTATTTCGCTCCTAATAAACTCTGGTTTATCAGTGTGGGATGAGGTCCAAATACCTAACTTAAAGTCTAGAGAACTATCTCCAAATTTTTCAAAAAATACTTTAGGTTTTGGTTCTTTTTGAACGTTTGGATTTTCATCAGCTACTTCTAGTAAAAGTTTTTTTATAATTTCTGGATCCTCCTCGTAACTAACACCAACGGGTAAACGAAATCTGATGATTCTATTATTATGACTCCAATTAATTACTTGACTTGAAATAAATTCAGAATTAGGAACAATTATAGATATATTATCATTAGTAACAATGGTTGTCGCTCTGAGTGAAATATTTACTATGTCTCCACTTACTTCCCCTACCTCAACTCTGTCACCAACCTTAATAGGTTCCTCAACAAGTATAGTTAAACCACTAATTAAATTATCTGTAACTTTTTGAAAACCAAAACCAATACCAACACCAAGAGCACCAGCTAATAAACTCAACGCACTTAAATCAATTCCGACAGCTTGTATAATAATTATTGTTCCAATTAGCATCATTGTAATTCTGACACCATTTGCTATAGACTCTCTAAAAGACTTTTTAAGTTTTGATTTTGCTAATATTCTATTTAAAAGAATTAATCTGACATTTTTAGAGACAACAACAAGTAAATAAAAGCTTGCAAAAAATACTACAATTGTCCCAATACTAATTTCAGAGTCACCTATTTTGAATAAGGTTCTATTAAAAATGAATAAGAATTCGGAAAGAAGATTTAAAACTCTTGATAAAAAGTCGTTGAAGTATTCCATTTGATAGTGAAATTTAAAATTTATAATTTAGAATATTAAGTTTCGTAGTTTTTTTTTTATAAATTATCGCACAAATGATAAATAATTCGGAAAAAACTTTGTTCGGACATCCCTATGGTCTCTATGTACTTTTCTTTACTGAACTTTGGGAAAGATTTTCATATTATGGAATGAGGGCTTTATTAGTCCTATTTTTAATTTCAGAAACAACTTCTGAAAATCCAGGATATGGGTGGACTGAATCAGAAGCTATTTATTTATATGGATGGTATACTATGTTAGTTTATGTTGCAGGAATTCCTGGTGGATGGCTTGCAGATAAGGTTCTTGGACAGAAGAAAACAGTTATGCTAGGAGGTGCACTACTAGTTTTAGGACATAGTATTTTAGCCATTGACAATATAACTGCATTTTATACTGGCCTTGGGTTTATCATTTTAGGTGTTGGGGGATTAAAACCTAATATCTCAACAATGGTTGGAGGTCTTTATAAATCAGATGACAATAGAAGAGACATTGGGTTTAAGATATTTTATATGGGAATTAATATTGGTGCATTCCTCTCTGCTATTATAATCGGGGGAATAGGAGAAGTCTACGGTTGGCACTATGGTTTTGGATTAGCAGGTATTGGTATGCTTTTTGGACAACTTGTTTTTATGTGGGGACAAAAATATTTAGTAGGTGTTGGAGATTATATTGGTAAACAAGATAATCCTGATAGTGAGAAAATGAATAAACCGTTAACTAGTATAGAAAAAGATAGAGTAAAAGTTCTTCTTTTATCTTTCCTCATAGTAATTGTTTTCTGGGGTGCGTTTGAACAAGCTGGTGGGCTTATGAATATTTATGCATTTGAAAAAACAGATAGAATGATATCTTCTTTAAACTTTGAAGTTCCTGCTACATGGTTTCAATCACTTAATGCAGGATTTATTGTTTTATTTGCAGTATTGGTCGGTAAATTTTGGACATGGTGGAAATCGCTGGGAAGAGAGTCATCTCTTTTATTTCAGATGGCAGTTGGAGTAATTATCATGGCTCTTGGGTTTGCAGTCATGAGTGAAGCTGCATTGGAATTTGAAAGGAATGGATCTAGTGCGATGTATTATTTAGTATTAGCTTATTTGTTACATACCCTTGGTGAGTTATGTACATCTCCTACAGCAATGGCACTTATAACAAAACTTGCACCAGTTAAATATGCATCATTAATGATGGGTACGTACTTTGCTTGTACTGGTTTTGGAAATAAATTAGCTGCAGAGCTTGGAGAAATGGCCCAAACTGCTGGTGAATATGAAATTTTCTTCGGAATTTTTGTATTTTGTTCTATTTTTGGAATATTAGTTATACTAATTAATAAACCACTCAAAAGACTTACTCACGGTCTTGATTAATTAGATTATTATAAATTAAAAATTAATAACAGTTAAATTTTTATCTTTTATTTATCATTTAACAGAATTTAAGAATGTTATTAATCATTATTCATTTTCTTTGTTGATATCTAATTAATTGGAAGAAAAAACCTTAATAGAAAAATTAAAATCAAATGATGAGAATTCATTTAGAATTCTAGTCGATTTATTTAAAAAAAAAGTTTTTAATACTTCTTTATCAATTATTCAAAATATTGATGATGCTGATGATATTTCTCAAGATGTTTTTATCCAAATATTTAAGTCTATTAATAAATTCAAAGGAAATTCATCTCTTTCGACATGGATTTATAAAATTACAATATCAAAATCATTTGAGTATATAAGATATAAAAAAAGAAAGAAGAGATTCTCAACATTATTAAAATTATTTAGGGAAGATGGTTCAATAATTGATATTCCTGATTTTGTTCATCCTGGAATTTTATTAGAAAGAAAGGAGGATTCTAAATTATTATTTGAGGCAATTGAAAAACTAAATCAATATCAAAAGCAAGCATATATATTAAAAAATATTACTGGTTTATCATATAAAGAAATAGCAGATGTTATGAATAAAACCACATCATCAATCGAATCGTTAATATTTAGAGCTAAGAGAAATTTAAAAAAGGAATTAATTAAAAAAATGGATAACAAGAAATAGCTAGCTTTGACATCTATATAAATAAGTATCATGAAAAAAATTATTATAGTTTTATTATTTGCATTACCATTTAGTACTTTATCTCAAAATTTAGATTTTGGTTTATCAGGTGGTGGTGTATTATCTTCTCAATCATTAACAACAGAAAGTTTGAGTAATGCAGTCGGTGTTGATTGGAACTCAATTGGAGGACTACCATACGATGTAGACCCATACATTGGTTATAATGGAGGAGTATTTTTAGATCTATATTTCGATCTTTCTTCAGAAGAAGAGGATAAGACTATTAAAAGAAATTTAGGCATTAGGACTGGTTTTAATTATTCTTCACAGGGTGTTATTGTTGAAGATGTTAATAGAACAAGGTTTACAATAAATCAAGTTTATTATCAAGTTCCAATTTTAATTTATTTCAAAGTTCAAAAATTCAATTTTTTTATTGGGCCTCAATTACATCTCCTTCAAGATGTTAATACGACTGTAAATAAATCTACTATTTTAAGTACTAATGCAACATCATCAGCAATCGAAAATTTAAAATTTGAAAAATCTGATTATGAGGAACGTGATACCAATCTTGTTTTTGGATTTGGTTATGAAATTTATAATGGTTTATCGATTCAGCTTAAATCATTAAGAAGTATAAGAAATACCTCAATGTTAAGTGATGAAATTTGGAAAAATAAATCCCTAGAATTATCAATTAATTTTAATATTAATAGCATATTATGACAAAAAACATTGATAAAATTTTAAATTCTATTAAATATATTAAAGAGGTTGATCCTAAACCTTATTTTTATACCCGACTATCCTCTAAATTTGATAATGAAATTAAGAATGAAAAATTCTACCTAAATTTTGAAAGGCCCTTACTTGTGCTAACAGTTGTAATTCTTTTAATTATTAATATAATCAATATTAATTTTTCATCAGATAATAACGAAATTAAGATATCCGTTGAAGATATATATTTCTCTGAAAGAGAATCAGACATAATTAATTTTACCAATTATGAGGAATAAACTGATGTATATAATATTAGGTATACTAGTTGTATCTAATGTATATCTTATTTTTAAATCAGACTCAAATAGATCACAAAGAAACGATGAATTTAAAAAAGAAATGAGGTTTTTAAAATCGCGACTTAATTTTAATAAAGAGCAATTACATCTTGCTAAGATTGAATTTAAAAGATATTCAAATGAAAAGAAAAAACTTGAGAAAAAGCTTAGGAGATATGATCTAATAATTATTGATAATATATCACAAGATACAATTAGTGAAGATAATAAAGATAATTACTATGATCTTGCTATTAATTTGAATGAATTAAGAATCAAACATTGGAGAAATATTAGAAATATTGCAAATGATACTCAAGAAAACAAATTAGATTCAATCTGGAGTTCTATGAAAAAAAAGATTAAAAATCAATAAATAGGAATAAAAAATAGGCCTATCTGGTTACTTAAATGATTTTTTACATACTGAATATCTAATTTTAGTTGACCACAAAAAAAAGAATTAGAGGAATATTTAATGGTTCATTAAGGTTAGATGCAATACAATTAATAAGTGATATTAAAATTCTTATAGACAATGAAAATTGGTATAATATCTGATACACATAGTTTTCTTCCTGATAAAGCAATTTCACATTTGAATATTTGTGATGAGATTTGGCACGCGGGTGATATTGGTTCTATTAAAATTTTAGAACAATTAGAAAATATTAAAAGAACTCGAGCAGTTTATGGTAATATTGATAATAATATTATCAAACAAGATTTGGAAGAATTCATTATTTTTCAAGTCGAGGATATTAAAATTCTATTAATTCATATAGCTGGTAAACCACCACATTATAATAATAAAACTTTAAAACTTATTAAAAAGTATAAACCAGAAATCCTTATTTGCGGCCATAGCCATATACTAAAAATTATGAAAGATGATGTAAATAATATTTTAATTATTAACCCAGGGGCTTTAGGAAAGATTGGGTTTCATAAGAAAAAAACAATGGTAAGGATTGATATTAATAGATCTAAAATATCAAATGTTGAGATTATTGAATTTTAAATTACTTTTTTTTAGAAGAGGTTTTTGAGAATTCTTTTTTAATTGCTTCGACATCAACATTCTTAATCACAGGTTTAGCATTAAGACTTTTTATTATTTGCTTGGCTCTTTTAGCCTTCGAAACATTTCTCCTACCTTTTCTTTCTAATCTTGTTACAGCCATTAGTTAATAATTTATTGGCGCAAATTAAATAAAAAATAATGTAAATCATTTGCTAGCTTTGTAATAAATTTTAAAAATGAAAAAAATTAATCCATCACTGCCAAAAGGAACTAAAGACTTCGGTACAGTAGAAATGAGAAAAAGAAACTATCTTTTTGATGTTTTCAAAGAACTCTTCAATGTTTTTGGATTCAATTCTATACAAACACCAAGCATGGAAAATATGGAGATTCTTAATGGTAAGTATGGAGATGAAGGTGATAAATTAATATTTAGAGTTTTAAACTCTGGTAATTTTATGGATGGAGTTAATAAAATTGACTCATTTAAAATCAATGAATTAAAAAATAAAATTTCAAAAAAAGGATTAAGGTATGATCTTACTGTTCCACTAGCTCGATATGTAAGTATGAACAGAGATAAAATCACACTGCCTTTTAAAAGATATCAGATTCAACCGGTTTGGAGAGCGGATAGACCACAAAGAGGGAGATTCAGGGAATTTGTTCAATGTGATGTTGATTATATCGGTACTAGATCAGTAGTTTGTGAAGCTGAAATTCTAGAATTAGTAAATGAATTTTTTGGTAGAATTAAATATAAAGATTTTGATATAAGATTAAATAATAGAAAAATTTTACAAGGAATATCAGAGGTTTTAAAATTTGAAGACAAATTCGAGGAATTTTGCATTTTAATTGATAAAATAGATAAAATAGGTATTGATAAATTCAAAGAGGAACTAAAAAAGAAAAGATTTACACCAAAAACAATTGAGCAAATTGATATTGTATTCCAAATCAAAGGAGACAATGAAACTAAAATTCAATTTTTAGAGAAATACCTTAAGAACTCTATTATTGGGACCGATGGTTTGAATGAAATAAAATCATTATCAAAATACAATAACAATTTTATATTTGAATTAAAATTAGCAAGAGGATTATCTTACTATACATCCACAATATTTGAAGTAATACCAAAAAATAATAAAATAGGAAGTCTTTGTGGTGGAGGGAGATATGATAATCTTACCGAAATTTTCGGATATAAAAATATTTCTGGTATTGGGATTTCTTTTGGTATAGAAAGGATAATTGATATTATGGATAATGAAAATTTATTTCCAAATAAATTAAGTGACTCAACTGTTTTAGTTGCTTATTTAGGTAGTGAATTTATTTTAGATTCAATAAAAATCTCTCAATTTCTTAGAAAAAATAATGTTAATGTTGATCTATATTCAGATAATAATAAATTAAAAAAACAGCTTCAATATGCAAATAATAATAAGATTCCTTACGTTATAATTGTGGGTGAAGAAGAAATTGAATCCAAAGAATATACCCTTAAGAACATGAATACTGGAAAACAAGAAAAATTAAATCTTAAAAAAATATTAGATAGAGTTTCTCAATAAAATATGATTAAAAAAAAAATCTTATTTTTCATTGTTTATTTATGTTCAAATGTAATTTATTCTCAAATAAGTGATTTAGGGAGATTTACTGTAAATATCAACAAAGGTTGTTCCCCGTTAAATGTGGAAATTATTGATGAAGATGTTGACTCAACTGTATCTGTAATACAGTATGATTTCAACTATTCACCCTCTGGAAATATTTTTAATCCATCATCCGGTAAATCTTTTACATATAATGACGAAGGTAATTTCATAATAGCACAAGCCATAAATCAAGATGGTATCCAAAAAATTGATATTTTAAATATTGAAGTCAAAAAACCTAAGCCTTTTGATGTAAAACTTTTCAACTGTTTAAATAATAATATTGAAATTATTATAGAAGACTCATATTATGATGGTTTTAAATTATATATAAATAATACATATTTTGATGATTTAAAAGATGGAGTGAATAAACTAAACTATTCGTCTTTATTAAATTCTAATAATGTAATTAGTGGAAGAATTGTTGGAGAAATTGGAGGTAACGACATAAACTGTTCAGAATTTAAATTTGAATTAAGTAGTGTTTTTGATAATAATAAAAGTTTTTTAGATTCTATAATATTATCAAATGATAGAACCGAATACTCTCTTTACTTGAAATATGAAAAAAGTACAAATTATAATATAATTGTTGATGGGATTGTCGACTCTTCTTTTATTAGTTCGTCAAATATTAATAACTATAATTCTTCTTTATTATTAAAAAATGAAACATTTTATGAAAGGTGTTTAATAATAGAAAAAGAATATAAGTGTGATAATAAATTAGTAGAAGATGATATCTGCCTTATTTATATGAATGCTTATGAAAAAGATGGAATAAAAATTGAATTTAATTATTCAAATAATTTTGATTCTATTCATATTCTAAGGAATAATTTAATTATAAAAAGTCTTTACAATAATGAAAAAAAATCTATCAATAATACGAATATTATTCAAAATCAAGAATATTGTTATAGAATAGTTGGATTTTATAATAACAAAATATCCAAATCAAATATAATTTGCATAAAACCTAAAAATAATTATGATCCAATTCCAGTTCCCAATGCATTTACCCCAAATAATGACGGATTAAATGATGTTTTTAAACCTTTTGATTCAAATGTATCAGACTTTAGAATGATTATATTTAATAAACTTGGAGAACAAATTTTTGAAACTAATGATATAAATTTAGGTTGGGATGGTTATTTTAAGGGAAAAATTATTCAAGGATCATACATTTATAAAATTGAACTGACAATTGACAATAAAAATGTGGTTCAAACAGGTAAGTTTATATTAATTAAATAAAAGATTATGTTTGATATGATGAAAATGATGGGAAAAATTAAAGAGGCCCAAGAAAAAATGAAGACTATAAAAGATCAATTAGATACTTTAAAAGTTGTAGCCGACGCAGGTGCTGGTCTGGTTAAGGTTGAGGTTAATGGTAAAAAAGAGATTATATCTGTAGATATTGATGAAAGTATAATGAATGAAAAAGATATGGTTCAAGATTTAGTTGTAGCTGCATCAAATAAAGCTTTAAAAGAAATTGACATCAAAATCAAAGATTATATGAAAGAAAAAACTGGAGATATTCTACCTAATGTTCCTGGATTTGATATTGGAAATTTTTTTAAATGATTAAAAAAAATAAGAAAATTTCAATTATCATTTTAAATTATAATGGTAAGAAGCTTTTAAAAAAATTTTTACCGTCTGTTCTAAAGTATTCTGATCCAGAATTATCTTGTATTTACGTTGTTGATAATAATTCAAAGGATGGTTCGATAAAATACATAAATGATAGATTTCATTCCGTAAAAACAATTTCACATAAAAAAAATTATGGTTATGCTGGTGGATATAATAAATGCATAAGTAAGATTAATTCTGACTATTATGTATTCTTAAATAATGACATAGAAGTTACAGAAAATTGGTTAAAACCAATGTTTGATGCTCTAGAATCAAATTCGAATATGGGAGCTTGTCAACCAAAAATCTTATCATATAATGACAAAAAATATTTTGAATATGCTGGAGCTGCAGGAGGATTTATAGATTACCTTGGTTATCCATACTGCAGAGGTAGAATCTTTGATTTTTTAGAAAAAGATGAAGGTCAATATGATAATATAATTAAAACTTTTTGGTCATCTGGAGCTTGCTTAATGATAAGATCTAAAATTTTTAAAAATTCTGGTGGATTCGATGAAGATTTCTTTGCGCATATGGAAGAGATAGATTTATGTTGGCGAATTAGTAAAATGGGATATGATAATTATTGTATTCCAAGTAGTAAAATATATCACCTAGGTGGAGGTACACTTGATAATCAAAACCCAAAGAAGACTTATCTTAATTTTAGAAATAATTTAATCATGTTAGCTAAAAATGATAAAATATTATCACTAATTTTTAAAATACCATTCAGATTATTTCTTGACTTTTTTGCTTCAATCAAATTTTTGATTGGCAAAAAATCATTTAAACACTTTTTTGCTATCTATAAAGCATATCTAAACTTTCTTATCTTATTACCTAAAATACTATTATTTAGTAGGAAATATAATCTCAAAAAAATTAATCTAACATATAAAATTATTCCCTTAGAATATTTTTTAAAGGGAAATAAGAGGTTCTCCGAATTATAGATTTTTATATATAGTTTATTTAAAAATATGTATTTTTGTCTTTATAAGAAATTACCATAAAATCAATTGAAATGAAAAATATTAATATTTTAAATTTATTTATAGCTACCATAGTTTTCTTAGCTGGGTGTAATCCACTTAAAAAGATGGTAGAATTATCTAAACAACAACAAATTAACGTTAACCCCAATCCGATTATGATGAAGGGTGGTAATGTTGTTTTTGATGTTGAAACAACTTTACCTAAGGGTATGCTACCTAAAGGCACAAGTTATACTCTTAATTTTAAATATGATGGAAAAGATGCTGGATCCATAGAATTCAAAGCTTCGGATTATCCTAATAGCTCAAGTTCTACAAGTAGTGCATCTAGATCATTATCATTACCTTTTGATGACTCTATGATTGATAATCCAAAAAAGTTAAGTGTAACTGGTAATGCTAAAGTTATTGCGACTGGAAGTAATTTAGATACTGAGTCCAGTGACGTAGCAGATGGCGTTAATTCAACACAAAGATTTAATATGGCCTGGAATCTTGATGCTCCTAAAGCTTATCCTGGATATACAGACGAAGAAGAAACTGAAACCACATCTATTGATTTTTATTTTAATCAAGGAAGTTCTTTCTTAAGAGGTTCTGAAAAGAAAAGTGATAGAGGAGAAAGATTTTCAGCATTTGTAGCAGAAAAAAATATTACGAAAGGAGTAAACGTAGTTGGTGCTCATTCACCAGAAGGTTCAACAAAGGTTAACGAATCACTTGCAAGTAGAAGAGCATCTGAAATTGAAAAGTATTACAGAAAAGAGATGGACAAGTATGACTACAAGGATGAAGCAGGTAATATTGAATTTAAATTAGTTCCTGTAGTTGAAAACTGGGACGCACTTAGATCTGCTTTAAAGTCGACTAATTCTGTTTCTGATTCTGATAAAAATCAAATATCAGCGATAATAAACGGTGGAGGTTCTTTCGTAGATAAGGAAAAATCACTTAAAAAATTAAGTTCATACAAAACGCTTATTAAAGAAGTATATCCTGATCTTAGGAATGCAAAAACTGAAGTAGTTACAGTGATTGAGAAAAAGCCAAATAATGAAATACTAGCTATTGCCCAAAAAATTGTATCTGGAGAAGCATCGTCAGATGCCCTTACTCATGGAGAATTACTCTTTGCAGCTAGTTTAACACCTGACTTAGCAGAAAAAGCTGCAATTTATGGAGCTGCAGTAAAATGGGGTGGTACTTGGAGAGCACATAATGATTTCGGATCAGTACATATTGAACTTGCAAAAGAAGAAGAAATGGGATCTGAAGCACAATTGAAATTATTAGAAGCCGGAGAAACTCAACTTAATATATCTCTTAATAAAGAGCAAAACATCGAATCTTACTTAAATTTAGCTTCACTTTCAGCATTAAAATATGATTGGGATGCTGCAAATGAATATATGAAAAAAGCTGAGGAAGTTGGTACAGATAGAATGTGGATGAAAAATGTATATAATGTATCAATGGGTGCTTTAGCTATTGCAGCTGGAAATCATGCAGAATCAATTACATACTTTGATAAAGTTGAAGGTAAATATATGACACAAGCATGGGCACATTGGAGAAAAGCAATTGCTCAACTAGTTATGGGTGAAAATGAAGATGCAAAGAAAACACTAGATGCATTAGGCGCATTATTCAAGGAAAAAGAATGGGATATGTTTGCTAATTACTATTACGTAATGGCTGTATATGGTGCAAGATCTGGTAATTCCGATGCAATATCTAAAAATCTAAAAACTGCATTCTCAATGGATTCAGAAACAGATTTAAAAAATAAAGCTGTAAATGATGTAGAGTTTAGAAATTATTCTGATGCAGTACAATCAGCAATGAACTAAATTATTAATAATTTACAAATAAAAGGCCTCATTTATTGAGGCCTTTTTTTATTTTTGCAATCAATGAGAGAGATACAATTTAGAGAAGCACTTAGGGAAGCAATGGTAGAAGAAATGAGACTAGATAAAAGTGTTTATCTAATAGGTGAAGAAGTAGCAGAATATAATGGTGCCTACAAGGTTAGCCTAGGTATGCTTGATGAATTTGGCCCTGAAAGGGTTATAGATACGCCTATAGCAGAAACTGGGTTTAGTGGTATTGGTGTTGGCTCTGCAATGAACGGTTTAAGACCAATCGTTGAATTTATGACGTTTAACTTTTCTCTAGTCGCTATCGATCAAATAATTAATGGAGCAGCTAAAATGTATCAGATGTCAGGTGGACAATTTAATATTCCTATTGTATTTCGTGGTCCAACTGGAAATGCGGGACAGTTAGGGGCTCAACATTCTCAAAATTTTGAAAATTGGTATGCTAATACACCTGGGCTAAAAGTAGTTATACCATCGAACCCATATGATGCAAAAGGACTTTTAAAAACATCTATTAGAGATGATGATCCTGTAATTTTCATGGAATCTGAACTCATGTATGGTGATAAGGGTACGGTACCAGAGGAAGAATATTTAATTCCAATTGGTCAGTCAAATATCGTACATGAAGGAAATGACGTAACAGTTGTTTCATTTGGTAAAATGATGAAAGTAGCAGAAGAAACTTACCTTGAAGCTAAGAAAGATAATATAAGTGTCGAATTAATTGATTTAAGAACTGTAAGACCAATTGATTATAAAAGTATTATCAATTCAGTTAAAAAGACAAATAGGCTCGTTATTATAGAAGAAGCATGGCCACTTGCATCTATATCATCTGAAATCAGTCATCATATTCAAAGATTTGCATTTGATTATTTAGATGCACCAGTTCACAGGATAACATGTGAAGATGTACCATTCCACTATGCTCCTACCCTTATTGAAGAAATTACTCCTAATGTTAGTAAGGCAATTAAAGCAATAAAAAGCGTGACTTACAATTAATTCTGTTTATTATCAAGTCCTAGAGCTGACATCATACCGGAAGGTCCTGATTTTTTCATCATTTTCATCATTTTTCTCATTTGATTAAATTGCTTAATCAACTGATTTACTTCTTGAACGGATGTTCCACTTCCGTCAGCAATTCTTTTCTTTCTTGAACCATTTAATATATCTGGTTTTTTCCGTTCAATTGGTGTCATAGAATAGATAATTGATTCAATCGGTTTAAAAGATTCATCATCAACATCAATATCTTTGATTTTTGAAGACATTCCAGGCATCATACCTAATAAGTCTTTTATATTACCCATTTTTTTAATTTTTTGAATCTGAGAAAGAAAATCATCTAAACCAAATGTATTTTCGAACATTTTTTTCTGTAATTTTCTTGCTTCCTCTTCATCAAAATTTTGTTGTGCTCTTTCGACTAAACTTATAACATCGCCCATTCCTAGAATTCTTTTAGCCATTCTATCTGGATGAAATACATCTAAAGCATCCATTTTCTCACCAGTACTTATAAACTTAATAGGTTTGTCGACAACCTTTCTAATTGAAAGAGCTGATCCTCCTCTGGAATCACCATCTAACTTTGTGAGAACAACACCATCATAATCAATTGCTTCATTAAAGGATTTTGCGGTTAAGACAGCATCCTGACCAATCATAGAGTCAACAACAAATAAAGTTTCATGAGGATCTAATGTCTTTTTTAACGATTTAATTTCATTCATCATCTTCTCATCAATTGCCAGCCTTCCAGCAGTATCTATGATAACAGATTTAAATCCATTCTTTTTAGCATGTTGAATTGCTTTTTTGGCAATATTCAATGGAGATTTAGATTTTTTATCCGAATACACCTCAATTTTTAAATCATCACCAATGACATGAAGTTGTTCAATAGCAGCTGGTCTATAAACATCACACGCAACTAGTAAGGTTTTTTTTCCTTTTTTTGTAAGATACCTACCTAATTTTCCAGTGAATGTTGTTTTACCTGAACCTTGAAGACCTGAAAGTAAAATAATATTAGGATTTCCATCTAAATTAATATCAGCTGACTCACCACCCATAAGGTTTGTTAATTCATCAGCAACAATTTTTGTAAGTAGTTGACCAGGAGAAACAGAGATGAGTACATTTTGACCCAATGCCTCGTCTTTAATTTTAGATGTTATTTCTTTTGCAACTTTATAGCTAACATCAGCATCGATTAATGCTCTTCTAATCTCCTTAATTGTAGATGCAACATTAATTTCAGTAATACTCCCTTGTCCTTTCAGGACTTTAAATGCACGATCTAATTTATTACTTAAATTTTCAAACATTACATACAAAAATAACAATTAAACCAAATAATGATTATTTAACTAATACTATTTATATTTCATTATAATTTATTTAGAATAAATGAAAGATATTATTAAACATATATTATCGTTAACATTATTTTTTTCTATCACGATATACGTTTTTAACCCTATTTTTTTTGAAAATAAAGAACTTAAACAACATGATATTGAACAGTGGAAATATTCAGCAAATGAATCAATTGAATTTAGAAAAAATAATGGTGAAGAGGCTTTATGGTCTAATTCAATGTTTTCAGGTATGCCTAGTTACCTAATAGATGTCAAGTGGAGCAACCAAATAATTATATTAATTCATAAAATTTATAGTTTTTTTCTACCACATCCGGTAAATCTTTTACTTATATGCTTTATTTCTTTCTATATAATGTTACTATCTTTTAATGTAAGGCCAGAAATTGCTGTTTTTGGATCTATAGCCTTCACATTATCCTCTTATATAATTGTAGGGTTTAGTGCTGGTCATAATTCAAGAATAGGAACAATAGCATACATACCTTTAATTGTAGCTGGAGTAAGATTATGCTTAAATAATAAGAAATATTTAGGATTTATAATTACAGCAATTGCATTAGCCCTTCATCTAAGGTTAAATCATCTTCAAATTACATATTATGCTATTATTATATTAGTTTTTTATGGTATATCATATTTAATATATAATTATAAAAAAGATACAATTTCAAATATATCTAGTAAAGTAACCTTGCTAATTTTTGCCGCAACTTTAGCTTTAGGAACATTTTTTGGACAATTCTGGACAATTTATGAATACTCAAAAGAATCCATTAGAGGAAAATCAGAGTTAAATGTAGATATAACAGGACTAAATAAAGATTATGCATTCCAATATAGTAATGGATTTTTTGAACCATTAACATTATTTTTTCCTCATATATTGGGTGGTTCCAGTCAGGAAAAATTAGATAGAAATTCTAATCTCGGAAAAGCTTTAAGGAAAAATAATATTGGAATTTCACAAATTAATGCTCAACTTAGAAAAGTTCCAACCTATTGGGGAGATCAGCCATTGACAGCACCATACTATGCAGGAGCATTAAGTTTATTTTTATTAATATTTGGATTAATTATATTAAAATCTCACGAAAAAAACTGGATTTTAGGATTATTAATTACTGGCATTTTACTTAGTATAGGTAGTAACTTATCTTCTATAAATAATCTAATTTTTGATTATTTACCAGGATATAATAAATTTAGATCTGTAACTTTTATTATAATAATTCCAATTTTTTGTCTATCGCTAATTTCATCCTTAGCAATTGAAAAGTTCTTAAGAAATAAAGATAAATATCTAAAACAGTTACTTAATGCATTCTTCATTACCTCAGGAATCTATCTATTTTTATTTTTAATTTCTTTTTTCTTAAGTTATAGTGGTTCAGTTGATTCAAATTTTGCAAATTTTCCAAACTGGTTTAGAGATGCATTAGTAGAAGATAGAAAAAATTTATTTGTTACAGATATACTGAAAGGTTCAATACTAACTCTTTTATTTGTCGGATTATCAGTTGGTTTAATTTATAATAAAATTAACAAACATATATTTTCACTCTCCATAATAATCTTTATTGTAATTGATCATGGATTAGTTAATAAAAATATATTTAATGACGATAAAAGCTGTGAATTATATAATGATTGTACTTTTTACAATAAGAGAGATTTAAAATTAAATATAACAGAAGCAGATCAATATATTCTTGAAAATAATACTAATCGGAAAAGAGTTTATAATCTCCAAAATACTTTTAACGAGGCAAAAACCTCATATTTCCATTCATCTATCGGTGGATATCATGGTGCAAAAATTAGAAGGTACCAAGACTTAATAGAAAGAAATATAAATGATGAAAGAAATAAATTAGTAAAAAAACTACAAGATAATAATTTAGACTTTTCAGATCTTCATATAATAAATATGTTAAATACCGGATTCTTTAAATTTGGTGATAATAAAAATAATGTTGTAATCAACAATTTTTCTAACGGAAGTGCCTGGTTTATTAAAAAGATAATTCCAGTCAAAACACCCCTTGATGAAATTAATACTTTAAAAAATATAAATACCAAGAGAGAGGCTGTAGTTGATATTAATAAATTTAAATTAAAAAATTCAACCTATAATTATAATGATGAAGGAGAGATTAAACTCATTGAATCAAACCCTAAAAAATTAAAGTATGATATAAAAAATAACTCATCTTCTTTCATCGTTTTTTCAGAAGTTTATTATCCTAATAGTTGGAAAATATATATAAACGGAAATGAAGCTGAACTAAAGAGAGTTAATTATATTTTAAGGGGAATTGAAATTGAACCTGGTAACCATTCTATTGAAATGGTATTTGATCCAATATCATATAATTATGGTAATTTAATTGTTAAAATATCAAGTATAATTTTACTTTTACTAATAATTATTATATCAACTTTTGAAATAAGAAAATATCGAAATGCAAACAAGAGTTAATCTATTATTCTTAATGATTTTATTAGGTTGTAATATATATAAAGAACCTAATAATATGGATGAAATAAAAAGCATACAAAATAATAATATAAGCCTATTAGACAGAATTAGATCCAACCCGGCTATAAGAATTAATGGAAACAATCTCAACGCAAAGGTTTATATAAATGGAATTAATAGCATTTATCATCAGAAAGAAGTTTTATTTGTATTGGATGGATTAAAGGTAGGTAATTATTCTGAAGTTGCTAATCTTATAGGAAATTCTGATATTGAAGCAATAAACATATTAAAAGAACCTTCAGACCTTGCTCTATATGGTTTCATAGGATCAGGAGGAGTTGTATTAATTAAAACAAAATAGGATGATAAAACTTATATTCATAATTCCATTTTTTTTATTTTTAATTTCTTGCGAAGTAAATAAATCACCATCTTCATCACAAAACGTATCTCAAACCCAAAAAACTACATTAGGATTGTTAGATAGATTAAGATCAATACCAGGATTGAAAATTAGTGGCTTTGATGAAAGGAACGCTGAAGTTTATTTAAGAGGTCAAACAAGTGTAAATTTTTATAAGGAGGTAGTATTTTATATAAATGGTGCAAGAGTTGGAAATTACAATTCTGCATATCAAGCTGTTCTACCTGAAAATATTGATTCAATTAAGCTTTTAAAAAGTGCTTCTGAACTAAGTATATATGGTTCTGATGGAAGGGATGGAGTAGTTTTAATTAAAACTAAAAATTAAAAAATTTTTGGAAAAAATTTTGGTGTCTTTTTGATATAAGTTTGATAATCCTTTTCAGATCCCCATCTTTTATTACCAATATCTTCTAGTAAATTTACTCCGCTGATGTTATTTAGAAGTCTAAAAATAAACAAAGGTGTTAATAATGCTAAATACTGAAATCCAGATAGTACAGTAATCGATATAACTGTTATACCAGTCCACAATGTTATTTCTCCAAAATAATTTGGATGCCTTGAAAGTGACCACAGTCCTGAGGAAATAAATTTACCTTTATTATTAATGTTGAAATTTGATTTTTGTTTATCAGCAATAACTTCATATAAAAAACCAAATAACCATAAACTAGAGCCAAGAATTAAGAAAATATCAACCTCAAAATTGCTTGATGTTAATACAATTAAAGCTGGGAATGTACACATAAAAACCCAAAACCCTTGTAACGTAAAAGCAAGTAAAAATCTAGAAAAGGATTTTTTAATTTCTTTGAATCTAACATCCTCACCAACTTTTTTAACTCTTAAAAACAAAAAAGAACTTAATCTTAATGCCCAAATTACAATCATCAACCCAATTATAGTTGATCTTAAGTCAAGGCCTAATGTTATATATTTTGCATACAATGAAAATAAAATAACTGATATAAAAGTAACACCTCCAGTTAGATCGTAATAATGTTCAGTCTGGTAGGAATATGATGGAAGGAAAACAATAAACTGAACCAAAAAAGTCAAAATAAAAATTTGATACATTAATGGATATCCCAAAAACACTATAGTATTTTCTGAAGCTAAATAACATAAAGTCAAACAAAAAAATAAAATTACGAAAATTAAAAGTGAGTTTTTCATTTAACAAATACCTATATTAACATATATTGATTCATTCCAACAATCTCGATTATTATTACTTGAATTATACGTTCTTTCAATAGTATATGTTATTGCAACAAATTGCTTTTTGTATTTATCGATATCCAAACATTCGTATACATATGTTACTTGATTAATAATATTATTTTTTACCTCTTCTACCCTATCAGGGTTTGGAAAAGGTGCATCTGGAACTTTATTAAATCGACATGAAAGATCATCACAAGCTAATAAAAGAAAGGTGATAAGTATTACTGAGAGTTTTGAATCCATATTCTATTTAAATCATTCCTTTTAAAATATTTTCTTTTAAATATCCTTAAAGCTGAGCCAATACTAAATCCAACTGAACAACTAATTAGTATATTTTTATTATAAACATCCATGTAATTTGCTCTTTGTACAAGGGATAAATTAACAAAATCAATAATAAAATAACCTAAAGATCCTCCAGCAATCACATTACCATAAATTTTACTTCGATTAGAAGTTTGTTTTCTTATGTCTATCTTATCAATCTGATCTATTGGTACTTCAATATTATTAAATCTTAGATTTTGATCTCTCATACCAGTTATCTTGGCAAAGGTGAAAAAATCATCCCCCTTTTTTTTAAACCTTATATTATCACCTGGATAAATTCTGAAACTTTTTAGCTGTGTAGCTTTCCTTAGTTCAAGGTATGTTTGTGAATAAAGTTGACTACAATTAATTATTAATGTTAATAAAGAGATTGAAAATAAAAAGTTAATCTTTTTAAGCATTTGGAATATAAATACACTTAAAAATAAGAAATTAAAGAAAAATTAATGACAAGCTTGATTATATTTTTTTAATCTATAATAATTATATGGTAAAGGAGTGAAAAAACCAGCAAGTAACATAGGAATTATAACATAGACATTAATAATTGCTCCACCAGTTATCAAATAGTCAACTGTGTTCATAGCAATCTCCATACTTATCATACTTATAAGAGACATTCCAATTGCAGTTTTAAATGCTGTTATAAAAGGCTGTGACAAACTTAAAATAACAGTCTCTAGTATTATAGATGTTATAAGACCATTTATTATGGCGAGAATCATAATATAGTGTGTTGGTAAATTATAATCAGATAATTGGAAAAAAAGTATTGTCCCAAAATCTCCAATGGAACAACCGAGCAAACACCAAAGGGTATTAATTCTGGCTTTTTTCCATGTAGATTTACAATTCCAAGAAATAGAGGTTAGATTCAATATATTAATCTAGTAATTTGCAGTCTTCATCAAATTTAAGAACACCATCTTTGTCTAATTTCACAAGATGTAGTACATCTCCATCTTTTGTTCTTAGCATTCTAGTATGTAAAATCTTATCTTCTGGATGATTTAAAGAAACATACTCAATAATACAATTTGGGATTTCCTCTCCGTGAAGCTTTTTACAATTCTTTCTTTTTTTATCTTTAATGTTACATCTCATCAAGGCTTTATCCATCTCTTCTTTACTATTTATAGTTATGACTTTAGTCTCTTTTTCATCATCCTTGGAGTCATTTTCAACTTCTATATCAACAGGGAATATAAGTTCGGGTTTATCCTTTGAATCTGGATTATTTTCATACCATTCCTTAACATTTTTGTAATCATCCTCTACACTGATAGTAATTGATGAACCGTCAGGCATATTATATGAGTAAGGCATTAAAAGCTTAAAACATCTTTCTTTACCTTCCTTTTTCTTATCACAATTTGTTATTATCTCCTTAATTTCATCATCCGAGGTTACAGTCACAACTTCTTCGTTACCTTTCTCATCAGTAATAGATATATCAACCGGTAATTGTACTTTAGGTCTATCTTTTTCATCTGGATTACTTTTATACCATTCTTCTACTTTTTTATTATCATCTTCACCCTCAATTAATATAGTTGATCCGTCAGGCATAATAAAAGTAAAGGGCATTATAAATTCAAAACATCTATCTCTTTCATCTTTTTCTTTATCCCAATCTCTTTCATCTTTTTCTTTATCCCAATCTTTTTCATCTTTATCTCTACCCTCC
>CAZKLB010000007.1:50972-69083 GCA_964553685.1 uncultured Marinoscillum sp.
ATCTCTTTCATCTTTTTCTTTATCCCAATCTTTTTCATCTTTATCTCTACCCTCCTTATCTCCATCCTCAGACTTTCCTATTTTGCCTTTTTTATATTTATCCATAAGAAATGGATGGTTTCTATCTAATTTAAAAACACCATCTTCATCAAAGGATAAACTTTTATCATTATCTAAGTCAGCTTCAAATCCATAAGTATTTTTACCAACTAATACATATGATAAACTAACATTATTATTTGGATATTCATTTTCAATAAATTCTTTTGACTCTGGTGCCAAATAATCATTATCTAACTCATACAATACAATATCTTTAGGATTTTCACCTGGTAATCTAAAAGAATCACCAAACTGACTACATGAAAAAGAAATCAATGTAAGAAGACTAAATGTTAATAATGAGTAGGAAAATTTCATGTGTTAGAATTTATTTATTTTTGTATATATAACAATTAGACGTTATAAAAATTTAATTATTGCCAAATTTAAGAAAAAAAATGAAAAATTGGAATAATAAAATAACACAAGATAGTTGGAGAATACTTAAATATAATGCTGAAACTGTAACAGGTTTTGAGACATTACTTGAAGTTGGACCTTCTATATCAATTTTTGGATCTGCAAGAACAAAACCAGACGATATTTATTTCAAAAAAACTGTAGAGATAGCTAAAATTATTTCTAAAATGGGATTTGGAATTATTTCAGGTGCTGGACCTGGGATAATGGAAGCTGCAAATATGGGAGCAAAATTATCAAAAGGAAAATCAATTGGACTTAGAATAAATTTACCATTTGAACAATATACAAACCAATATGTTGACGAGGATTATCTTTTAAAATTTGATTATTTTTTTATCAGGAAATTAATGTTTCAAAAATATTCTCAGGGTTTTATAGTCATGCCTGGTGGATATGGAACTTTAGATGAGCTATTTAATGCTCTTACATTAATTCAGACTAAAAAATCGAAAAAATTCCCAATTATCCTTGTTGGAAAGAAACATTATCAACCGCTCTATGACTGGATTAAAAGTACCTTGCTTAAAGATAAGTTGATATCAGAAGAAGATATTCACCTCATAAAGCTTGTTGAAGAGAAAGAGGAGGTTGACGATATTCTTAAATCTTTTTTCAAAAAAAATAAACCTGATATTAACTTTGATTAATTCAAATCATCTCTGTAAGGAGTAGGAAATATTATTTTTTTAGATCTTTTATAATCATTCCATTCAATTAATAATTGATTATAAACATCTATAAATTCTGATTTTAAGTTTTCTGATTCAGATATATCTGAAATTTTATACAACTCAAAATTTTTTTCATCAAATGGAGTTATTTTATTAACTAATTTCCAATTATCCTTTATTAAGACAGCATTACCGCTGTGCTCAAAAGAAAATACATAATTTTTATCATGAATTTTATTTTGTTTATTGTATAGGTATGGAATAATACTCTCACCATCTAAAGTAAATGAACTTTTTAAATCTCTTTTATTCATTGATTCAATTCCTAAAATTTGATAAATAGAAGGTGCAATGTCCATTATTGAGGTGAATTCTTTTGAAATCTGTGGTTTTACATCATCCAAACCATATATAATTAAAGGTGCTAACATACCACCAGACGTACTAAACCCTTTGTAAAGTTTAAAAGGATATGTTATTACTTGAGCCCATTCTTTTCCTATTGATGCAAATGACTCTGGAGAGCCAATCATATTTCCATCATATGTAAATTTAGATTGAATATAAGGCCCATAAGTCTTGTTATAGAAAAAATCCTCAGCAGCAGCTCCATTATCAGACATAAAAATTATAATGGTATTATCAAGAATTTTTTTATGTCTCAAAAAGTCTAATAATTTACCTATATTAAAATCTAAATTATCTATCATTCCAGCATAAACCTCCATTTTCTTTGATTCTATTTTCTTTTGATCATCGGTTAAAATATTCCATGACTCTGAAAAGTCTTTATCTATTTTTGTTTTACCAGGTAAAATATCCTTTGAAATGAGATTATCATATCTTTTTTTTCTAATTTCCTCGTACCCATTATCATAAACTCCTAAATATTTATCTGAATGATTTTTATCAACTTGGAGTGGCCAATGAGGTGAAGTGTAGGATAAATAAGCAAAAAAAGATGATCCATTGGAATTATTTATGAAATCAATCATTTTATCAGTGTATACATCACTAGAATATTTTCCATTTTGCCAAAGCACCTTTTTACCGTTTTCGGAAAAAGCTGTATCTGGGTAACCTTCAATTGGCTTATTATTATCGTAATGAGTAAAAGCTCCTGGCAAAAGTGTAAATGTATTATCAAATCCTCTATCTATAGGATCACCTCCAATATGCCATTTTCCGGATAAAAATGATTTATAGCCATATTCTCTTAAAATTTCAGGAATAATTTTTACTCTTTTTGATAAAACTCCCTCATATCCATATAGATCAGAATTATATGCTTGTATTCCTATTCCTGATGTATGATTATCATTGCCAGAGAGTAACATTGCTCTTGAAGGTGCACATAGAGGTGAACTATAGAAATTTGTGAAAACCACTCCATTTTTTCCTAAAAAATCAATATTATTAGTTTTTATTTCGGATCCAAAATAACTAAGATCAGAATAACCAAGGTCATCTGCTAAAATAATTATTACATTTTTATCTTTTTTATTGATCTCATCACATGAAAAAAATAAGAATATTAAAAAATTGATTTTAATTAACCTTAACAAATTTAGTACCATAAATTTTTAGACTTTTCACCTTTCCACTATTAACCTCAAAATCAACTAATAGCTTTTCTCTCCATTTTTCATCTTTATCCGTAATAAAAGTATCATTTTGCCACCATTCAAGATCAAAATTTTTGATATTACCGTTGACATCAAGATTTAAAAATCTATTTTTTTTTGTTTTTTTCCCGTTCTTTCTTTTAAGTATTACTTTAATGTCTCCATACATATCATTAGAAAATGTACCTACATAATTAATTAAATCAAGAGATAATTTAGTATCAGCATTTCTATCTTTGAAAGTGTCAAAATATGATAATTTATAGTCATCTCTCCTTTCCATATATAAATCATATATTTCTCTATTCCAGTCTCGTGAATTATCATTGAATAATAATAAATCAAAAATCTTATAGATTATAGCATGTCTTATCTCAGCATTATCAAGATTAGCAAATACCTGAATACCAATATTTTTATCTCTGACAAGAGCAATTATCGCGACTAATCCTTGCAAGCTACCTGTATGTAAATCTATTTTTAATCCTCTATAATCATGTTGAAACCATCCTAATCCGTAAGTCTTCCAGTTAGGTTTGGTTAATTTAGAGGTTGGATAAAATGAATCTCCTATAATAATTTGAGGTTCAAAAATATATTCAAATGTCTCTTTAGATAAAACCCTGTCACCATTAACTTCAGATTTATTTAATAAAAACTTTAAATATTTTTCCATATCGTTTTGGCAAGACCACATCATTCCTGCCGCACCAATCTGATCCGAAATGGTAAACGGAACATTTACGATACCATCTTCATAGTCGTCTAAGTGTGGATGAGTATAATTATTATAATTAAAAATATCTTTAGACCATGTAAATGTACATTCTAAACCAATTTTTGATAGAATATTTGACTCAATAAATTTTTGCCAAGTTATACCTGAAACCTTTTCTATTAATTCTCCAGCAATTACATACATTATATTTTGATATTTGTATCCTCCTCTTATAGGATACTCTTTTGGTGATTTAGAGAAATTATAAAGTAATTCATTAATTGAAGTACTATCAGTTGTCCACAATTTATCTTCATTACCAATTCCAAGATTATGAGTTAATAAATCTTTTATTCTTGCATCATTGGTTATATAATCATCAGATAATTTAAAATTCTTCAAATGGTTGACAACCTTATCGTCCCATTTAATTGAATCTCTATCTACTAAAATACCAAGTCCCATAGAAATAAAAGCCTTTGTTGTTGAAGCCATAGAAAATATAGTTTCAGAGTTTACAAGTTCATCAGAAAAATAGTTTCGCTTACCGTAAGACTTTTTAAATAAAGTTGAAGTATCATTAACAGCTACCACACTCATTCCAGGAATACCCCATAATTCAATTCCTTCAATGATAAAATCATCAATAATTTTTTTATTTTCCTGTGAAAATAAGTTTGTATTTAACGATATTAAAAATAAAAATAATAATCTCATTTATTAAATGTCTATATCTTTTACAGTTCTAAATCCTGTATGCATTGAACCAGTATCAGGTGTACTTTTCATTCTCATAGAATTTCTATAACCAGTACAATATGATTTACTACACAGGTAACTACCTCCTCTAACCACTCTCTTTTCCGAATACGGTTCATTAGGATCAAAACTTTTTTCTGGTCCTTTAGGATTATCTGCTATAGTATTGGATAGTGTACTATAGTAGTTAAAATTGTATAAATCAGAACACCACTCCCAGACATTCCCAGACATGTCATATAGTCCATAATTATTGGGCGGGTACGATTTGACAGGTGAGGTAGATTCGAATCCATCTATTTTTATATTATTTTTAGGAAATGTTCCCTCCCACGTATTTGCATATTTGCTTAAATTAGGATCATTTCCCCAGCTATACTTATTATTTTTCAATCCTCCCCTTGAAGCAAATTCCCACTCAGCCTCAGTTGGTAATCTTCTCCCTTTCCATTTAGCATAAGCCATGGCATCAAACCAACTAACATGAATTACTGGATGATTATCTTTACCATCAATAGACGTACCTTCTCCTCCAGGATGTCTCCAATTAGCACCCTTAACCCAATTCCACCATTGAGTATGATTATTTAGATTTGTAATATTTTCATTCTTCTTAAAAACTAATGATGCTGGAACCAATAAACTTTCGTCAGGCTTTGGTGTATTCGGAGGCAAATCTTTTTTTAATTCATTCCAATCCGGTTTCATTTCTGCTGTAGTAATATAACCAGTTGCATCAACAAATTCTTTAAATTGTAAATTAGTTACCTCTGTTATATCAATCCAAAACGAATTAATCTTGACTTCATGCACAGGGCTCTCGTCGGGATGACCTTCAGAGTCATTACTACCCATCAGAAAAGTGTCACCCTTAATTAGAATCATTCCAGAATAATTGTTATCACTTTTTTTTTCAGAACAGGACAGGGTAAAAAAAATAATAAGAAAAAACGCTTTATATTTAATCATGATATTTAATATTAGTAACGAAAATAATGAAATGAAATGAAAAGAAGAAAATTTATATTTTCCTCAGCAGTAATTGGATCGGTATTGCCATTTACTAATATTTTATCTCAGAAAAGAAGAAAATTTAAAATATCACTTAATCCAGGTTCAATAGGAGTTAGTCTAAAATTAAATGAATTAGCAGATATTGCTAAAAAGTATGGATATGAGGCAATATCACCTAATATTTTAGAGTTAAAAGACTTTACTGATTACGAAGCAGAAAAATTTAAAGAAAAAATGGATATATATAATTTATCCTGGGATTCTGCAGGACTACCCGTTGACTTTAGGAATAATAATTCAATTTTTAGGGATCACTTATCAAATCTTAAAAATTATTGTCAAACAATGAAAAAATTCAAAGTTGATAAACTTAATACTTGGATAATGCCTACTCATAAAGAATTGACCTATAAAAAAAATTTTAGTCTTCATAAAAATAGAATATCTATGATATCTGAGGTAATACAAGAATTTGATATAAAATTAGGACTTGAATATGTTGGTGTTAGAACTCTTATGAATAGAGATAAATACCCTTTTATTCATACAATTGATGAGATGAGAGACCTAATTGAAGACATTGATTCTAAAAATATAAAGTATCAACTTGATTCCTTCCATTGGTATTGCTCTGAAGATTCTATCGAAAAATACTCATTTTTAACTAATGAAGATATTGTTACTGTCGATCTAAATGATGCGGTTATTGGTAGAGATCCTAAATCTCAAATAGATTATGAGAGAGAATTACCATCAAAAACAGGAGTAATTGATATTAAAAACTTTATAAATTTTTTAGTTGATATCGATTATAACGGATCAGTTAGAGCAGAACCATTCAATAAAGTTCTTTCATCAATGGATGATGAAAATGCAGTAAAAAAAACTTATGATTATATAAACCAATCCATTAAAATTTAAGCAATGAAAAAAATATTTTTTTTATTTCTATTCGTAGGATGTAACTATTCATCTAACACTATGCAAGATTCGTCAAATAATTATGATGATTTGATTGATCTCTTTAAAGAATGGAGAGAATTTGAGACTCCACCTTTACTTAATGGTGCACCTGATTATACCGACAAGAGATTTAATAACGATCAAAAAAAATATAAAGAGTTAAGAAATAGTTTAGATCAATTCAAGATTGATGATTGGTCAATCAGTAACCAGATCGACTGGCATATAATTAGAGCTGAAATGAATGGTTATGACTTTAATTTTCGTGTATTAATGCCATGGAAAAGAGACCCAGCTTTTTATCAGACTATATGGATGCGACAAAGCGATGTTCCTGCTCACGAAGGCCCAACAAATCACGGAGTATTAGAATATTGGATGTATGACTTACCACTAGATAAAAATTCTAAAAATCAATTTTTAAATGAAATTAATTCAATAACACCATTTCTACAACAGGCTAAAAAAAATTTAACAGGTAACGCAAAAGATCTTTGGATAGCAGGTATTGAAAATTTTAAGCAACAAAGAGATAACATAAAAAAAATCAAGAAAGATTTGAATTTAGAAGATACAGATAAGATAAATATCGCAATTGAAAAAGCATATGAATCGACAGTTGAATTTATAAATTGGCTTGAAAATGAATCAAAATTTAAAAATGGGCCTTCTGGTATTGGTAAAGAAAATTACACATGGTACCAAAAAAATGTTCACCTTGTTCCAATGACATGGGAGGATGAAGTTCGCCTCCTTCAAAGAGAATTAGATAGGGCTTGGTCATCTTTAAAACTTGAAGAACATAATAATAGAGATTTACCTCAATTAGTGGCTGCAAATACACCAGAGGAATTTGAAAAAATGACAGAGCTTGGAGTTCAAAGGTTTATAAAATTTATCAAAGAAAAAGAGATTATGCCATTCAAAGAAAACATGGAACCAGCGTTAAGAGAACATATGGGGACCTTTGTGCCTAAGGATGATAGAAATTTCTTTAATATTGGATTACATCTAGATCCATTACCTCTTTACAGTCATTTTGTTCATTGGTTTGATCTTGCCGAAATAAGAGATAATCCTCATCCAAGTCCAATTAGAAGAGAGGCCCTTCTTTATAATATATTCGATTCTAAGAATGAGGGGATAGCAACTGGGGTCGAGGAGATGTTTATGCATGCTGGACTCTATAATGACAGCCCGAGATCAAAAGAAATTGTTTGGATAATGATTGCTCAAAGAGCAGCAAGAGGATTAGGTTCTCTATATGCTCATGCGAATCAAATGACTATGGAGGAAGCAGGTCAAGTTCATGTAAAGTGGACCCCAAGAAGGTGGATGAATAGAGAACCACATCTTCTTCAATTTGAGCAGCATCTATATCTAAGGCAACCAGGATACGGAACCTCATATATAACTGGCAAATATTTAGCTGAAAAGATTGTAGCTGAATACGCTGAAAAACTTGAAAAAGAAAATAAAGAGTTTACACTAATTGATTTTTTTAAAAAATTTAATGAGGCAGGAAGTATACCAATTAGTTTGGCAAGGTGGGAAATACTTAATAAAATCGATTAATTTAAAATTCTTTTTCAACTCCTAATCCAAATAAGGCAAAATCATATTTCACCGGATCATTTGGACAATATAATCTTAACTTATTATCCAATTCTGATAGTGTTTTTAAGTCATTACTTTTTCTTCTTATCAATTTTAATTTGTTAGCTATTCGTAGCGTATGTGTGTCAAGAGGACAGGACAAAATTGATTTCGGTATTTTTTTCCATAAATTAAAATCAACCTCTCCATCTCTTACCATCCACCTTAAAAACATATTTATTCTTTTACATGATGATTTTTTTTTGGGGTCTGAAATATGTTTTTTCGTCCTTGATTCATGATCGATTGAAAAAAATTTATTTCTAAATCTTGTTATAGATTCAAAGACCCATTTTTCATTCTTTTTTGGCGTAAAAACTTTCTCTAATCCACCATGATTTTTATAGATATTTTTTAGAGATCTAAAAAAAAACTTTAAATCATTTTTATTAAATGTTCGATGAACAAAAGATATTGATTTAATTTCATTCTCCTTAAAATTTAAAATAAAATCATGGGGACTCCAATCCATTATATCTAACATTTTCTTTGCATTTTCAATTATCATTTTTCTATTTCCCCATGAAATTATTGAGGTTAAAAAAGCAGATATTTCAATGTCATGCCTCTTATTAAACTGATAAGGAATTTGTATAGGATCTGATTCTATAAAATCAGTATTTTCATATTTATATACCATCTCATCTAAAAATAGTTTTAAATCATTTGTTGAATCAAATCGTATCATAATATTATGTTAAGAAATTTATCACACAAAGATCCAGTAATTGAGAAAGAAATCATAAGTCTTGTAGGTAAAGAATTTGATTTATTTAATAAAATTAAAAAAGGCGGGGTTGGATCAAAAAAACTTCTTATAAAAAAATCTGATAATAAAATTTATGAGATACTTTCTAAATCCTATGACTTAAATGAATGTAATATCGAGATAAGAAAAAAAGGTATTATCGTATATTTTAAATCAAAACAAACAACCTACGGATTAGCAATCCCATACTATAAACTAATAATATTTAAAGTTGATGAAAAACACTATACCATTAACTTTGAAGATCATTTTTTAAAAGTTAGGGTTAAAAATAAATCAGACCATAAGTTTTTCTTTAAGATTTCAGAACACAAGGCAATATTTTTAAAAGACGCCATATCGTAGTAATTTTAGCTGATGAAAAGTCTCAGCAAATATATCTTCGAAACCTTAGCAATTTTTCTTGGAATTATCCTCTCATTTAGTGTAGACAGGTGTACGAGATCTAATCTTGAAATTGAAGAAATAAAAAAATCAGTATTTACACTTATTAAAGAAATTGATAATAATATTATTTATTGTGAAAACCATTTAAAGCAATTAGAAAATATGCAAAAAGTTAATTTTATTATCACTAGTGATATTACGAATAATCTAAAAAAGACAAAATTAATTGATTTACATGATAATTATTTGTTCGGTCATAGTTATGATATAAATGGTAATCTTAATTATTGGAACCAGGAAGAAAACTATAATAATATATATCAGTGGATGATTACATGGTGGAATACTTTTTCCCAAGAGGATATTTATTTTCAAAGTTTAATAAATTCTGGAAATTTAGTACTTATTGATGATCACGATGTAAGCAGAGAAATAGAAGCAGTTTACACAACAAGAATGAACAGGGTGAAGGTTAATTTATCTTTACTAAAAGAAAATTCTGATAAGATAAGATTATGGGCTGAAGATAAAAGAAATAGCTCAAAATCGTATGTTGATAGAGAATACGTTTTCAATAATCTTCAAGACTTAGAACTTAAAAACTTACTAAACGATAGAAATTATTTTATAGGTCTTAGAGTTATGAGCCTTAAAAACTATTTAAAATCACTAAAAAACTTAAAAAACCTAATAGAATCAAAATATAGATAAAAAGAAATCTAATTAAAGTATAAAGTTACTTCTAATTCTATATCATCTAAAATTAACTTATCTCCAAGATTCTCAAAAAATGATCCTGATCTAAATCTTACATCATATTTTGATCTGTCAAAAGTTAGTTTAGTTTCAGCCATTTTATCTTTCATATCTAATGTGAAATTAATCGGATGAGATATATCTTTGATTGTCAATGTTCCATTGACATCATAAGATGAACCATTTTTTTTTGATGATATAACCTCAATTTTAGATTCTTTATGTTTTTCTACTGAAAAGAAATCATCTGATCTTAAGTGACCCTCTAACCTATTTTTAGAGCCACCAGATAAATCATCTACACTAATTGATTCCATATTTACACTAACTGCACCTGAAATTTCATCAGATTTTAACGTAATTTCACCACTTGAAAATTTTAAGGTTCCATAATGCGAGCTGGTAGTAATTTCTTTACCAATCCATTTTATTTTACTTTTCTCAGTATCTACAGTTAGCTTCTGAGCATAGGCTGAGTTAAACAGTAGTAGTAATAATGTTATAGATAATAATTTTTTCATAATTTTTTTTTTATTTATAATACGTTTTTTTAGGATTATGTTTCAATTACAAATTAAATATTCATAAAATTTACCTGTGAAAAAATTTATTTATTTAATCTTATTTTTATTCTTTTCATGTGATGATTTTAAAAATGATTGTTGTGATAATGGGAATGATTTCGAGGGAGGTTTAAATATTATCAATACAAATTTTGATGAACTAAATAGAGAATATTTGATTTATATACCTGAATCATCTAATGATTCTGAAAAACTTCCAGTAGTAATAAATCTCCACGGTGGATCACAGTATGCACAAAGTTATATGGATTATACAAGTGATATGAGACCAATTGCTGATACAGCGAAATTTATATTGATATATCCTCAAGCTACTCTTGATGATTATGGGAATCCTACCTGGCACCTTGGTGCAGAAAATTCAAAATCAACCTCGGTTGATGATGTTGGCTACATTGAACATATTATAGAAGAGGTATCCATATCTCAAAGTATCGACTTAGAAAGAGTTTATGTATGTGGTTTTTCAAATGGAGCATATCTTACATATGAATTAGCATGTCTTTTAAATGATAAAATTGCTGGAATTGGTGTTGTTGGAGGACATATGTTTATTGATACTTATAATTACTGCTCACCCATACACCCTACTCCAATTATTAATATTCATGGAACAGATGATTTCTATGATGGTATAAGTACTTATTATTTATCTCAGGAAAATTCAAATAATTACTGGGCTAATTATAATAATACGAATGAAATACCTACAATAAGTCAAATTGAAAATATAAATGTTGATGATGGGAGTACAGTTGAGCTATACTCTTGGAAAGATGGTGATAAAGGTACTACAGTTGAACACTACAAAATTATAGGAGGCGGACATGATTGGCCAAAAATTAATGAGATATCATCAGGTAAAGAGGGATATTCAAATGGAGATATAGATGCAAATATTTTAATTTGGAATTATCTTTCAAATTATGATATTAACGGGATAAGGTGAAGAAATTAATTAATGTTATTTTTGCGAATAATAAATGAAAATATGAAGTATATCTTTTTCATTATAACATACTTTTTAAGTTTTTCCTTGGTATCTCAATCAATCACAGTCAATGGAAAAATTAGTGATGAAAATAATGAAGGTCTTCCTGGCGCAACCATAATTATCGAAGGAACAACTAATGGTACGATTTCAGATATTGATGGAAATTTTACATTGAGTGCTGATATCAATTCTTTTATTGAAATTTCTTTTGCTGGGTATTTATCAAAAAAAATAAGAATAGATGGAAATCAATTTATTAATGTTTATTTAGATCCAGATATCGAAACATTGAGTGAGGTGATAGTTGTTGGGTATGGGTCACAAGAAAAAATTAATATTACAGGGTCTGTTGCTACAATAAATGAAGAAACACTATTATCTGTACCAGTTGCAAATTCATCTAATTTGATAGCCGGTAAAGTTCCAGGCGTAATGACTAGACAAAACTCAGGATTACCTGGAGGTGAAAATACTCAGATAAGAATAAGAAGTTTTAGTGAAGCCCCATTAATATTGGTAGATGGCGTTCAAATGGATTTTTCAAGAATTGATCAGAATGACATAGCAAGTATAAGTGTATTAAAAGATGCTTCAGCAGCAGTTTATGGTGCTAGAGCTGGTAATGGTGTAATTTTAGTTACTACTAAACGTGGAAGTGATGGAACACCTAAAATTTCATTTAGTTCAAGTTATACAGCACAATCTGCTACAGCATTTTTAGATCATGTATCACCATCTCAGTATGTAGAACTTGTAAGAGAAGCAAATTTAAATGATTTTTCAGATGCTAATGCCACATTTTCTGAGGACGATATAAAAAAATTTAATGATAAAGTTGATGGGTATGAAGGAGGAAATTGGGTAGATGCATTAATTAAAAATAATGCACCAATGCAACAATACAACCTTAATGTGTCAGGTGGATCAGGAAATGTGAAATATTATACTTCATTTGGATTTTTAGATCAAGAGAGTTTTTTTAGATCAAGAGATTTTGATTATAAAAGATATAATGTAAGATCTAACTTAGATATTGAGATAAATAATAATCTAAACTTTGGTATTGATTTATCTTACAGGCAAGATCTTAGAGAAAGACCTTCCAATAATGCTCTATCTAATATTTGGATTGATTTATCAACAGCACAACCAATTTATCCAACATCTTTACCTGAAGACATATTAATTCCAGATCTTTCAAAACCATTTGTAGCTTATTCTGGTTCAACTACAGGAAATAGAAATCCTTTAGCTAGATCCTATAGAAATATATTTGGTACTTATGATAGGATTGACAATACATTTAGAGGAAAGATCGGATTAAAATACAAAATACCAAAAATTGATGGATTAACATTAAGAGCTGATATGAATATTCAGGTCTTGGATAAATCTGAAAAAACATTTAGAAATCCCTACAATGTTTATAGGTATATACAATCTTTGGATACCCTATCACTTGAAGGTGTAGGAAATGGAATTTCATCAATTTCAAACTCACAATATAGAAGAACGATGTTGTACCCTTTACTTTCTGCTGAATATGTTAAAAAAATTAACTCGCATAATTTTAAAATTTTAATTCTAGCTGAACAAACAAGTAGAAGATTTAGTCAATTTTCAGCAACTAGAAAAAATTTATTTACAACATCTATACCGGAGCTATTTATAGGATCAGAAAATGAGCAAACCAATGATGGATTTTCAGGTTCTAATATAGGCAGAAAAAGTTTTGTGACAAGAGTTAATTATAGATTCAAAGACAGATATTTATTTGAATCAACATTTAGGGCAGACGGAAACGTACTATTTGCTCCTGAGAGTAGATGGGGTTATTTTCCAAGTTTTTCTTTTGGTTGGATAGCTTCTGATGAACCATTTTTCTCAAATGGAGAAAATATTAGTTTAAAGCTTAGAACATCTTACTCACAACTTGGGGATGATACTGCTAATGGAATAAGTGGTTTTGATTATCTAGCCGGATATCAATCTCAAAATATTTATTTATTTGGATTAAATAATTCAGAGACAACAATTAGAACCATAGGAGAAGTTAATCCTTTTCTATCTTGGGAAATTATGTCGATGTATAATATAGGTTTAGAATCTTCATTTTTACAAGGGCGTCTTCAACTTGAATTAGATTTATTTTACCGTAAAAGAGAAAATATATTAAGTAATGATCAAAAAGCAGTTGCTGAGGAAGGTGGTTTTAATCTACCGCTTACTAATATCAATGTAAGTGATGATAGAGGATTAGAATTATCAGGAATATATCAACAAAATGTAGGTGATATCAAAATAGAAATATCTCCAAATTTCGCTTACAGCAAAGAAAAGTTTATAATTAGAAAAGATTTAGAGAAATTTACTGACCCTGATTATATCAGAATTTTTGGTAGAGAAGGTCAATGGGTAAATAGAAGGTTTGGTTACATATCTGATGGAATTTTTATGACTCAGGATGAAATTAATAACCATAAAATAATTCAAGATGGTAATGGAAATCTTACACTAAGACCTGGTGATATTAAATACATAGATCTCGATAAAAATGATACTATAAACTTTAGAGATCAAGATTTAATAGGATATGCTACTAATATGCCCGAGATAACATATGGAATGGGAATAAGTTTAAGCTATAAAAATTTAAAATTGAGTACAAGTTTACAAGGTGCATCAAAATTTAGTATCTATATTAATGGTCCAGCAGCAAATATGTTTAGTAATGGATCTATACCATTATCTTATCATTATGATTATGCATGGCAGCCCCACCCAGATAATCCAGATATAAATATTAATCCAAATGCAACATTGCCCGCAGCAAGTTTATCAGCTAACAGCAACAACTCAAAAATATCTGACTTTTGGTTAAAAGATGTGAGGTATCTGAGGATTAAAAATATAAATCTGTCGTATAATATTCCAGAGAAAATTTTTTCAAAAATTGGATTAAAATCAACTCAAATATACGTTGCATCAGAAAATCTTATAACGTGGACAAATCTCGGTATTTATAAGAACTCATTTGACCCAGAATTTGATCCTAACACTCAAGCAACAAGAAGATATCCAATAACAAGATCTTACACAGTAGGACTTAGAATACTTTTTTAAAAATATGAATAAAAGCAATAAATTAATTTCACTTATTTTCATTCTAATAACAGGATGCTATGACCCTTTTGATCTTACAAGGAACGATATTATATCTGATGAAATGGTTTTTGATAATCCTACCCTTGCAGATGCATTCTTATTTGATTTATATGATCGTGCACAATTTCATATAAAATCTGGTAATGGAAATTTAAATATGGGTTTGATAAGTTCTTTCGGAGGCGAATCTAGAAACTACGGTGTTTCTTGGCAAACCCCATACACCCAAGTTCTTGATGTTGATTATAATGAAAATGGTCTGATTGGAAAAGTTTTAGATTATTACGACTATTCTTTAATAAGAGAATGTAATCAAATGATTACAAAACTTCCTCAATCTGAAAATTTAAGTCAAAGCTTTATAAACACTAGAGTATCAGAAGCTCGATTTATAAGATCACATGCATATTTTGAGATGGCTAAGAGATTTGGAGGGGTTCCACTTGTTACTGATGTGATACCTGTTCAAGGAAGTTATGACGAAGTCTATAAAGAAAGAAATTCAGAAAAAGAGATATACGACTTTATTTCTAATGAGATGGATGAAATTTCTAACCTTCTTCCATCTCAATCCGGAGATGAAGGTAGAATCACAAAATGGGTTGCATTATCTCTCAAAAGTAGAGCAATGCTATATGCAGCTAGTATAGCTAACTTTGGAAATGAGCAATTAGATGGCTTACTTGGATTTCCAAGTGAAGAAGCACAATTGTATTATAAAAAATCTCTTGACGCATCAAGAGAAATAATTCAATCAGGTGTTTTCGCTCTTTACAATGAAGAACCTGATCCAGTAGAAAATTTTAATAATTTATTTATTGATGAAAATGGAAATCCTGAAATAATTTTTAGTGAAAAATATGACTACGACGCAGGAAAAAGTCATCAATGGGATGCTCTAGCTCAACCAGCTGGATTTGGATTTAATTGGAGTTCTAATTACACAGTATATCTTGAAACGCTAGAACAATTTGATTTTATTGATGGAAAATCAGGAAAAATGGATAGATCAATATTTGATGATTCAACACCAATTGACCCAAATATATTTTTTGAACAAAGAGACCCTAGAATGAGAGCTTCAATATTTTATCCAGGCTCATCATTTAAAGGTGGTACTGTTTTCTTTCATAGATCAATGGCAGGAAATAAAGCTGGATGGCCAAAAAATGGACCATCTAAATTAACAGGAAGTTTAGCAACTGGTCTTCTTATCAGAAAAAGAACAAACCCTTCAACGCCTGATGCCAGTCGATCAAGCACCGATTATATTATATATAGACTTGGCGAGATATATTTAAACTATGTTGAAGCAGCATACTATCTTGGTGATCCTAATGGTGATATGGTAAATGTAATGAATGAAATAAGAAATAGAGCTGGTATGCCATCACTATCTAATATTGACATAACGGAAAGTAAGATAAGACAAGAAAGAAGATGCGAGCTTGCTTTTGAGGATCATGTATTTTGGGATTTAAGAAGATGGAGAATAGCTGTTGAAGAGCTAGATAATGTTAGAAGACACAGACTGCACTACAGATATAATGCAAATGATAATACTTACACCATGGAAATGGCTGATGGAGATGTAGGTGGGATAAGATTACATCCAGAAAGAAATTATTATTATGCTTTAGGTCTAAATAGACTTGCAGATAATCCAAAATTAGTTGAAAATCCAGGTTATTAATTATGAAAATAAATTATTTAAACATTTTAATTCTATTTATTTTTTCAATTTCCTTAATGAATTGCTCAGATGATGATTTGAATATATCAAGATTAGAAAGAGCTCAAAATGCACCTCCCTTTTCAGGTGTTGGTATTGATGTAGATATAGAAACAAAAAAAGGAATAGGAATGGCCTATAAAGAAACTACATGGTCAACAAGAATAGGTCGACTAAAGCCATTCTGGCACTACTCTTGGAATAGGGACTTAAAAGAAAATATACCTGATAGTGTTGAATTTGTTCCCATGTTTTGGGGATCAGGAAGTGTAAATAATGTTGAAATAGATAAAATTAAAGATCTTGTCAATGCAGGGAAAGTTAAAAATGTATTAGGTTTTAACGAACCAGATCTAGAGACACAATCCAATTTAACTGTAGATGAAGCAATAAGTTTATGGCCAAAACTTGAAGAAATTGGTGTTCCACTAGGTAGCCCTGCCCCTGCCGGATTGAATAATGGTTGGCTAGATGAATTTATGTTAAGAGCAGAACAAGAAAATCTTAGGGTTGATTTTATATGTATTCATTTGTATAGAGGAAATAATCCACAACTTTTCATTGAAGCAGTCGATAATGTATTTCAAAAGTATAATAAGCCTATTTGGATAACTGAAATGGCTGTAAGAGATAATCTTGCTGTAACAATAGAGGATAATAGATATACAACCTCACAAATATTAGGGACAATGAGAACACTTCTACCTGAACTATATAATAGAAAATATGTGAAAAGATTTGCGTGGTTTAGTGGAACAAAAGACTCACCAAATTTTCCAAAAATTGCTTCATCTGTTTTATACGATGAAAATGATATGCTTACTGAATTAGGAGAATATTATGCAAATTATAAGCCTAACTTACTAAGTGGACCTGGATCAGATCCAGAAATTGAAATTGTTACTGAGGTACAAGGTAACCTTCTAGAAAACGGGACATTTGAGACAGGAGATTTAGAACCATGGGCAGGTTTTAAAAACTCTGTAATTTCATCTGCAGCTCAAGAACCAAATACAGGAAATTATCTTGCAAGAATCGATCCGCACGATGGGTCATTATTTCAAATCATTGATGTTGAACCAGGAGAGTCATATGAATTTATATTTTTTCATAGATGGAAAACGAAACCTCAAAATACATTTAATGCAGTAATTAGAAATGAGGTAGGTAATAAGATAAAATTTGTTGAATACGAGGTACCTAAGAATGATGAGTGGACAGAAAATAAAATAGAATTTGATGTTCCAGAGGGAGTTAATCAAGCTAGAGTAGTTTTCTATAAACCTCAACTAGATCCTCTTCTACCTAGTATTTTTTTAGATGACATCGTAGTTATAAAAAAATAAAACCCATCTTTAGATGGGTTTTATAAACTATTTTGAATGTGATCCGTCACAGTAACCATTTGGGTTACTAGTATTACCACATTGACATAATGGTCTTTTAGTATTTGTCATGATTAATTTAATAAGTTCATCACTTGTAACGTTTAAAATAAGATAAGGATACATTTAATTTCTCTTATATTCTTAATAAAATATAGGTTAATAGATTCAATTAGTTCATCCCAAATCCCACCCCCCTTTGAATTTAAATTAGATAGTTGTAGATTGAATTATGAAAACAATAAACGATAAAGAAAATAAAGAAGTTATAATTATTTGTGAACTATCTGTGAATGATGACAGAACAATTGACACAAGAGAATGGAGTGATAGTTATGCCAAACTTATATCTGAAACAGAGGAGAATACAATCTCTTGGAGATTTTTGATCTCTGAGAATGAGAAAAA
>CAZKLB010000008.1:0-27147 GCA_964553685.1 uncultured Marinoscillum sp.
ATGAACTTAAAAAATTTGGTGAAATTTTAGAATTTGCTAGGTCTGGAAGAGTAGCTCTTTCAAAGAAAAAGAGAAAAACAATTAATTTTTTAAGGACATTAGAAAAAATAAAATCAAATAAATTAAATATTTAATAATATGGCAAAAATTAATTTCGCTGGAACTGTTGAAGAAGTTGTGACTAGAGATGAATTTCCTTTATCTAAAGCTAAAGAAGTTTTAAAAAATGAAGTGATAGGTGTCATTGGCTATGGAGTTCAAGGTCCAGGACAATCATTAAACTTAAAAGACAATGGATTTAATGTTATTGTTGGACAAAGGAAAAACTCAAAATCTTGGGAAAAAGCTCTTAAAGATGGTTGGATAGAAGGAGAAAATCTTTTTGAAATAGATGAGGCTTGTAGTAAGGCAACAATTATTCAATATTTATTGTCAGATGCTGGACAGATACAAGTTTGGCCTTTGATAAAGGAACATTTAACTGAAAATAAAACATTATATTTTTCTCATGGATTTGGAATAACTTATCAAGATCAAACTAATATAATACCACCAAAAAACATTGATGTAATATTAGTAGCTCCAAAAGGTTCTGGAACAAGTCTGAGAAGATTGTTTATTGAAGGAAATGGCCTTAATTCAAGTTTTGCCATTCATCAAAATTATACTGGAAGAGCAAGAGAGAAAGTAATTTCTTTAGGTATAGGAGTTGGTTCAGGATATTTATTTGAAACTACTTTTAAAAAAGAAGTATTTAGCGATCTAACTGGTGAAAGAGGCTCACTAATGGGTGCAATTCAAGGTTTGTTTGCGGCGCAATTTGAAATTTTAAGAAAAAAAGGTCATTCTCCTTCTGAAGCATTTAATGAAACTGTTGAAGAGGCAACACAATCACTATATCCTTTAGTGGCAGAAAACGGTATGGATTGGATGTATGCTAATTGTTCAACCACTGCTCAGAGGGGTGCACTTGACTGGTGGAAAAAATTCAGAGATGCTGTCTACCCTGTATTTGAAGAATTATATGATTCTGTAGAAAATGGAAATGAAACAAAAATTACAATTGAATCAAACAATAAACCTGATTATAGAATAAGTTTGGAAAAAGAATTAAAAGAGCTAAAAGAATCAGAGCTTTGGAAAACAGGTAGTGAGGTTAGAAAATTAAGGCCTTAAAAATATTTATTGATTAATGTTTAGATCTAAATTATCATTAAATAATTACAATTATGATATTAATAAGGATTTAATAGCAAATCATCCTAAAGACGGAAGAAAAAACTCAAATCTTTTAATCTATAGAAAAGGAAAGATTTCTCAATCAAAATTTAAATCTATAGGCGATCATCTCCCAAAGAATACTTCTATTTATTTTAACGATTCGAAAGTAATCAATGGTAGATTCATATTTTCAAATAGAAATAATGCAAAAATTGAAATTCTTATTCTTAATGAAGAAATTGATTTTCAACTTACAAAAAAAAAAGAGGTTTTAACTAATGGCCTTATAAGAAATTCAAAAAAATGGACAGATAACGAAATATTATCATTAAAAAAAAATGAAGATGTTTTATACGTAAAACGAATTCAAGATAAAATAAAATTTACTTGGGAAAAAAATAAAACCTGGTTAGAAATATTAGATATTTTTGGCGAAATACCATTACCTCCATATATAAAAAGAGAAGTTGAAGTTTCAGATTATAAAGATTATCAAACGGTTTATTCAAAAAATAATGGTTCAATTGCATCACCAACTGCTGGTTTACATTTCACAAATCAAATGATGAACGATCTTCAAAAAGATTTTAAATTAGATTTTTTCACTTTACATGTTGGAATAGGAACGTTTAAACCTATAAGTGAGGAAAATATCTACGATCACACTATGCACTCAGAGGAGATCAATATATCTAAAATAAATATTAGTAATATATATGAAGCAGAAAATATAACTGCTGTTGGTACCACAAGCCTAAGAATACTTGAATCTATTTACTATCTAAGTAAAATGATTTCAAAAAATAAAAAAAAAATTATAATAAATCAGTTCATTTATAATGATGAGGATAAAATTATATCCAAAAGAAGAGCTTGTGATATCATTCTAAATTATATGTTAAAAAATAATATTCAAAATATTAGATTTAAAACAAACATTTTTATTTTACCTGGGTATAAGTTCAAGTTCACAGATCAGTTGATTACAAATTTTCATTATCCAAAGTCAACTTTAATTCTTTTAATTTCTGCTTTTATTGGTGATGATTGGAGAAAAGTTTATAAGTTCGCTTTAGATAAAAAGTTTAGATTTTTTAGCTATGGAGATAGTTCTTTACTTTATAAACAATGATAAAAAAAGGTAAAAATATTAATTATGCTTCACAAAAGCTTAAAGAAAATGGATTGGTAGCTATACCTACAGAAACTGTATACGGTTTAGCAGGAAATGCACTTAATTATGATTCTGTAAATAAAATATTTAAACTAAAAAAAAGACCAAAAAATGATCCCTTAATATGCCATACTAATTCTATTGAAAAAATCATAAAATTTGTAAAAAATGTACCAGATAAAGCAGAAATTTTAGCGAAAAAGTTTTGGCCAGGCCCTTTGACAATAATTTTTGAAAAAAATAAAATAATACCAGACATAACTACGTCAAACTTAAATAAGGTTGCATTCCGGATACCTAATAAAAGTATAACTCTTAAGTTACTTGAAGAATTACCATTTCCTTTAGCTGCACCTAGTGCTAATCTTTTTAGTTATATTTCCCCTACAAAGGTTAGTCATATTTATAAAAACTTTTCAAATAATATAGACTATATATTAGATGGAGGCGACTGCTCAATGGGTATTGAATCTACAATTATTAGTTTTGATAACGATGAACCTATAATTCATAGACTTGGTAGCCTTACTATAGAAGATATTGAAAGAGTTATTGGAAAAGTTAAATTTATGAATTCGAATGATAAATTTCCTGGGTCTTTTCATAAACATTATGCCCCGATAAAAAAATTATATGTGGGTGATATAGATAAACTTTATGATAAATTTAAAACCAAAAGAATAGGCTTATTGTCTTTTAATAAAGAATATGATTTTATTTCAAAAAAAAATCAAATTATTTTATCTAGAAATTCGTCTTTGAAAGAGGCAACTAAAAACCTATACTCAGCATTATATGAACTAGATAATATGAAAGATATTGACTTAATAATTACAGGTTTTGTAAATAATAAATCCCTTGGAAAGACTATAAATGATAGATTAATTAAATCTTCCTACAAATATGACAGAACTGAAATTCGTTGATGAAATTAATATATCAAAAAAGGTAGTCTTATTAAGAGTCGACCTAAATGTACCATTAAATTCAAAATTAGAAATAACCGACGATAATAGATTGGTTAGAAGTATAGAAACCATTAAATATATTTTAAGTAATAATTCTAAATGTATATTAGTATCTCATCTTGGTAGGCCAAAAGGTATTGGGTACGAAAAAAAATTTTCACTAGAAAATATAGTAAATACTTTATCAACTCTTTTAAAAACAAATGTGCTACTTATCAAAAATTATTTTTCAGATGGCTTTTCAATTGAAACATTTTTAAAAAAAAGTGATGTTATTCTTTTAGAGAATATAAGATTTCAAAAAGAGGAAAAATTAAATGATGAAGGTTTTGCTAAAAAATTAGCCTCATTTGCAGATACTTATGTTAATGATGCTTTTGGTACAACACATAGGAAACATGCATCTACATATTCAATTGTAAAATATTTTAATCAAAAGTGTGCTGGCCTATTAATAAAGTCAGAAGTTGAAAATATTCATAAATTACTATCAATCAAAAAATCTCCATTCACTGCTATTTTAGGTGGATCAAAAGTTTCGGATAAAATAGATATAATAAAGAAACTAATTAGAATTGTTGATAATATTATCATTGGGGGTGCAATGTCAAATACCTTTATAAAATTTTTAGGAGGAAATATAGGGGACTCAATGTATGAAGCTGAAAAATTATCTTTAGTAGCCAATCTAATCGATGATATAAAAAATCATAATGTAAATTTGTATCTACCAAAAGATGTTATCTGCTCAAAGGGATTACATGATATTAATAATATAAAAATATTTGATTCTAACGATATTCCTAAAGGGTATTCATGTTACGATATTGGAAATAAATCTATATCTATTTTCAGTAATATAATTATTAACTCAAAGAAAGTAATCTGGAATGGTCCAATGGGTGTATTTGAAAATGAAAATTTTTCTAATGGGACTCTTAAAATTACAGATGCCCTTGTTAAAGCAACATCAAATGATACATTTTCTCTTGTTGGAGGTGGTGACTCAGTTGCCGCAATTAAAAAATCAAAAAAAATGGATAAAATATCTTTTATTTCTACTGGCGGCGGTGCATTAATAGAATATATTTCTAGAGGTATAACCCCTTGTTTAAAATTACTTGAAAATAAATAAAAAATATGGAACTGTTTTATTGATATTTTTTGTACAAAGTAATAGTTTTGTAGCTATGAAAAAAATATGCATCATTTTCTTTCTTTTAATTTCGAATCTAGGTTTATCACAAAAACTTGAATTCGACTTCTTGGCATCTAGCCTTGATGAATCTATTTTAAAAGATTATCAATACATCAAGCCTCATTTTCTTGGTGACCAAGTTGCAAGAAAAATAAAATTAATTGATCTAGCTTACAAATGGGAAGATCCCCCAACTGCTATGAGAAGTACACCATTAATTAAAATTGAAAAACAACCAATTTATTTTGCTTTAAGAAAGGTGATTTCACCTAGATATTATAAAAATAAAATTAAAGCAAAAAGTATGACCAAAGATCAGGCAATAGAGCAAATCATACAGGTGCTAGATATTGCTTTAATGATTAGGTACCAAGATACAGAATCTCTTGAAGGTATGTTAAGAGGTATTGATAATGGTGATAATGTTGTTGAGATTTTTAAAGATAAAATCGATCTTATTTACTTTTAATTACTTAGGTATAATACGATATAAGTAAAAAGTAATTAACCCAAAAATCAAGTTTGGTAACCATATTGCAAAGAAAGCATTCATCGACCCGTTTTCTGCAAAAGCTCTAGACATAACAAAAAATATAATAAATGCAAAAGCAAAAAGAAATCCTAAGGCAATCAGTTGACCTGTACCTTGCCTACTTTTCCTTGATGCTATTATTACACCAAGAATTACTAAGATTATAACAGTAAATGGTTGTGCATATCTTATATATTTCTCTATTTGATAGAATTTTATATCATCTGAACTGCGCAATTTTTGAAGTTCTATAAATTCGTTGAGTTCTTTCATTGTTAAAGTTTCACTCAATCCATACTTATTATCAAAGTCAGAGGGACTGACTAATAATGTAGTATCTAGATTTGAACCATCTGTAATTATTTCACCATTATTATTAAATATTCTTTTACTCCAAGTCTTTAATCTCCACTCCTTTTTTTCTTTTTCCCATATCATTTGCCTTGCAAATAATTTTGATTTCATTACTGTTCCTTGAAAACTTTCTAGTGTCACATTGTATCCTATATCCATATTGTTATCATATCTCTCTAAATATAAATATGAATTATCATCAACTTTAAAATGTACATTTTTATCTGAAAAAAAATATGGACTTTTAATATACATTATTTCAAAAGCAACCCTCTCCTTATTTAGATGTGGAATTATCCATCCATTTAGAATGAAACTTAGACTTGCTATTATAACTGAACCATAAAAGAAGGATAAAATAATAGACTTCAAACTTCTTCCAGATGAAAGAATAGCAATAATTTCAGTTCTTGTTGCTAATTGAGCTGTGACATAAACAGTTGCAATAAATGCTGTAATAGGAGTAACTAAAGAAGCAATAAATGGTATAAAACCATAATAATAATAAAGTATCTCTGAAATTGACAAATCATGTTTTATGAACTTATCATTCTTTTCAGTAAAATCTATTACAACAACTATTATGATCATTAGACCAACAACAAAAAGAAATGTTCTAAGAAACTTATTGAGTATATATTTATTTAAAATATCCAAATTAGAGTTTATTATTGATTTGATTTAATATTTTTTCTTTCCAAATATGGAATTTGTCTTTTTTAATTTCTTCTCTAGCCTCTTGAACCAATGAAAGATAAAAATTTAAATTATGAATACTAGCAATTTGAGATCCTAGCATTTCTTTATTAATAATTAAATGTCTCAAATATGCTTTAGAATAAAATGAACTCACATTCCCAAGGTTTGAATCAATTACTGAAAAATCTTTTTCCCATTTTTTATTTTTAATATTTATAGTTCCTTTTTTAGTAAATAACATTCCATTTCTTCCATTTCTTGTGGGCATAACACAATCAAACATATCAACACCTAGCGAAATGCATTCAATTATATTTTCAGGTGTCCCCACCCCCATTAAATATCTAGGTTTTTCTTTTGGTAATATATTACAAACCAAATCAACATTTTCATATATTACCTCTTTTGGCTCGCCAACTGATAAACCACCTATAGCATTTCCATCCATATTTTTATTAGCAATATATTCTGCAGATTTTTCTCTTAAATCCTTAAAAGTACTTCCTTGTACTATGGGAAATAAATGTTGCTCATAGCCATAACTTTTTGTTTTATTACTAAACTCATTTATCGATCTATCTAGCCATTGATGTGTAAGATCCAAAGACTTTTTAGCATAAGAATAATCACAAGGGTAAGGCAAACATTCATCTAAAACCATACAAATATCAGAACCAATGTTTTTTTGAATTTTTATAACATTCTCGGGAGTAAATAGATGTTTCGATCCATCGATATGAGATGAAAAATAGACGCCTTCATCTTTAATTTTTACATTTTTTGATAAAGAAAAAACCTGGTAACCACCTGAGTCTGTTAGTATAGGCTTATTCCAGTTAATGAATCTGTGTAGACCCTCTGATTTTTTTAATATATCAATACCAGGTCTTAGAAAAAGATGATAAGTATTAGATAAAATGATTTGCGCTTTTATTATATCTGTGAGTTCACTTTGATGGACGCCTTTCACAGAACCAAGTGTTCCGACCGGCATGAATATTGGAGTTTCAATTATTCCTCTCTCTGTTAAAATTTTACCAGCTCTTGCGTTTGATTTTGAGGATCTATGTGTTAATTTGAAGAACATTTAAATATTTATTGAAATAATCTTCAATATTATAACCATTAATGGATAAAAAAAGAAAATTTTCTAAAAAAGCGTTAAGAGATTTTGAGCTGATTGATGCTGCAATAGAATTTAATGATCAAAATGCTTTTTCAGAATTAATGGCTAATTATAAGAAATCTATATACTATACAATACTGAAAATGATTAGAGATCCAGATGATGCTGAAGATCTCACAATAGAAGCTTTTTCAAAAGCTTTTAATAAATTAGATAAATTTAAGAAAGACTACACGTTTTCTACTTGGCTGTTTAGAATTGCAACAAATAATACGATTGACTTTATAAGAAAAAAGAAACTAAAAACCACTAGTCTTAATACTACTTTTAAAGATGATAATGGAAAAAATATTGATATTGATGTGAAAGATATTGATAAAAATCCAGGAGAGGAGGCTATACATAAACAAAAAATACTACTAGTAAGGAAGTTTGTTTCTCAGCTTCCGAAAAAATATGAAAATCTTATAAAATACAGGTATTTTGAAGAGTTATCTTATAATGAAATTGCTGAAAAAACAAAATCACCACTTGGTACAATTAAAGCTCAACTATTTAGAGCTAGAGAATTATTATTTGAAATTCTGAAAGATAAAAAATCTCAAATTTAAAATGATTAAGTATTTTAATCTAATTGAGAAATACTATCCAAAAGTAAATAAGGTACAATTAGATAAACTTAGAAAGTTGTATGATTTATATAAAAAATTGAATAAAAAAATAAATTTAATTTCTAGGAAAGATTTTGAGAATTTTTACTTGCATCATATAATTCACTCATTATCACTTCTTAATTTTATAAATAATAAAAATATAAAAATTATCGATCTTGGAACAGGTGGTGGATTACCTGGATTACCACTTTCAATTTTTCTAAATAAATGTGAATTCTATCTTATCGATTCTATTAAAAAAAAAATTGATTGTGTAAATACTATTATTGATGAATTAAACATAAATAATATACATACAATTAATTCTAGGGTTGAAGACATTAGTATTCAAAGTGATATTATAGTGTCAAGAGCAACATCAAACATTAATAATATTTTAATGTGGACTAAGAACTCTATAAAAAAAAGGGGGGTTTACCTACTTCTCAAAGGCGGAAATGTTGACAAAGAGTTAATAAATATAAAGCTAAACCATAAGATAATTGAATTAGAAAATATATATTCAGAAGAATATTTTTTAAATAAAAAAATAATTAAGATTTATAAATAAGAGATTTTGTTTTTAACATTTGATACAGAAACAACAGGATTACCAAAAGATTTTAAAGCACCAATTTCAGATTCCGATAATTGGCCTAGATTAGTACAATTAGCATGGCAAGTCAATGATGGCACTGGTAAACTTTTAACAAATAAAAACTATACTATCATACCTGAAGGTTATACTATACCCTATAATGCCGAGAAAGTACATGGGATTTCGACAGAAACTGCAACAGAAAGCGGTATTAAATTAGATGAAGTTTTAAAAATATTTGAAAAAGATCTTAAATCTTCAAAATATATAATAGGTCATAATGTAAATTTTGATATAAATATCCTTGGAGCAGAATTTTATAGAAAACAAATTGAAACTAAGCTCGATGAAAAGTTAAAAATTGATACTGGTAAAATATCAAAAGAATATTGCAACCTTAGCGGAGGTTTAGGTGGAAGATTAAAAATGCCTAAACTTATTGAATTATATGAAATACTTTTTGGTGAAAAATTTTCTGATGCTCATGATGCAAGCTATGATGTTAATGCTACTGCAGCATCCTTCTTTGAACTAGTTATAAAAAAACAATATCAAAATGAAGATCTAGATCCGCAGAATATTAAATATGAAAAACCAGTACTATCTCGGTCCAATTTTAAAAATGATATAAGAAATGATAATAGTATATCAGAAAATATTAATATAAAAATTGAGGGAAATTTTGTACATCTCCATAATCACACTCAATACTCTGTTCTCCAAGCAACTTCAAATATTGAAAAATTAATAGAAAGAGCCATAGATCATAAAATGGAAGCAGTAGCTATTACTGATCTTGGAAATATGTTTGGATCATTTAAGTTTAATAAACTAGCACAGAAAAAAAATATAAAACCAATAATCGGATGTGAATTTTTTATATCCGAAGATAGAAAGAAAACAAAGTTTACAAGAGATAATCCAGATAAGAGACATAATCAAGTTCTTCTAGCAAAAAATAAATTGGGCTATGATAATCTATCCCAACTTTCATCAATAGCATATACTGAAGGTTTGTATGGTCAATATCCAAGAATTGACAAAGGACTAATAAAAAAATATAAGAAAAATATTATTGCATTATCAGGTAACATATATGGAATAATTCCCCAACTTATTTTAAATAATGGTATTGAAGCAGCAGAGGAGGAACTAAAATGGTGGATTGATACATTTAATGAAGATTTTTATTTAGAATTAAATAATCATGGTATAGATGAGGAGAAACATGTAAATAAAATATTATTTGATTTTTCAAAAAAATATAATGTTAAGACTGTTGCAGCAAATGATGTATTCTACATAGATAAAGATGATTCAACTGCGCATGATATTCTCCTATGTATAAAACAAGGAGAATTTAAATCGACCCCAATAGGTAGAGGCAGAGGAATGAGATTTGGTTTAAAAAATGAGGAGTATTATTTCAAGTCACAAGAGGAGATGAAAAAAATATTTTCTGAATATCCAGATTCAATAAATAATATTCAAGAAGTTATTGATAAAATTGAAAATTATGAGTTGGAGAGTCAAGTCATTTTACCAAGTTATGAAGTGCCTAAGGATTTCATAATAAAAGAAAATGTTGTTGAGAGTCAAAGCAATTACTTAAAAAAAATTACTTATGATGGAGCAAAAATAAAATATGAAGAGATAAATGAATCTTTAAAAGAAAGGATTGATTTTGAATTAAATACGATAAAGAACTCAGGATATCCTGGATATTTTTTAATAGTTCAAGACATAACAAATAAAGCTAAAGAGTTAGAAGTAAGCGTTGGCCCAGGTAGAGGTTCAGCGGCTGGTTCTGTTGTTGCTTATTGTATTGGGATCACTGATATCGATCCAATTAAGTATAATTTACTTTTTGAAAGATTTCTAAATCCAGATAGAATTTCCTTACCAGATATTGACATTGATTTTGATGATGAAGGAAGAGATAAAATAATTAATTATGTTATTGAAAAATATGGATACGATCAAGTTGCTCAAATAATCACATATGGTAGTATGGCAGCCAAATCGGCGATAAGAGATGCTGGAAGAGTTTTAGAACTTCCTTTAAGTGATACAGATAAACTTGCAAAAATGGTGCCTGAGAGACCTGGTATTAATTTAATTGAAGCATTTAAAGAAGTTCCCGAACTCTCTGATGTTAGAAAAAATAAATCAAAACTAGAATCAGAAGTTTTGAAACAAGCAGAAATAATTGAGGGATCAATTAGAAATATTGGTACTCATGCTTGTGGTATAATAATTACCCCTGATAAACTGACTAATTATATACCCGTCTCTAAATCTAAGGATTCAGAATTACTTATAACACAATTTGATAATAGTGTAATTGAATCAGCTGGAATGTTAAAGATGGATTTTTTAGGTCTAAAAACATTATCGATAATTAATACCGCTATTAAAAATATAAAAAAGAGAAGAAATGTGGAAATTGACATTGACTCAATTCCCCTTGACGATGAAAATACATATAAACTTTTCCAGAATGGGATGACAAATGGGACATTTCAATTTGAGTCTGATGGTATGCAAAAACATTTAAAATCTTTAAAGCCAGATAGGTTTGAAGATTTAATAGCAATGAATGCATTATATAGACCTGGTCCTATGGAATATATACCTAATTATATAGCAAGAAAACATGGAAAAGAAAAGATAACCTATGATCTCCCTCTCATGGAAGAACTGTTATCAGAAACTTATGGCATTACTGTTTACCAGGAACAAGTTATGTTACTTTCTCAAAAAATATCGGATTTTACAAAAGGCGAAGCAGACCAATTAAGAAAAGCTATGGGTAAAAAAGATGCTAAACTTTTAGAACTTTTAAAACCTAAATTCTTTGAGGGAGGAAAAAATAATAAAATTGATGAAAAGTTACTAGAAAAAATTTGGACCGATTGGCAAGCTTTTGCTGCATACGCCTTCAATAAATCCCATTCGACTTGTTACTCATTAATTGCTTATAAAACAGCTTATCTTAAAGCTAACTACCAGTCAGAGTATATGGCATCAGTTCTAACACATAATCAAAATAACATTGATAAAATTTCATATTTTATGAATGAATGTAAAAAACTAAAAATTAATGTTTTAGGGCCTGATATAAATAACTCCGATAATGATTTTGTTGTTGGGGAAAAAGGTGAGATTTTATTTGGTTTAGGAGCTATAAAAGGAACCGGTGAAGCAGCAGTAAAGTATATTATTGAGGAAAGAAATAAAAATGGTTTATATAAAGATATATTTAATTTTATTTGTAGAACAAGCTCAAGGGCAGTAAATAAAAAAACTTATGAATCACTAGCTCTTTCAGGTGCTTTTGATTCATTTGGAGATATAAATAGAAGACAGTACACATATTCGACAGAAGTTGAATCATCATTAATTGAAAAAACAATTATTTACTCTAATAAAATACAAAAAGAGAAAGAAACTCGGCAAACATCTTTATTTCAAGGATCAAATGGAAGTCAAATTAAAGAGCCAGAAATTCCAAATATTTCGGCTTTTTCAGAAATTGATAAACTAAAGATTGAAAAAGAAATGCTTGGCTTATATGTTTCTGGACATCCGCTTGATAAATATACTTTTGAAATTCAAAATTTATGTAACACTTCATTTAAGGATATCAGAGATAATAATAAACTAAATGGGAAATCTGTGTTATATACTGCAGGAATTGTTACTAATGTTGAACATAAAATTTCAAAAAACGGGAAACCGTATGGTAATTTAACAGTTGAGGATTTTACTGATTCGTATAATTTTATTTTTTTCAGTGACGATTATGTGAAATATAAAAATTTTTTTGAAGAAGGGTGGTTTCTTTTCTTAAAAGGAAAAATGAAAAATAAATGGAATAATCCTGATGAAAAAGAGTATAAAATTGATGATATTAATTTACTATCCAAAGTAAGGGATGACATGATAAAAGAACTTCATCTCAAAATAGATATTGATAATATCAATAATGATCTAATTAAAGAATTAAGTGATAACTTTGAAAATACTAAAAATGGAAACTGTCACTTAAAAATTACAATTATTTCAAATAATAATGGAAAAAGTATTTCACTTGATATGATATCAAGAGATAAAAAGTTCCAACTTGATGATAATATAATTGAAAATATAACTTTAAATTCAGAAATAGATTTTTTAATAAAAAAATGATGAAAATTTTATAATTTTACCTAAAAAAAATATGGGAAAAGCAGTTGAAATTTTAGATTCTAACTTTGACGAGGTCTTAAATAAGAACAAAGTAGTTTTAGTAGATTTTTGGGCAGAATGGTGTGGTCCTTGTCGTATGATTGCGCCAATGATTGAAGAGTTGGCAAATGAATATGATGGAAAGGCTGTTATAGGCAAACTTGATGTCGATAACAATCAAGAGTCAAGTGTGAAATTTGGAGTTAGGAGTATACCAACGCTTCTTGTATTTAAAGATGGTGAGTTAGTTGATAGACATGTTGGTGCTGTACCGAAAGAGACACTATCTAATTCTATCGATACCAATCTTTAATCATCTATCTCGAGCACATATTTTTATATGCGCAGTATAAACAAGCATCAGCATCCTCAGTCTGTGTAAAGGGTTGATCTAAATCAAATATTTTATTTAATGTTTTTAATAAAGAATCTTCAAAATCTTTTAAATAGGGTTTTGCATTTTTTAATTGATGATCATTTATACTAACATTGATAGAAAAGTTTTTATTATTCATTTCTCTAATATTCATCAACCCAGGATTTATATTAATATTTTTATTAAGTTTTTCTTTTAGTAGAACAGAGTAAAATAATAATTGAAAAATAGCATCATTTCTATCTTTCTTTCTATCTGAAAATAATAAATCTATGTTTTTTATTTTTTTTGAATCACTACCAGTTTTATAATCAATTATTCTATAATTCTCATTTTTTTTATCTACTCTATCTACTAATCCTGAAATATTAATTTTTAAATTATTTTTTAATTTTAATTCTTTAATATATCCTGACTTCCTATCACCTTCTAGATCTACTAATTCAAATGGTGCATACTTTTCATCTAGTGAAATTACTTTTGAGATGTAATCTAAGATAATATCAAATAGTATAATATTATTTCCTTCAAGTTTAAACTCATTTTTTTTATTCAATTTAAAATGTCTTTTTATAACATTTTTTAAAGTTCCACTCAAACTATTTTTAAGAATAAAAAAATCATTTGAATTAATTTTCTTATTTCCCTTATCATCAATTAAATTATTATATAAATCTTCTAAAGTTTTATGAGCTATTCTTCCAAAGTCAGGTTTTAGTATTTCTGTAGAAACCTCTTTGATCTCTTTGATATTTGCTACGTATTTAAAATAAAATCTTAGAGAACAATCCATAAAGTCTTTTACTCCAGATGGTGACATATATCCACTTTTATAAAACCTGTTTAATAAAATTTCTATTGTTTGTTTAGTCTTATTTATTTCTAGTTTAGGTTTTTTAATTAAATCAAGTTTATCAGATATTGTAACATTATTTATAGAATATCTTGATTCCGAATCTAATTGTTTAATAAATCTACTTTTTTCCCCTTTAGAGGTAAAGCTTGTGCTTGTATTATAAATAAATGTAATATTTTTTGCTCTTTGAATTACTCTATAGAAGAGGTAACTGTAAACTTTATCCATGGAGTCAGAAGTATCAAGTGAAAACGCTTTTCTTATATTAAATGGTATAAATGAAATATTAAATACACTTTTTGGAAAATCGCCTTCATTCATACTCAAAATATATACATCATTAAAATCTAAATTTCTTGATTCTAATACTCCCATAATCTGTAAACCTGATAACGGCTCACCAGAAAATGGAATTCTAGTCATTTTTAAAATTTGATTTATAAGTTTTAATTGATTTTCAATTGATTCGAACTTAATATCCATCTTTAAAACTTTATCTAATATTTCTAAAAAAGACTTAATAAACTCTCTATCTAATTTGCCTAGATTTTTAGATGAATTAAATAAATAACTACACACTTCCCTCAGTACATGAATAATAGATTTATCGTTTGAAAATATATAATTTAATAATTCAGAATAACTCCTAAGAGAGACATGATCTACATATAATACTTTTTTAGTTCTTATTCCCTCAACTATTTTTTCTGATAGATCAGAATCAGATTGATATATATATGGATGCGATAATAGACTTAAAATATCTTTAAAGTAATTTACTTTTTTATAATCTCTAACAATTGATTTTTTAATTGATCTATAAATAACTTGAACCAAGGAGAATAATGGTGTTTCAGAGAGATTCAATCCCATTGTAACATTTATATTTGATATCTTATCTGGAATAGAATTTAAAACTGGTAAAAGTAAATTTTCATCTGGTAGAAGCACTAAAACTTTATCTTGATCAAAGTTTTTATCCTTAATTTTCTTTGACAAAATACTTCCTAGTATTTTACATTGACCGACCTGGGATCCGATTCCAATAGAATTAAACTTTTTACTACTCGAATTAAAGTTATTTGGTATAGATTTTGGAAATGTTAAGTTTAAAGTCTTATCATTACTAAATTCTCTAAAAGCAGCTCCTGCTTCCTGTTTATCATCTTTATAATAGTAATCATCTAAATCCCAAAAAGCCATTGAGGAATGATTTTTTATAAAATATTTAATTATTTTCTTTTCAGAATTTGATAAAGTACTAAATCCAACAAATAAATATTTTTGATCCTTACTAATAATTCCACTATCTATTTTTTTTAAAAATTCTTTATACACTAAACCTTTATAAGCTAACTTATTTTTTAAAAGAATTTTTTTATACTCACTATAAACCTTAGATAAAATTTTCCAGGTATCACTAAAGTTTTTTTGATTAACACTCATTTTAGGAAAAAACTTCATCCAAAAAGATTTAATCTTTTCATAATTTTCTTTTTCAAGAAAATTAAAAGATTCCTCTATATCTTTTTGTGTTCTTATGAACTTGAAAATTTTATATTCTTCTTTTAAGCTTAAATCAATATCATCAAAATCCTTAATTAAAATTTTCCCCCAGTAATAAAAATTATCGAAGGATACGTTTGAGTCCTTTCCTTGAATTTTTTTTATTACCTCAAATAATTGAAAATTTAATATTGTAGAATCTGCAACATCATCTGCGATTTTAATGTTACTGTACTCTTGAATAAAGTCCTCCAATGTAAGTACACTTGGTGACCATAATGCTTTATTATTTTTTTTTGATAAAGCTTTTTGAAAATAAAGTCCTGCTCTCCTGTTAGGAAAAATTATAGAAAGCTTCCTAAAATCGTCGTATTTCCTAAAAGTATAATCAACCACCTCCTCTAAAAAAAATTTATTATGATTCATATCGATACTATTTTATTTAGATCAACATAAATTATATATCCATAGATATTTTCTCTGTATATTTCGGATAGTATTTTTTTATAATTTTTTACCTGATCATTATATTTCTTATCAATTTCACCGGTTTTGTAATCTAAAACATGAAGAGAGTTATCATGAGTTTGAACGATTCTATCTAATCTAAAAACATCACCATTTCTATCAAGTATTTCAACTTCATTATATGATTTATAATGTGGGTTAAAGAAATCTTTTATTTCTTTATTTGATATCAATTTCTCAACTAGCTTTTTAATTGATTTTACTTCATCTTTAGTGATTATATTTTTTTCTTGGGCTTTTTCAATACTAATATCAACTTCTTTATTATTATATATTAGTGAAAGTACATCATGAATTTTCTTTCCCCTCTTATAATTATCAAATTCAATACCGCTTTCAGATGTCATTCTAACCATAATTCTATCTCTCCAAGAAAATGAAGGGATGTTTTTTAACATAAATTTATCATTGATTGATTGAGATGGTTTTTTAGAAAGTAGACCTTTTTGATATGTGTTATTATTTGTACTTAATTGTATAGATTTAGCAAGTATATCTGAAACATTTTTCAATCTTCCAGTTATATTTTCAGCATTAATAAAGAGACTATATTTTGGTCTAGTCATTGATACATACATCAAATTAATATTATCTTCAAATGCTTTATTTTTTTCATTAGCATATTCATCTGTAAATAAACTTTTTTGGTTTGAAGTCTTATATTTGATTGGATAAGGTATATTAAATTTTGGATTAAACTTATTGAGATTCACCCATATTAATTTTTCTTTACCACCACTTGCATCATTATCAAGCGACCAGTCAAAAAAAGGAATAATAACATGATTAAACTCTAAACCTTTGGATTTATGAATTGTTATAAGTTGAATTGCATCATCATTAGCTGAAATATTTAACTTCTTATTATTATTTTTTTCCCACCACTCTAAAAATGAATTTATCTCTCTACCATAATTTAATTTATACTCTACTATAATATCATAGAAAGCTTGTAAGAAAGGAACTTGACCCTTAATCGTATTTAAACTAAAAATTCTTACAAGCTCCTCAACTAAATCATATATTGGAAGTCTAGATATTTCTGAAATATTTTTACTGAAATCGTTAGGTAATAAATTTAATTTATCCTCATTTGATAATGAGTAGTGAATGGTATCAGTAGAATTTAATACGAACCTATAATAAAAGTGTAAAATTTCAGATAATGCAATACGATCTTTAAAATTTGAAAAATAATTAAATACTGATATAAAAAAATTTACTACTGGAGAATTTTTAATATCTAGTGCATCCGCAGAGACATGATTAAAATTATAATTTGAATCTTTTAAGGATTCTTCAATTAAAGTTTCTGCAATCAAGCGTGCATCTTTGTTATCCCTTACAATGATCCCTATATCTCCAGCATTATAACCTTTATCTTGAATTTTTTTTATGGTACTAATTGTATAGTCTCTGGCTGAATCTACTCTAGTATCTTCTTTTCCCTTAAATACTATCTCAACACATCCCTTACCGATCATATCATCAGTAATTTTCTGTTTTATATCATCATTATAAATTCTTTCTAATCTGCTTTTAATTTCTCCTTCAAAGAAGGTTGGCAAGGAACAAAAAATATAATTATTGAAATTAATTATTTCCTCTGAACTACGCCAATTTGTATTGAGATTTGTAATACTTGTTATGTCGGAATTAATATCGGTCATAATATTACTATCCATTATTTCTGAATCTGAACCCCTCCACCTGTATATACTTTGCTTAATGTCACCTACAATTATATTTTCATTTCCAGATGCTAGTGATTCACTAATTAGTGACTTAAAGTTTTTCCATTGAAAATGACTTGTATCTTGAAACTCATCAATAAGGAAATGGTTAAAATTATTACCTACTTTTTCAAAAATAAATGGAATTTTTTCATCTTTAATTACCTCATAAAGAAGCTCTGAAATATCAGATATTAGGATAACTTCGTTATCATCTCTATAATTTCTGACAAATTTTTGTAGCTCTCCTAGTATACCGTAGGCATAAAGATTAGCTCTAATATCAATAGAACTATTATATTTTATAAATTCATTTTCAAAAACATCTATTAAATTTGAAAGCTTGCTTGTTAGATTTTTATTTATAAATAATAATATCTGATCAACTGATTTATGATTTTTATTTACCCATAATTCCAAATTTTCATTACATTTCAAAACTCTGCTTCCAGGATAATTGATCATACCGGCAGCAATTTTTTTAATATAACCTGCAACTCCACTTTTTTTATAATTGAAATCGTCTATATCATATCCATTTTCCAATATAATTTTATACATTTCATTAGCTAGTGATATGACCTTATTTTCAAATGAATTGATTATCTGTTGTACTTCATCTTTAAGATTTTTAATAATATCGATATATCCATTTTCAGGAATATCATCAATCAAAGACTTAAAATCCTCTGAAAATAAATTTTTTGTCATCTTTTTTAGCTCTTGATTAATCATAAAATCTTTACCAAGAATTATTTTCTCTTTAGAAAATTGAGTTAACCATTTAGATAGATGGGAACCCGACTTTATACTAGCTAAAAAACTATCAACTACCTCCTCAATCACGTAGTCAATATCCATTTCTATATTATATTTTCCTCTAAATTTTAACTCTCTAGTAAATGACTGAATTATAGAATAAAAAAAAGTGTCAATAGTAGTTATAGAAAAATATGAATAATTATGAAGAATATTTGTCTTTAAATTTTTTGCTCTTAATATTATCTCTTCGGGCGATAATTTATAATACTTGGAAAACTCGATTATCAAATCTTTATTATCTCCGTTAGATACAGATTCAATCATATCAAGAATTCTAATTTTCATCTCTTCTGCAGCCTTATTTGTAAATGTAACAGCTAAAATTTTCTTGAAATGGAATTTGCTTTTTAATGCAATTCGAATATAATTTTTAGACAAGGTATAAGTCTTTCCAGAACCTGCTGAAGATTTATAAATTTTAAAAGGTTTATTTGTCACTATTAAAAAAAAATTTTTTTAATATAAAAATTTAAAAAGACTCTAGATATAGATTAAAGATTTTATTTATAAAATTTATAATAAAATCAGCTTAATTTGAGAATTCTGCTATAATATTTTTATCTGAATCCACTTTAACAAAAATAGGATTCTCTTTTGAATTATAGCTCCCAGACCACCCTACAAAATCATATCCTTCTGCAGGAAACGCCCACACTTCTATAGTTGTATTCTTTAAGTAAAAATCAGATTTCAGCTCGCAGGTAAACAATTCATTTCTACCTAAACAGCTGTAACGATCAGTTATAGTTCCATAGCCAGACTTTTTTGAAAAAGATATAAAAAAAACATCTTCAGATTTAATTGATGCATTTGGTTTAATATATTCTGTTGACGAACAAGAAATTAAAAAAATAATATATAAATATCTCACAATTGAAAAACGAGATCACAAATTAAAAGTTTTTACATATATAAATTAGAAAGATCTTTTAACATTCTATCAAACCTTTTATTAACAGATTTAATAAATTTTTCATCAATTTTTTCTTCTAAATCTAAATGATCCTTAAATTCTAATTTATCAACTTTATATGTTTGCTCAAGACTTCCAAACTCAAACTTTATCACGAACTTTAAGTCAAAATCAAAAATTGTAACTCTTATATTTTCTTTAATAAATGAATTAATTATTCTCATTTTTAATAGATATTTTTTGAATTCTCCAGTTTAAAATCTCTGTTATATAAATAGTTCCATCCTTAGAGATATCAATCCCATGTGCCCAACCAAACTCTCCAATACCTCTTCCAGGGGAACCAAATTCCCATATTATATTACCTTTCAGATCAATCTTTTTGATTTTCTCGTTTCTAGCATCAGTCATATATATGTGGTCATCATGATATTTTAATCCGTACGGATACCCTATATCTTCCCACTTTTCAAGAAATTTTCCGTTGCTATTGAAAATTTGAATCCTTGAATTTTCTCTATCAGCCACGTAAATCTTATCACCATCATCTATTGTTATACCATGAGGAAGATGAAATTCACCATCTTTTTTTCCAAAAACACCCCACTCCAAAATAAAATCTCCTTCAGGACTAAATTTAACAATCCTATTGTTTCCATATCCATCAGCTATATATATGTTATCATTACTATCAAATGCAATATCAGCAGGCTTATTAAAAAGTGGCATAGACTTATAATCAGTAAAACCATTTAAATCTTCCGGACTAATTAACCATTTCCCCGGTGTATTTTTCTTACCAATTACCATATCAATTTCTCCATGCCTGTCTAGTTTAATAATCATATTAGTATTTAGATCGGTAGTCCAAATTTTATCATACTTATCTATTTTTAATCCATGTGAATTTGGAAAAATTTGATTATTAAAAACTTTTAATAAGTCACCATTTTTACTCACTTTAATAAGTGGATTTTTTCCTCTGTGATATATATAAATATTATCTTCTGAATCCAACCCAATAGCAGATACCTCCTCAATTAAAATTTCAGGGTTATTAATTTTAAATTCAGAAACATTAAATTCTTGAGAGAATGAGTAGTTAAAAGTAATTAATAAAACTATTTTAATTAATCTCATCAACACATAACGATTTTAGATCATTGTACTTTAAAGTGAGCTCTCTTAATTCTCCGAGGTAAGCTGAAATATTTTTTCTAGCCTCTATAAGATTCCCAAAAAATATATCACTTTTATAATAATTATCATTAAACTTATATCTGATTACTTCAACTTGATTTACCTCAGTAACATCAGTTTTCCAGTTATGCTCAAGAAAGAACTTTTCAGATAGTTTATAATTAAATTCTAAGAAAAAATTATCATATTCTTTGGTGTGTACATCATGTCTTCTTAAATCTTCATTAAACAATTTAAAAAGCTTTGTCTTAAGTGTCTCTGATTCTATTCTTTTTATCAAATCTGAACTAATTAATTGATTAAAAATACCTTCCTGTGGAAAAAATGATTTGAGTGCTCTTCCAACAGATGATATATGATACATAATCTTTTCCTCAGAAAGATTACTACTATATCTTAGATTTTCATATAGTGCCTCACTACTTTCCAAAGACATCTGCTGAAGCTTTACAAAGTTTTCAATCTGTTTTATATCCTGATCTATTACTTTAATAAGTTGCTCAATTGAATTATTTTTCCTTTCATTCTCTATTTTATCTTGACGTGACTGCTCAAAATATAATGAAATCAATATCCCAAGAAAAATAACGACGAATTCGAATCCATATCTTATTATATATTTTTTCATATTAATAAGCTTTTAAACTAGAATCAATTTCCTCTCTCCATCGCATAATACCACCATCTAAATTATAAATATTATCAAAGGAAAAGTTCTTTTCAAGAAGGTTTACAATATTTGCACTTCTGGATCCAGATCTACAATAAATTACCACCTTTTTATTTTTTGAAATTTTTTCAATTTTATCTGGAATTTCATACATATTAATTTTTTCACCACCAATACAGCATATGTCATACTCATATTCATCCCTGATATCTATTAACTGAATATTATCAGCAGTTTTATCCATTATTGATTTGAGTTCAATTGGAGATATTGTTTTCATAAATCAGGCTTTGATTTTCCCAGATATCCCACCTGAAACAATATATTTCATAACTTCTGAGGAGGAGTTTTTAAGAGGTTTTATATTTTTTTTATCAGTTAAAAATACATTACCACTAAAATTGTATGAATGAGGTAAATAAACTGAAACTTTACCAGGCAGTCCAATTTTTTCTAAATCATCACTTGTAACAAAACCAGGTTTATACAAATTAGAGTCAACTTTTACTATAACGGGTTTATTAAATTTTTTCTTATCTCCCATAAAGGAATTCATTAGATCTTTTATAGAAGAATAAATAAGATTTAATAAAGGTACTTTCTTTACAATATCTTCAAACCAAAATATTAGTCCTGTATTATACTTTTTTGCAAATGATCCAGCTATTGTTATTAATGATAATACTATAACGAAGCTTAAACCAGGAATATTTTCAGCAATAGGAATTAAACTATCTAAAAAATTATAGAGATACCAAACAACATATATAGCTGCAGCCATTGGTACTATGAGAAGAAGCCCTCTCAAAAAATTATTTAGTAAATTCCTCATAACCATATCAATATAAGAAATTTATAATGTCATTCCAATAAATGTCTTGAATGCTAGACCCATTAAGCCAGTAAGAAGCATTGTAATCCCTAACCCTTTAAGTCCATCCGGTACATGAGAATACTTTAATTTTTCTCTTATCGCGGCAAGTGCAACTATTGCTAAATAAAAACCTAAACCACTACCAAACCCAAAAGCAGTTGCTTCCTGTAAATTAAAATCTCTCTGAACCATAAACAGTGAACCACCAAGAATCGCACAATTTACAGCAATAAGAGGCAAGAATATACCTAAAGAACCATATAAAGCAGGAGAAAATTTTTCTATAATCATCTCAACCAATTGAACAAAAGATGCAATAACAGCTATAAACATCAAAAGTTGTAAAAATGATAGGTCGACTGTTGCAAATTGTGGTCCTATCCATGAAAGTGCGCCTTCATTTAATATTTTTTGCTGAATAAGCCAATTTAATGGTGCTGTACAAGTCAAAACAAAAATTACGGCAAGGCCCAAACCATTTGCAGTACTAACCTTTTTTGAAACAGCCAGAAAAGAACACATGCCAAGAAAATATGCAAAGACCATATTATCCATGAAAGCACTTTTAATAATTAAATTTATTAAGTCCATATTAATTTTCTACATATCCATTCCTGGATCTTTGAACCCATATTATTAAGCCTAAAATGATGAAGGCACCAATAGAGTCGACAAATAATCCATTTGTTGGGAATGTTTCCCAGCCAATCATTTCAAAAACTTTATATCCTAAAACGGAACCTGAACCAAGAAGCTCCCTAAAAAAAGCTACTGCCAAAATAATCCAAGCATAACCAACACTGCTACCCATTGCATCTAGAACACTATCATAGGGCTTATTCCCCATAGCATATGCTTCGAGTCTACCCAAAATGATACAGTTTGTTATAATTAATCCAACAAATGCACCTAAAACCTTAAACATTTCATAATTAAAAGCTTTTAAGAATTCAGAAACTAGGGTTACTAAGCTAGCTATAATTGCAAGTTGAACAATAATTCTTACTCTTACAGGGATATAATCTCTTACTAGTGAGGTTAATAAACTTGAAAATATCATTACAAATACAACACTCAAAGACATTACAATTGTTGGTTCTAATTTTATAGTAACTGCTAAAGCAGAGCAGATACCAAGTACCTGAATAGTAACGGGATTGTTATCATCTAATGGATCAATTAGAATATTTTTTCTTCTTTTAGATAGAAGAGATTCCGATTTTTTAACTTTTAAAACTTCCTTTTCCTTTACTTCACTCATTATATGATATTAGAGTTTTATCTAATTTTTTATTTTTTAAAATAAATGGTAAATAACAATCTAAATAATTTTTCATCATATCATTTAACCCATTAGCAGTTATTGTAGCTCCAGACATACCATCTACTTCATGTATGCTTAGTGATGAATTGTTTTCTTTTTTTAACATTTTGATTGATATAAGTTCACCTTGAATGTCAAATATTTCTTTGCCTTTATATCTATCTTGAATTTCATCTGATGAAATTCTAGCTCCTAAACCAGGAGTTTCAGCTTTATGATCAAATGCTACACCGACAACTTTGTTTAAGTCTTTGTCAAGAGCAACAAATCCTGAAATCCAATCCCATAAACCATTTCCGAACATAGGAAAAATATAATAATCTATTGAATTTCCATCTTCGCTAAACATAAAAACAGGATATTTTCTATCATCTTTATTGATCTTATAATTTTTTTGGATATTAACTTCCTCCGCAATAATTGACTCACCACCTACAGCTGAGATTTCATTTCCTGATATATCTAAAACTACTGAAGTCATCTTTTTTGAATATAAACTAAGAATTTCTTGAGGATTTAGTGATGATATATCCATAACTGCACCTAAAATCTTTTTCTTAGTATCAATTTCAACTTGTACCTTTTGAATTGGGCCTAATTGCATTCTTGTGAATGAAAGTAATGTACCAAAAAATATGGTCATTAATAATGTAAATATTATTATATATGTATTAGACTGTTGCACGTTTTAACCTTCTTTTCTTGTTTGCATCTACAATATAAAAATCAATTAATGGAGCAAAAACATTCATAAATAAAACAGCTAACATTATCCCTTCGGGATAAGCAGGGTTAAAAATACGAATTAAAACTGTTAATAATCCAATCATAAATCCATAAATCCATTTACCTGTCTCTGTTTGAGCAGCAGAAACTGGATCAGTAGCCATAAATACAGCACCAAATGCTAAACCACCCATAACAAAGTGATAATGTGGAGGTAAATTCATAAACTCATTTAAACCAATCAAATTAAATATCCACCCCATAAAATATGCTCCTAAAAATACACTCAATATTATTTTCCAACTACCAACACCTGTAAAAATAAGAATAAGGGCACCAATGATACACATTATTGTTGATGTTTCACCTATAGAACCAGGTATGGAACCAATTAACATATTTTCAAATGAATAAAAGTTATTATTACTTATTTGTGCTGAATACTCATCCATTAAATTTACAACGGTAGCAGACTCTTCTACACCCACAGTACCTGCACCAATTGCAAGTGGAGTAGCTCCTGAGTAACCACTTACCAATTCCTTATCTTCACCATAATAGGTCCAAACATCACCACTTATATCACTTGGAAAACCAAAATATAAGAATACTCTTGCAGTTAAAGCAACATTTAGAATATTCATTCCTGTACCTCCGAAAACTTCTTTAGCTATTACAATGGCAAATACTGTAGCAATGAAAACTTGCCAAAGAGGAATATTTGGAGGCATTATAAGAGGTATTAGCATACCCGTTACTAAAAAGCCTTCATTTATAGGATGTCTTCGAATAGTAGAAAAAACGACTTCAACAAGGCCACCAGCCACGTAGGATACTAAAACGATGGGTAGAACTTGTTTTGAACCAATAAATATTTTTTCCAAAAATGAGGCTTCAAGTCCGTATGCGAGGAAATGTTGATGACCAACATTCCAAATACCAAAGAGTAAACACGGAACCATTGCAATCACCACAGTCATCATCAATCTTTTTAAATCAATAGCATCCCTAATTTGAGTACCTTTCTTTGGAGTAACCTCATTAGGTACAAACATAAATGTTTCGCCAGCTTCAAATAGATAATGGAATTTTTCAAGCTTTCCACCTTTCTGAAACATTGGTTTTTGTTTATCTAAAATATCTCTTAAAAATTTCATTAGCCTTCTATTAATAGATTTAAACCATTTCTCAATAACTTTTGTAACTCATTTTTTGAAACATCAACAAATTCACAAAGAGCAACATCTTCTTCCAATAACTCATATATACCAAGCTCTTCCATTTCATCATAGTCTTGTGCTAATATTGATTTAAAAAGATATGTTGGTAAAATATCCATGGGTAAAACTTTTTCAAAAACACCAGTCTGAACAAATGCTCTTAATTCGCCATTTGTATTTGTATCTAAAGAGTATTTTTTATTTGGATTTAGAAATGATAGAAGACCAAATGACCTTTGAAAACTTATCCTATCTAAGACAGGCATTATCCAACCTAAAAACCGGTGTTGATTCCCTTCAGGTATCACGGTAATCATATTATCATAAAAACCTAGATAACCATCATTACCTATAGATTTTCCAGTTAAAACATTCCCAGATATAATCCTGTTATCTCCGCTGGTACTCGACTTTATCAAATCAGAAACTAAAAATCCAGAAATACATTTATAATATTTTGGCTTATTGACTTCTGATCCAACAAGTGATATCATTTTTGATGCATCATATTTCCCTTCAATAAAAAATTTTCCAATTTGTAAAAGGCCAAACGGTGTAGTTGTCCAGACTACATCACCTTTATTAATAGGATCTATATGATGAATTTGGATACCAACATTACCTGTTGGATGAGGACCACTAAATAAATTATTCTCAAAACCATCAATATTAAAATCCTTAATAGATTCAGAATTATGATTTAAATGTACTTTTCCATCAGTTAGTTTCTTTATAATATTTAACCCTGCTTTTATAAAACTTATATCTTCCTTGTACATAAATGAATATGACGGAGCTAACGGAGATGTATCAAAAAATGAAATATGTATTGCTTTAGGCTTTTGAGATGGGTCAGCAACTAGGCCAAAAGGTCTTTGAATAATATTTGGCCAAACACCTGAAGCTGTTAATATTTTTATCACATCTTCTCGCTTAATTTTATTTATTTGATCAGGTGAAAAGGATTTGTGCGACTTATACTTTATAATTTTATCTGGTAGAATTCTTATTTCTTTTAATCTTCTTTTTTCACCTCTTACAATATCAATTATTTCACCACTAACAGGTGAACAATATTTTATATCTTCATATAATTTATCATAGAGAATAGGTGCACCAGCCATAACTTCATCTCCAATATTTACAAGTAATTTTGGCCTTGTAATTCCAATGAAATCTGTTGGCTTGATTGCGAAAGAATTTTGCTTAAAATTTTCGGAAATTTCGTTGACAGCATTCCCTTCTAATTTTATATCAAAACCTCTATTTAGATTGACTGTTAATGGCATTAGTTAATGAAAAAGTAAGTTCTTCTGGCGACAAAAATAAACTTAAAAAATCTTTTATTAATGTTTTTTATAAGAAAAAAATTAAGAAAATTTTTCCTCAATAATTTTAATAATTTTATTGACTTGATCATCAATTTTTAGGTGACTTGTATCTATTATAATAGCCTGATCTGATACTAATAAAGGACTATCTTTTCTATTAGAATCTTCCCTATCTCTATCATCCAAATTTTTTCTTATTTCACTCAGTGAAATTTTATTATCGCTTACTCTCATTTCCTCATATCTTCTTCTCGCCCTTACGTCTATATCAGCGGTCATAAAAAATTTAATATCGGCATCTGGAAATACAACCGT
>CAZKLB010000008.1:27247-31052 GCA_964553685.1 uncultured Marinoscillum sp.
AAAACCTGATTTGGTAATATTTTATTATTTAAAAAAAATAAGGAAACAGCACGATACATAGCCCCAGAATCTAAGTATTTGTAATTAAAGTAATTAGCAACTAATCTTGAAGTAGTACTCTTTCCACAACCTGAATTTCCATCAATTGCAATAATTATATCTTTAATCATATTTCTCTGAATTTATTTTAAGACCTCTTTTACTATATTTAACCCACGTACCAACCTTATTATTTAATTCATACTGACCTTTGATTGAAACTCTACCATTTGAATGGTACTCAAAATACGCACCATCGAGATAACCATTTTTATAATTAGACCTGGCAAATATTTTTCCGTTATCAAAATAATCTAATTTCTCACCATCACCTTTATCGAACGAACCTTTTTCTAAAACTTCATTTAGATTATTATAAAACTCTGATATTGAAATTAACTTTCCATTATTATAATTTTCTTCCTGCTTTAACTCACCATTTTTATGGAATCTACCCCAAAGACCATCTTTTAATCCATTATTATAACTTCCAATTTCATCAAGTTCACCAGTATTATAATAATAAATCCATTGGCCTAATTCAAAACCATTAGCATATGCTCCTTCAGATGAAATAAAACCAGTTCTATGAAAAAACTTCCAATTACCTGTCTGATAATCATTATCAAAATTTCCAATAGAATAGATATTTCCGTCTTCTCTGTATGTTTCCCAAACTCCTGATTTTAAACCAAATAAAAATTTACCACTCACACTAATCTCCCCATTAGGAAGGTATTCCATATAATGTCCATCTCTTAAATTATTAGAGTAAGAATAAGACTTAGATACCTGGCCATTAAAATAAAATTCTTTAAAAGAACCACTTTTAATGCCGTTAGCATAATTTTCAATTCTTTGAATTGTATTTGAATTAGGATAATAATATACCCACTCAGAATTTGGTAAATCATTTCTATATCTTTTTTCGAAAGATTTTCTACCATAGATACTATATTCTATCCAAGTACTATCTTTTAATCCATTTTTATAGTATCCTTTTAAAGCTATATTTTCATTATAATAATACTCAATGTATTCTCCATCAATTTTATTATCGATATAAAATGCTTTAGAAACTAAATTTCCATTATTATCAAATGATACTAAATCCCCATGGAGTTCTCCTCTGATATTATAGTTAGATACTTCTTTTACATTACCACTTTCAAAATAATAATTCCACTGTTTATATCTCAACCCATTAAGCATTTCACCTTCAGTCTCAACTATTCCTGATATGTAAAACGTCTTCCATAACTCAATTTGTTTATTATTTTTAAATCTGCCTGCAGTTTTCAATTGTCCATTTCTGTGATACTCAGCAAATATTCCATCAATTTTACCATCTTTAGAATAGTTGTAGTGTGCCATTAAATTTCCATCATCAAAAAATATATACCATTTATCTATCGGAATTTTCCCATCAAATTTTCCTTTAATCCTGGTAATATTTTTTTCATCGTTAACTATGTATGACCCGTCAGAGGATTTTTCTCCTTTTTTATAAAGGGATATTATTTCTTTATCAGAAATTGGAATAAATAATTTTTGAGAATATGAATTATTTATAAAAAAAACAATAAGAAATTTTAATAAAAAATATTTATTTGCTACCATCTTATTAAAGCAGAAGCCCAAGTAAAACCGCTGCCAAATGCAGCTAGACAAAGTAAGTCACCAGACTTTAATCTTCCATTATCCAATGCTTCTTTTAAAGCAATTGGAATAGAAGCTGCTGTTGTATTTCCGTATTTTGTAATGTTATTAAAAACTTGACTATCAGATAATTCTAGCCTTTTTTGGATAAACTGACTAATTCTAAGATTTGCTTGATGTGGTATCAATAGCGAAATATCAGATGGTTTCAGTCCTGATTGATTAAGGGCCTCAAAGATTACTTCTTCGAATCTCACTACAGCATTTTTAAAAACGAAATTACCATTCATATATGGTAAATAACTTGTACCATCCTCTGATTTATCATTACGAATCTCATCAATCCAAAAAGTTGTAGCTGGTTTAATAACTGCTAACTCCTCTGCATGTTTACCCTCTGAATGCAAATGCGTTGATAATATACCTGAGTCAGTATCTTGAGCAGAAAGAACTACTGCACCAGCACCATCTCCAAATATGACTGATACTGCCCTACCTCTTGGTGATTTATCTAAAGCACCTGAATGAACTTCGCTACCTACAACTAATATATTTTTATACATTCCTGATTTAATGTATTGATCAGCTACTGATAACCCGTAAATAAAACCAGAACATTGGTTTCTTACATCAAGAGCTCCCACCTCTTTAATACCTAAATTTCTCTGTAAAAGAACTCCAGATCCTGGAAAATAATAGTCAGGACTTAGAGTTGCAAAAATTATAAAATCAATATCATCTTTAGAAATATTTGCATCACTTATTGCCATTTCTGATGCGTAAGTACCCATTGATGAGGTAGTAAGTTTACTATCATTTACCCACCTCCTTTCTTGTATACCAGTTCTCTCTTGAATCCACTCATCTGAAGTATTCATTTTTTTTTCAAGATCAGAGTTTTTTACTATATTATCAGGAACATAATAGCCTACTCCAGTAATCTTAGATTTTATCATATTCAAAACTATATTTTTTTTAACTAATCAAAAAGAGAATAATTGCCATATTGATTAGAACTTCTTTTAGGCTCAATTAAAGATTTTTCATTTAAGTTTTTTTCAAAATATGGGGAGACCGTGTGGTTTCTAAAATCAGTGAATTTAGTAGAAGAAAGAAATGAATTAATCTTTTCAAAAGTAGATTTTTTATCAAACCAAATATCCAAGTATCTATGGTCCATTACCAAAGGAATATTTTTTGTAAATTCATTCCATTCTACTGATGACTTTACGGTTAAAAAACTATAGTACTCAAATTTATTTCCAGAATAATCCTCATATAAATCCTTTATCCCAACACAATACATATAATTATATTTTTCAAATTTAAAATAGTAAGGAATCTTTTCTTTTAAATTCTTTTTTTTCCACAAAAAAAATCCATCACATGGTATAAGACATCTATTAAATTTAAATTGATTTAAAAGCATATTACTTTTTTTTAATCTATTAATGTTAACGTTGATAAGCCTTTCTGCTGGAGATTTGTTTTTAGAGATTTTACTTGTTGACCCCCAATAACACAAGGTGATTTTATTAGATTCAGAGAGGGTTATTATTGGCATCTTACTTGTAGGGAAAGCATTATATATTGGAATAACTTTTTCTGAGTCATTATCAAACGTATTTAATAAGTGTGAAGTATTTATAAGGGTGTATCTGTTAATCACAATCTAAAATTAATAATTTTCTTTAGTTAAAACCTTTAAATAAATTTTTGAGTTAAATTTGATCCAAAATAAAATATATGGCAGAGATAATTAGGATGCCTAAGATGAGTGATACCATGGAAGAAGGTGTCATCGCAGGTTGGTTAAAGAAAGTTGGAGATGAAATAAAGTCTGGAGATATCCTTGCTGAAGTAGAAACTGATAAAGCAACTATGGAGCTAGAATCATATGATGATGGTTTTCTCCTTCACATAGGTGTGGAAAAAGGAGCTTCTGTTCCTGTTGACGGAGTTATTGCTATTATTGGTGAAAAAGGGGAAGATGTTGATGAAATACTTTCTAGTTTGGATGATAATGAAGAGGTGAAAGAGGAGGTAAAAGAGGAGGTAAAAGAGGAGGTAAAAGAGGAGGTAAAAGAATTAAAAAACTCTGATCAAA
>CAZKLB010000008.1:31152-54880 GCA_964553685.1 uncultured Marinoscillum sp.
GAGGTAAAAGAGGAGGTAAAAGAGGAGGTAAAAGAATTAAAAAACTCTGATCAAATATTAAAAGAAAATCCAGAAATTGAAGAAATAAAGAAGGAGAAAATAATTGAAGAAGTTACAGAATCATCTGATTCGGATAGAATAAAAGCATCTCCATTAGCAAAAAAACTTGCCAAAGAAAAGAACATTGATCTTAAATCAGTTATTGGAACTGGAGATGGAGGAAGAATAACTAAAGCTGATATTGAAAATTATTCTGAGGAAAAAATTGAAAGTTCAAGCAAACAAAATATTGAACTACCACAAATACATTTAAAAGAGTCATATGAAGAAATACCAGTAACCCAAATGAGGAAAACTATTTCTAAAAGACTATCTGAAAGTAAATTTACAGCACCTCATTTTTATCTTACTATGGAAATTAATATGGATAATTGTATAGAAGGTAGAAATAAAATAAATGAATCTTCTGATGTTAAAATATCATTTAATGATATTGTTTTGAAAGCAGCTTCTGTTGCATTAAGAAAACATCCAATGGTAAATTCAAGCTTTCTAGGTGATAAAATAAGGATTAATAAACATGTTCATATTGGAGTTGCTGTTGCAGTCGAAGATGGATTACTTGTTCCAGTTGTAAGATTTGCTGATAATAAAAGTTTATCACATATTTCTCTAGAGGTAAAAGATCTTGCCGGTAAAGCGAAAAATAAACAACTTCAGCCATCTGATTGGGAGGGAAATACATTTACAATTTCCAATCTAGGTATGTTTGGAATAGAGGAATTTACAGCTATCATTAATCCAAATGATTCCTGTATTCTAGCGGTCGGTGGTATTAAAAATACTCCAATTATAAAAAATGGAGAGATAGTGCCTGGTAATATCATGAAAGTAACTTTGTCATGTGACCATAGAATTGTTGACGGAGTAACTGGATCAGCATTTCTCAAAACCTTAAAAGAGCTTATTGAAGATCCAATTAAAATTCTAGTATAATTATGAAAAAATTAAAATCAACTACTGTTTGTGCTGTCCTAAAGGATGGTAAGGTAGCAATCGGAGCAGATGGACAAGCAACAATGGGAAATACTGTTGCAAAGAGTAATGTAAAAAAGATAAGGGTTCTACACGAAGGAAAAATATTAGCTGGGTTTGCTGGATCAACTGCTGATGCTTTTACACTGATTGAAAGGTTTGAGGAAAAACTGAACAAATTTGGTGGTAATATGAAAAGATCAGCAATTGAGTTAGCAAAAGATTGGAGAATGGATAGATATCTTAGAAGATTAGAAGCTATGATGATAGTTGCAGATAATAATCAGATTCTTATTGTATCTGGAACAGGTGATGTTTTAGAGCCAGATAATAATATTGCAACTATTGGATCCGGTAGTATGTACGCACAGGCAGCAGCAATTGCATTAAAGGAAAATAATAAGAAATTATCGTCGGAGGAAATTGTTGAAAAAAGTCTCAAAATTGCAGCTGATATTTGTATTTATACAAACCACAATATAGTTATTGAAAAACTTTAACCATATTTATGTAAAGTTAAAAGTAAATTTTTATGAAAAAGCTATCAATTCTACTAATCCTTTTATCACTAAGCTTTGCTACTTTTGCTCAAAAAAACGTTGTTAAAATAAATCCCTTCAGTTTAATATTTGGCATTGGGAAAGTAACTTATGAAAATGTACTTGATGAAGGTTCATCAATAGAATTATCATTGACGTATTCTAGCCTTGACTTAGGAATATTAGGTAAATCAACAGGTCTTGGTGGTCAGGCTAAATATAAAATATACTTTGCAAATGAGGCGCCTGATGGATGGTATCTTGCTCCTGCATTAGGATATAGTTCAACAAAATACTCTAACGATTTTAATGATAAGTTTGGAATTAACGTATTAAATATTGCTGGATTATTTGGACATCAGTGGGTGTTTGGAAATAACAGTGGTTTCACGATTGACATTAACACTGGAATTCGTTACAATAATGCTAAAATTGAGGGTGATGCTTTATGGGCTGGTGATGGACTTGGTCTTGCTGGTAATATATCATTTGGTTGGGCTTTCTAAAATTACTTAAAAAATTAGTTTTCTATAATTATTGAGCCTACACCACCTGTTGCTTCCCAGAAATTATATAAATAGGTTCCATCATCTCCTTTTCTAGAAAACCATTCGGCTGTATTATCTACTGTTGTCCACTCATCCTCAGAGAGTGATTCATCTGTTAAAACTACAATTAGTAGTTTAAATTCTTTCTGAGAATTCTCATAACTAGGGTTTCTTTTTCCAAGTAAATCTTCAAGTGAGCTTGGTGAATAAGATGTTTTTGCTGCTGAAAAAGTATAACCTGAGGTACTTGTTGAAAATGATGTAATATCTGTAAACATATCAAAATTTGATACAGAAGATATTGGCAACATTCCCATAAGATAAAGTTCAAATTCAGTATACGGCACACCATTTCCACCATTTGCAAATGGACCAAAAGGATCGACAGTAAAAGAACCACCACCATTTTCAGTTAATGAACTTTGATCGAAACCACCTAATTGACCTCTATAGCTTCCACCAGTAAACCCCCAATGTCCCCAGTAAGGGTATGAAGTCAAACCAGTACCAGTACCATCAACATTATGAGTTTCAAGTGCAGAATTTGCCCAGTTGTGAGCAATTTCATGTAAAGATGGTCCATTTTTGAGAAAGTTTAATCCTGGTAAATGCATGACAGATTTTAATTTGCCAGAAGAACCATAATCAGCAGAATTATCATAAATATTTTTTCCAATTCCTTCAATATTATTTGAAACACCAATTAATTTACCGAAGTAATTTATATTAGAAGGTTTTTCATTTTCATTCAAAATCAAAAAAATAAAATCGTACTTATCAGGAAATTTTTTATAAATATCCTTGAATAAGGAATGTCTTTTTTCTGTGTTAGAAAAGTCATCATTATCTTTCCAACTTTTATATTCCTTCCTGGTCATCAATAACGATGATACTCGATTATTTGAATGTAACTCAAAATCATGCTCAGTATCTCCATCCGGATTTACAATATCATCATTATTACTACATGTAAAAAGAAACAAGGACATAATGAAAATATGTAATAGATTAATTTTATTCATATGTAAGTATAGTTAGAATATTTCAAAGTTCTCTAATCCAAATATTTCTGAAACTTACTAGGTTACCATGATCTTGTAATTTCATAGGTAACTTTTTAGGGTGAGCTTTATACTCAGGATAACCAATAAATTTTACATAACCTTGAATCTGAACATTATTTTGAATTAAAACTCCATTATGAAATACTGTTACATAAGCAGGAGATTCTAGACTTCCATTAGAATTAAAAACAGGAGCCTTAAAAATAATATCGTAAGACTGCCAATCACCAGGTTCTTTAGATGCATTAACTAATGGAATATGCTGCTTATAGACACTTCCTGCCTGACCGTTGGAATATGTCCTGTTATTATAGGAATCTAAAACTTGAATTTCATAACCAGAATCACCCGGTTGATTTGGATCTTCCATAAAATAAACACCGCTATTACCTCTACCCTGCCCTTCACTAATAATTTCAGAGGGTGTCATAAATTCAATATGTAATTGGCAACTACCAAAATACTGTTTTGATATGATACTTCCAGTGCCAGGTTTTACAGTAAAATAACCGTCATTTACTGTCCACTTTGGCTCTCCTCCATCCTTGTGTACCCAGCTATTCAAATTATTTCCATCAAATAATATTATTGCATCTGATGGTGCATCTGAAAAATTATTACCAGGATCTACAATACTTGGAACAGGGTTCCATAATTCAGTTGCCTCTGGAACCATATGTTTTTTTTGGATAACAGTGTCGAGCCTTAACGGAAAATAACTTTCCTCAGATTTTAAAAGAAATAAAAGAATTAATAATTCAAACATAATATTATTTAATATTGAAATTAATTTTATCATTATCCTTACCACTGAGAATAAGGACTTTATATTCTCCTGTATTCAGATAAGAATTTATTTTTTTACTATATAGATTACTACTTATATAATTAATACCAATATCAGCATTTATTTTTTCTGATATTAAAACTTTACCATCTTTTTCAATATTTAAATTTATTTCAGATACTTTATCTGAATAAATAACAAACTCAAATTTTGGTTCAATAACATTTCCATACCAATTTTTTGAACCCCAGCGAGATGAATAAGAAATTAAATTAGGTTTGAATATATGGATAGATTTTGACATTAATTGATTTGTTAATTTTTGAAGATAAGACACATCCCCAATATAAACTGACCTACCATGCGTTCCAACTACTAATTCATTCTCTCTAGGATGCACAACTAAATCATGAACTGGCGCATTAGGAAGACCTCCTCTAAATGCAGAGAAAGAATTCCCATAATCTAAAGATGCATAAACTCCATGATCAGTTCCAACATAAATCAATCTTTCATTTTTTGGATCTTCAATAATTATATTAACTGGTTCTTTTGGTAGATTATGACCAATTTTACTCCAATTTAAACCATAATCCTCTGAAACATAAATCATCGATTCAAAATTATCCCACCTGTATCCATTCAAAGACAAGTACACCCGTCCCTCCATAAAATTTGAAGGATAAATACTACTCACCCACATATCCTCAGGAAGCGAGTTTGATATTTGGTTCCAAGAATATCCTGCGTCTTTTGAGACATGAATTAAACCATCGTCAGAACCAACATAAATAAGACCATATTTCAAATTTGATTCAATTATTGAAGTGAGTGTACCATAACTTACGTTTCCTTTTTTTCCACCCTTGGTTAAGTCTTCTGATAATGTCTCAAAATTATCGCCTTGGTCAACTGACCTATGAAATTTATTTGATCCCATATATAATATGTCCTGATTATGTCTTGAAAGATAAATTGGAGATTCCCAGTTCCACCTGTATGGTCTTTCTCCTAACTTATGTCCTGGTGTTATTCGCTTTCTTTCTCCTGTAGAAATATTTAATCTTACATAATTTCCAAATTGAGATCCAGTGTATACAGTGTTATTATCTCTAAAATCAACCTCAGTTTGCATACCATCACCACCATAAATTGATTTCCACGGATATTGACCAGAACTATGCCACCTTAAACTTGGCTGATAATTTGATGGTCCCATCCAAACTCCATTATCCTGAAAACCACCATAGACGTTATATGGTTCTTTCATATCTATATTAATATCATAGAACTGTCCTACAGATGTACTATTATGTTTGGACCAGTTTTTACCATCATCATAGCTTATATTTAAACCACCATCATTTCCAGCTATAAGATGACCAGATTTTTTTGGATTTATCCATAGAGCTTGATGATCTCCGTGCATATTCTCAAAGTCAATAGAATTCCAAGTTTTACCTCCATCATCAGATTTTAAAAGAGGAACACCTAAAATATAAACTTTCTCAGAGTTTTGAGGATCAACTCTGATTTCTCCAAAATAGTAACCATAGGAATAATATAAGTTATTTAGCTCATCAGTGTTTACTTTTTTCCAGGTTTTACCAGAATCCTCCGATCGATATACCTCTGCGCCAATAACAGGAGTTTCAAAAAGAAGTGTGTTTGAATCTTCTAGAAATTCCACTAATGATATAGGATCAATAGATCCATTCTCAACCATCTTTTTTATATTTTCAGATTTATATTCGGATGGAAACCTATTTTCTTTTAAAAAAATATCAAGTTTTTTATTTGATATTTTTAAAAATTCATCTGTAGAAATTGTTCTTAAATCATCTTTAGAAAGGTTTTCACTTTTGGTTTTCTGGACTTTTGGTTTTCTGTCCTGATTATCCAAAATAGCATACACCATATTAGGATTAGACACTGAAATATCTAAACCAATTCTTCCAGTACCTTCAGAATCAGGAAATCCGCTAGAATTTCCAGAAATCTCTACCCAGGTTTCACCACCATCAGATGATTTATATATCCCAGACCCTTTTCCTGATCCATCAAAGTCCCAAGCTTTCCTTTCTCTTTCCCACATAGCTGAATAAATTATATTAGGGTTTTTTGGATGTATTACAAGATCTATTCCACCTGTCACACTATTAATAAATAATTTATTTTCCCAAGTCTTTCCTCCGTCAATTGACTTATATAATCCTCTATCCTCATTTGGAGAATATAGATGACCAAGTGAAGCTACCCATATTATATTTTTATCATTAGGGTGTAATATTATTCTTCCAATATGATGTGATTCATCTAAACCTAAATGCTCCCAAGTATCTCCATTATCTCTAGACCTATAGATACCGTTTCCTGAGTATGACGATCTGCTTGAATTTTTTTCTCCAGTACCAACATAAATTATATTATTTGCCCAGTCTACAGTAATATCTCCAATTGTCATCACCATCTGATTATCAAATATAGAATTGAAGCTATTTCCATTATTTGTAGTTTCCCAAAGTCCTCCAGATGCATAAGCAACATAAAAATGTGATGGATCTTGTGGATTAACCTCCAAGTCACTAACTCTTCCACTCATAACGGTTGGCCCAATATTTCTAAACGAAATATTTTTTACAATAGAGGAACTCTCAATTTCCAATCTTTTCTCATATCCTATTAATCTTTTTTCTGAACTCGTATATTTGGGAAAATCTTTATTGTTTTTATTACTCTGTGAATAGGAATAATTACATATTAACAATAAAAATAAGTTTATTATTTTTAGTTTATTATAAAGCATAATTAGTTTAGTTTAGACATTAAATATATAATAAAATTGGAATTATTTTATACATCAAATCCTAAATCCAAATATTTAGAAAGAGAGGAGTTCAAACATTGCATTAAAGTATTTAGAAAAAAAAAAGGAGACAGAATAAATTTGACTGATGGACTTGGTAATCTTTTCCAATCAAAAATTATTAAAATAAATAGAAATGACTGTTTAATAGAAGAACCAAAAAAAATAAAAACAGAGAAAAGAGATAAAATTGTACAATTAGTTGTTTCACCAACTAAAAGTATGAATCGAAACGAATGGATGACAGAAAAATTATCAGAAATTGGAATTAATATTATTTCGTTTATTTATACAAATAATTCTGAAAGAAGAAAAATAAAAATTGATAGAATTGAAAGGAAAGCAATATCTGCAATGAAACAAACGAAATCATTATTTAAACCAAAAATTGAAGAAATTATATCTTTAGATTCATTTTTAAAAAAAGAAATTTCAATTAAAAATAAATATTTTGCGGATATTCAATCGAGTATAAAAATATCATCATCAAGAAATGAGGATTCGATAATAATAGTAGGACCAGAAGGAGATTTTAGAAATGATGAGAAAATTAGAATTAAGGAAAAAGGCTTCAAAGGAGTCTCACTTGGAAATCAAATTTACAGAACTGAGACAGCGGCTGTCTTATCCGCTTATACACTATCAAATTAGAAAAAAAATGGTTAAAAAAAAGAAGTGATTGGCCTGGGTCTCGAACCCAGGACCCTCTCCTTAAAAGGGAGATGCTCTACCAACTGAGCTAGCCAATCATTTAAAAACTGAAACGCGCAAAACTAGAAAATGTTATCGACATTACAATAATGAGAACTAATTATTTAAAAATTGTTAAATTAAATTAATGAAAAAAATTATACTATGCTTTTTGACTATTAATTTAATATCAATTTTAACATATAGCCAACAACCAATCTCTCCACTTGTTGAGTCTTATGAGGATTATAAAATATTAAAAGAAAAAACTCCATTTAATGTTGACTTCATACAACTAGGACCAGTAAAAAATTCAGCTAGGGTCGAATCAATACAATTAGATGAAGAAAATCCTGGGACCATGTATGTAGCATTTGGATCTGGTAATTTATGGAAAACTGTAAATAATGGAATGAGCTGGAAACCAATTTTAAATGAAATTCCATCTATTGGCATTGGAGACATTGCTGTCGCTCCTTCAGATAAAAATATCTTATATGTTGGAACGGGAGAAAGTTTAAAAAAAGGTAGAAATTTTACAATGCCAGGAACTGGCATATATAAATCATCAGATGGTGGAGAAACCTGGTTACACAAAGGACTCGATGACTCATGGCATATTGGTGAAATTTCTATAAACCCTAATAATCCAGATATTGTTTTTGTTAGTGTACTTGGACATTTTTGGACTAAAAATAAAAATAGAGGTATTTTCAGGACTATTGATGGAGGTGAAACATGGGATCATGTACTTTATATTAATGATAGTACAGGATCAAATGATATTGTAATATCTCCTTCAAATCCTAATATAATTTATTCCTCAATGTGGGAAAACTATCCAAGCATATCAGGAAAAAATAGTGGTATTTATAGAAGTGTTGACAATGGTGAAAATTGGATAAATATAACAAAAGGACTACCTATTGGTGATAAATTAGGAAGAATTGGCCTCGCGGTATCCTATCAAAATAGTGAAAAAGTATATGCACTAATTGATAACTTAAATAAAGAAAGAAATCTCGCTGCAGAAATATATTCTTCTGTAAATGGAGGAAAGGACTGGGAAAGAACACACAAAGATGAGTTACTAATTTTTCCTGGCATTGGCTGGTATTTCGCTGATATTTATGTTAATCCACAAAATGATAATGAGATATATGGTCTTGGTGTTAGAACCGCATATAGTAATGATGGTGGAAAAACATTTAAAAATTTAGAGGGATTAGTCAAAAGAATTAATCCTAGTGCGGCAAAGGGATTACATTTAGATCATTGTGAATTATGGATAAATCCAAAAAATCCTAAACATATTGCGTTAGGAAATGATGGAGGTTTTTTTGTAAGTTATGATAAAGGAGATTCATGGCTCCACTACAATAATATACCAACTGGTGAATTTTATGATATTGAAATTGATACTAAAACTCCATATAATATTTATGGGGGTACTCAAGATGATGCAACTGTTTTTGGACCGTCAGAAGAACTTAACTATAACTTCGAGGATAAATGGAAATATTTATGGATCGATGCATGGGATGGAGGAGATGGATGCATAACACAGGTAGACCCTACAGATAACAATATAATCTATTTTAGTATGCAGAATGGTGCAATCAGAAGAAAGAATATGAGAGATAATATATCTAAATCTATAAAACCTTCTCTACCAGAAAGTATTGATGGAAAATTAAATTATAATTTTATTACTCCTTACATAATTTCAAATTATGATAATAATATTTTATATCATGCAGGAAATTATGTATTTAAATCATACAACAAAGGCGAAAATTGGGAATTAATAAGTAATGACTTGGTTTCTTTATCTAAAAAAAATAATCTTTCCTTTTCTGCTGGAGCTTTTGCTGAATCAGAAATGAATAAGGGATTATTATACTATGGTACTGACAGGGGTTCTTTCTGGGTTACAAAAGATGATGGAAAAAATTGGAGCGAAAACTCAGATGATATTGCGGATGCTTATATTAGAAGTATTACTCCCTCAAAATATAAAAAATCAAGAGTTTATATGTCAATGACAGGAATTAATTATGATGATCTAAATAACTATACATATTATTCTGAAAATTACGGAGAAAAATGGGTTTCAATAAAAAACAACTTACCTAATGAGCCAGTTAATATAATTGTAGAAGACCACAAATATGAAAATATTTTATATGCCGGACTACATAGAGGTCTCTATATATCATTTGATAGAGGATTAAATTGGAACCTTTTTGGTAAAAATATCCCACAATCTAGTATTTCTGATATTGAAATTAATCTAGATTATAATGATATGATAGTTTCTACTCATGGCAGAGGGATATATAAATTAAATTTGAATGCCGTACATACTTTTTATAAAATTCAAACTGAAAAAAATAAATTATCTGATTATTTGATTGAAAGTGATGAAATGTTTTTGCCCAAGTTTAATGATACTCATAAAGAACCTATAATGAATACATATGAAAAAATTCCTTTCAGTTTTATATTAGATAACAAAAAAAATTATAAAATAAGTATTAAACATGATAATGAAATAATTTGGAAATACTTAGGTGAGGGAAATAAAGGATTAAATCAATACAGGTGGGACTTAATTTTAAGTAAAAATCAAAACCAAAATCCATATCATATTCATTATAATAAATTTATTGAGAAAGGAGAGTACATTTTAATTTTGGAGACTGATAATATAACCCATGAAAGGAAATTAATTATTAATGAATCTGATTAAGTTTATTTACTCTATTTTATTACTAATATCATTTGATACTTTTTCCCAAGAAGAAGAATTAATGGGTGCTGACTCACTTTTCTATAATGAGAATTATACTGAATCAAAAAAAATATACGATTCTATATTTTACATTAATAAATATTACTCAGAAAGTATGCTATTAAAAATGGCTGTAATTGAAGAAAAACTTAATAATTATGAAAAATCGATTTACTATCTATCAATAATTCAAAGAAAAAATAGTGATAAATTAATTCAGGAAAAGATTAATAAAATAATATTAAAAAATGAATTAAATACTTATGATCTATCAGACAAGGACTATTTAAACGAATTATTTTTAAAATATAAAAGTAAATTATTAACTATCCTCATTACTTTAATATCTCTAATTTTTACGGTAAATATTTTTATAATATCTAAGAATAATAAACCAAACTTTTTTTTAAAGGGTTTCTACATTCTTTCTTTTTTAACATTAGCAATTATAAATTATAAAGTACCAAGAATAGGGATAGTTACAGATAACAATACATTCATAATGAATGAGCCTTCTTCTGCTTCTGATGTATTTATGATAATTAAAAAGGGTGAAAAGTTGAAGATAACTAATAATGATATTGAAGCTTGGTATGAGGTATCAATGAATAATAAGAAAAAATTTATTAGGAAAAAAAATTTATATATTGTTGATTAATAGTCTTTTAATAATGACTCTCGCTCTTTTAATATTTCATTATAGGCTAGACTATCAGAAATTTTTGGAAACCAATTTTTTATAAGATTTGCTAGTTTTCCTCTAAAAGTAAAAATCACATCCCTTTTCTTAGATATATAACCATTAAAAACTCTAGAGGCAACCTCATCTGAAGACATCATTTTTTTATTATCTCTAGAAGATTTACCTTCTTTAACTCCATCACCTTGAAGAGTATTTTTTCTAAAATTACTTTCAACATACCCGGGAGAAGCAACCATAACGTGAACATTTTTTTTTATCATTTCTAACCTTAGAGAATCAAAAAAACCCTGCATAGCATGTTTTGAAGAAACATATGCTGATCTTGTTGGTGTAGATATAAATCCGTTTAGAGAAGAAATTGCTATGATTGATCCTTCAGTCTTTATAATATGAGGAAGTGCATATTTAACAGAAAAAACAGATCCAAAAAAGTTTATTCGAAAAAGTTTCTCAAAAATATTCAAGTCAATTTTCTCAAATAAAGACCTCACCGATATTCCTGCATTACAAATCAATACATCAATTCTTCCAAATAATTTAATTGTTTCATCAATTAATCTTTGAACTTCTTTTTTTTTAGATATATCATGTAAAAAAAATTCACATTTCCCACCATCTGATATAATATTTGATGAAACATTCTTAAGACGGTCTTTATTTGTTCCACTAATCATAACATTAAATTTTTCCTTAGAAAATTTATAGGCTAGAGACTCTCCAATACCTGAGGAACCACCGGTGATAACAACTACTTTATTTTTCATATTATAAATATACTTTATTAAAATTATTATAATTTCGTAAAGTAAATCAAATCACTTAATGAAAGAAGATATAATTAATCATCTAGGTGAAAATAGGGAGGATTACTTCAATGCTGCTATTCCTCCCATTTTTTCGAATTCTAATTTTTTATTTTCTAGAGTAAAAGATATGAGGGATGCTATGATTAGTAGCAATAATATCCCTTTTTATACTAGAGGAAATAATCCAACTACTAAAATATTTGAACAAAAAATTGCTGCACTCGAGAATACTGAATCTGCACTTGCATTTAGCACAGGTATGGGTGCAATATCCACAGCAATTCTTTCACAAATAAAATCTGGAGAGCATATTATCTCAGTAGATAGACCTTATACAGGAACTGATAAGTTTATGAGAGAAATTTTACCAAAGTACGATATTAAAGTCTCTTTTGTAGATGGTAGTTCAACTAAAAATATTGAGAAAAAAATCACAAAAAATACAAAACTTATTTATTTAGAAAGCCCAAATTCATGGACATATGATATGCAAGATCTTGAGGCGATATCTAAGATTGCAAAAAAAAATAAAATTATAACAATTATTGATAATAGTTATGCTTCTCCAATAAATTGCAATCCGAGTGATTGGGGAATTGATATTATAATACATTCAGCAACAAAATATATTGGAGGCCATGCAAATGCGATGGGAGGAGTAATTTGTAGCTCAAAAAAAATTATTGAGAAAATTTATAATGAGGAATTTAAACTCATTGGAAGTACAATATCACCATTTAATTCTTGGTTATTCATAAATGGATTGAGAACACTTAAGATACGAATGAAATATGTTGGTGAGTCTACTCCGAAAGTAGTTAAATATTTAGAGAGCCATTCAAAAATAGAGAAAGTTATTTATCCAAATTCATTGAATTTCAATCAAAAAAATCTAACTAAAAAATATTTGAAAAACCCTTGTGGACAATTTTCAATTATTTTAAAAACTTCAGATGAAACTAAAATTGAAAAATTTTGTGATTCATTAAAATATTTTCATATGGCTGCATCATGGGGAGGGCATGAATCATTAATATTTCCAGAACTTGCAAGATATAATAATAAAAGTAAGTACTACTCTAAAACAGAGCTTCTACCAAAAAACTATATAAGGTTTTACATAGGTCTTGAGGAAACAAACTTACTTATTAAAGACCTTGAAAAGTCTCTAAGTAAAATTTAATAGACTAAAGTCACTGAACTCTTAAACTCTGATTTAGTATATTTAATATAATAGAAATACACTCCTGAAGGTAATCCTCCACCATCCCAAACAAAATTTTTGTTATATGATTTAAATACTTCAACACCAGTTCTATCCACAAAAACAATTGACTCAAAATTATCGTCACAAGCATCTAATGGAAGGTTTTGACTTGGATTATCCAGATTTGTTAATGAAAATGAATCATTTATCCCGTCACCATCTGGGCTAAATGCATTTGGTGGATTGAATACACTCCAATCAACTTCAGGCTTTTCCAAGATAAATTTTATTTGTTTGGTTGATTCACCATAAAAAGGACAACTATTATCTTCAACTTTAAATGTTAGATTATATGCTTTTGGTGAGAAATCATCTTGTAAGAACTCACAGGTAGGGTTCCATTTTAACTTACTAGTAACGCTACCTACACCAGAGACACTACTGAAACTAAATTCACCAGGAAGCCCTTGTGAGATTAATTCAAGTAGGATTAAGTCATTATCTGAATCCGTTGCATTAATGTCAATTTCAAATGGTTTATTGACAGTCATTTTAAACTCTTTATCAACATTTATTACAGGATCATTATTTTCATCCAATTTAATTTTAAGAATAAGCTGAATAGTATCCGCATTACTTTCCTGACAGAAATCAATATCTTCAGTGATAAAATTAATTTTATACTCATTAGTATTGTTATAAGGAAAATTAATACATTCTAGATCTAAAGAAAATTGACCTTCAACATGCCCTGTTTGAAAATTATTAGCTGAAAAGCTAGCATTAATATCAGAGAGATCAAATCCTAAACCAAAAGCATTAATGACTAATGTATCATTATCAACATCATCAGAAAATAGATTTAAATTATAATTTCCCGTTAAATTGGTTTCTACCTCAATTATTGAGAAGTTAGGCCTAGTATTTACTGAGTCCGTTATCTCTTTATCAGATGTTAACTTAGGCCCAGAGTTTAATGGAAGTTCAACATTAAAATCATAGTAGATAGTATCTTGATTTAACTGATCACAGGTATCAAGATCATCTAAAACAATACCAATTAAGAAGTCTGTTTTGTCAGAGTAATCAAAATTTCTACAATCAGTATCAAAAGAAATCTGACCAGATATGGATCCTGCCCCACTTTCATTTGGAATAAACGATAAACCATAATCCTCAATATTATATTCTGGTTTTTCTGGAACTATAAAATAATTAAGAGAAAGGCTATCCATATCAACATCAACTCCTTCAATTAATTTTGTATAGTTAGAATTCCATGGAACTGTTACATAGTTTGTATCTTTTTGGTTAATAAAGTTAGGGTTACTGTTTGTAGGTGGTTCAACAATAATAATAACTCTAACAGTATCTCTTTGTGGTAATGGGCATGCATCATCCGCAGCTATCAAATCGATTAAATAAGGTTCATTTTGAATGTATGGACAATCGGAAACACAAACCTCAACTTTCAGAGTATCTCCGTTTTCATTAATTGAACCATCACTAAAAGAAAATATATCAGATAAGTCAGCGCCTTCTTTTCCAAAGTTTACCCCTTCTGCGGTCAAAGTTACATTTGTTCCAGCATCGTCCGTCACAAATAAATCAAAACATTTAGGAACTGATGCTACATAAATTATTGTGTCATCTTCCTTATAAAACTCATTTTGACCTGGAATTTTTACTAGTGCCTCAGGCGGATCAGGCGGATCACAACCATCTAAAACTAGCATTTGAAAATCTCTTCTTGCTTCCCCAATTTTTGATCCATTCCTATATTCTTCAGCCTTTACTGAAAAAACATATAGGCCTGTTTGTGTTGGAGTTACAGTAATGAATCCATCATCTGATATTGTTAGTGATGGGTTTCCCGGTACCATATTAGCAATATCATATCCAGGAGCGAAATTAACAATTGGATGCGGGGGTGGTGTTGGATCTGGTACTGGATCTATATTATTGTTGTTTTCCTGTTTATCATCAAGTGGAGCAGCTAAGCTGTAAACAATGGAATCTCCATCATCATCAGTACCAGCAAAATCGATATAAAATAATTGGTTTATACATGCATAATCACTTAATGGAGGAAAAAGTCTTGGTGACGAATTCACAAATGGATTTCCAGAAGCATCTACAATTGGTGGAAAATGAAGAGTGTAAGTCATACCATTCCACCCCGGATCTATTAAATTTTCGGTAGCCCAATTTCTACAACATCTTTCCCAGACTATAACATACCCGTTAGGATCTGCAAAATCTGCTGGATCTAAAGTAATTTCATGAGAATATTCAACTTTAAGTGTACATAGAAATCCAGGCAAGGCACAATCAGGATTTGTGTAAGGAACAAACTCTTGGTTTGTAATAAACATTGTACCATTCCTAACAGGAGCACCATCAGCTTTTCTAAAAATTGTGTAAGTGATTAGGTTATCTGGACCAGGATTAGCAGTTTGTGCACAGTCAAAATATTGAATCAAACTAACTCTGTACCTAAATGAATTCTCATCTCCTATATGAACCATCTCTATCTCACCTCCAACAATATGATTAGAAAATAGATAATTTGATTGAAATAAAAATAATGAGAAAAATATTATTAAAACTCTAAACATAATTTTGCTTAAATATAGTAAGTTTATTGTTGTATGGAGAATAAAAATAATGATTTAGACTTTGATAAAATAGGATTAGTAACATCAGATTTTATTAAGGTTGCAGATCAACTTAAATTAGCATGTTCAAAAATAGTTGACAAAAAATTTTCTAAATATCCTATAATCGTAATGGGGAGTGAAAACTTGAATTTAGGAACCTTATTTATTAATAAGGATGAAATATTAGGAAACAAATGGGTTTATTATGCTAGTTATCTTGAAATTCTTATAGAAAGAAATATAATCAAAAATAAAAATGAGTTCATAGCAAAATATAAGAATATCGACGAGTTCTGTTGCTTACTTGTAGTCTTTGAAAATAATTCAAAGATTATTTATATACCATATCCGGAAGATTAAATTAAATTTGCTTAATGAATGAAATTTTAAGTCCAGAAAATTATACATCAATTTTTAATCTGATTATTGAATATGCTCCAAGAATACTTCTCGGAGTCGTCTTCTTATTTATTGGTTTAAGAATTATAAAACGAACTATTAATGTACTTGAAAAGTTTCTTAACAGTAAAAAAATTGATAAGTCTTTAATCCCTTTTTTTAGGTCCCTTTTATCAATCACGTTACAAGTTGCATTAATAATATCAGTTTTATCAATGGTTGGTGTTGAGATGACATCTTTCCTAGCTATACTAGGAGCAGCAGGATTAGCTGTAGGTTTAGCATTGAAAGATACATTACAAAATTTTGCTGCTGGTGTTATGATACTATTTTTTAAACCTTTTAAAGTAGGAGATTTTATTGAATATGAAGGAACAAAAGGTACTGTGAAAGAGATTCAAATTTTTAATTCTATACTAACCACGATTGATAATAAGAGGGTAATAATACCCAATGGCATTTTACAAACCTCTATTGTAACTAATTTCTCCACTGAAGATAGTAGAAGAATTATATGGACTTTCTCAATTGCCTATGGAGATGATTTCAAAAAAGCAAAAAAAATATTATCTAAATGGATCGAAAATGATGAAAGAATATTAAAAGATAAGGATCCAATGATAGTTTTATCAGAATTAGCAGATAGCTCTGTAAATATCATGGTAAGGGTTTGGGTAAAATCTGAAAATTATTTAGATGTTAAATTTGATTTCAATGAAAAAGTATATGAAGAGTTTCCAAAAAATGGTTTAAGTATCCCTTTCCCTCAACTTGACGTAAACATAAATAAATGAAAAACTTAAAAATCTTAATATTTATTTTAATAGCTAATACATCATGCAATGCACAATCAAAGGTTGAAGATGAATGGTCAAAAAAATTAACCAAAGAACAATATTATATTCTTAGGCAAAAAGGTACTGAAAGAGCATTCACTGGAAAGTACTGGAATAACAAAAAAGAAGGAGAATATAAATGTGCTGGTTGTGGTCAGGCACTATTTTCATCAAATACAAAATATGATTCTGGTACAGGATGGCCGTGCTTTTTTGATGTCGAGGATAAAAAATATGTTAGTTTCCTTGAGGATAACAGATACGGTATGGAAAGGATAGAAGTCATATGTTCGAAGTGTGAGGGACATCTGGGTCATATTTTTAATGATGGACCAAACCCTACTGGATTAAGGTACTGTATTAATTCTGCATCCCTTGAGTTTATTGAAAAGGATAAAAAATGAAAGATATATTCCTTGTAGGAATTGGTGGGATGGCTGGGTCTATTATCAGGTATTTAATTAGTAAGAATATATCACATATTTATGACTCATTCCCATTAGGAACATTTGCAGTAAATATAATTGGATGTTTATTAGCTGGAATTTTATTTAAATATGTAAGTCTTAATAAAGATATAAATATAAATCTCAGTTTGTTTTTAATAGTTGGATTTTGTGGAGGATTTACTACATTCTCAGCATTTACAATTGATTCCATTAACCTAATTAATGAAAATAAATTCTTGTTATTCTTTTCATATACTATTCTTAGTTCAATTGTTGGTATTCTTTTTTGTTATATTGGAATGATTATAATTAAATGAAAACTGAAAAAGAAATTTCTACAATAAATTTAGAGAGTATATATAATACTATTTCCTATTCAAAAAACAATGAAGTATCAACAGCTAACCAAAGAATTAAAAAGTTAAAAAAACTTAAAAGGAATATCTTAAGTTATTCTGATAAAATCAAAAAAGCATTATTTGAAGATTTTAAAAAAAATCCGAGTGAAGTTGATATAACAGAAATATTTCCTGTGACTTCAGAAATAAATCATACTATAAATAATTTATCAAAATGGATGCGAGATGAACCAGTTGGAACTCCATTAACATTAATTGGATCAAGATCATATATTAAATATGAACCAAAAGGCCTTGTTTTAATTATTACACCTTGGAACTTCCCAATCAATTTAACATTTGTATCTCTGATAAATGCTATATCTGCTGGCAATTCTGTTATAGTAAAACCATCGGAGATAACTTTTAATACATCTATAATAATTAAAGAAATAATTGAAAAAACATTTAAAAATAATGAGGTCAAAACTGTTTTAGGAGGAGCTGAAACTGCAAAAAAATTATTGAAATTAAAATTTAATCATATTCTATTTATTGGTTCACCAACCATTGGAAAAATAGTAATGAAATCAGCTTCTGAATTTTTGGCATCTGTTACGCTGGAACTGGGAGGTAAATCTCCAACAATAGTTGATGAAAGTTCTAATTTAAAAAAAGCAGCGAAAAGAATAGCTTGGTCAAAATTTCTAAATAATGGTCAAATATGTATTGCTCCTGATTACATATTAATTAATAAACCCATTAAAGATGAATTTATTAACTTATTACATAAAGAAATTGAAAAACTGTATTCAAATAAATCTATAAAATCAGATAGCTATTGTAGAATTGTTAGTAAAAATCATTTTGAAAGAATTAGTAATCTATTAGAAGACGCAACTAAAAAAGGAGCAAAAATTTTGATTGGAGGGAAACTAGATAAAAAAGATAATTTCATAGAACCTACTGTTATAGATAATGTTAATAAAAAATCAAAAATTCATAATGAGGAAATATTCGGTCCTATATTACCGGTTTATGAATATAATGATATAGATGAGGCTATTAATTTTATAAATCGAAAAGAAAAACCTCTTGCGCTATATATTTTTAGTAATTCAAATAAAAATATTAATAAGGTTTTAAAAAGAACATCTTCTGGTGGTATTTGTATAAATCATAGTACGCTACACTATTCAAACTATAACCTCCCTTTTGGTGGTGTTAATAACAGTGGTTTTGGTAGATGCCACGGTATTTACGGGTTTAGAGAGTTTTCCAATAGTAAGAGTGTCTTTAGGCAGTATTTTCCATTTAGTCCAACTGATTTATTAGTTCCTCCTTATAACAGATATAAAAAAATAATTATTAAATATCTTCTTAAATATTTTTAAAATCGCTTCTCAGTTTCCTTTCAATATCACGTTGTTTTATATCTTCTCTTTTATCATGTATTTTCTTTCCTTTACCAAGACCAATCTCAATTTTAGCATATCCCCTAGAATTAATGAAAAGCTTTGTAGGAATAAGTATCATTTTTTTTTCCTGTACCTTTTTTTTAATTTGATTTATTTCAATTCTTTTCAATAACAATTTTCGAACTCTATCAGGTTCATGATTATTTAAGTTACCAAATAAGTACTGAGATATATTCATTCCCTTGATATAGATTTGATCCTCTTCAATCACACAAAAAGAACTTGATAATGTAACTGAAGCATTTCTAACTGACTTGATTTCGGTACCTAAAAGAGTAATTCCAGCAACATATTTTTCGGTAATGTCATAATTAAACAATGCTTTTTTATTTTTTATTTGAATTTCTTTTTGTTCCATTATTATAAATTATATTCTAGAATATGGTACTACTGAAATATCTGAAAATTTTGAATCTTTAAACATAAAATTAGCATAATTAGCAATCATAGCTGCATTATCAGTACAAAAACTAATTTCAGGTATATATACATTCCAATTATTTTCTTTAGAAATAAGTTTTAGTTTTTTTCTTAATAAAGAGTTTGCTGCAACACCTCCACCTATTGAAATCTCTTTAATTTTATATTTTAAAGATACTTTTAATAGTTTTTCCATTAACATATCAATGAGCTTCTTCTGAATTGAGGCAGAAATATGATTTAAATTTTTTTCAATAAAACCATTATCTTTTTTCACATTATCTCTAATGAAATATAAGAATGATGTTTTAATACCACTAAAAGAAAAATCAAAATCTGGTACTCTAGTATCTGGAAATTGAAATTTATTTTCATTACCCTCCACAGATAATTTATCAATTAAAGGCCCACCTGGATAATCTAGGCCTAATATTTTTGCACATTTATCAAAAGCCTCTCCAACTGCATCATCTCTTGTTTCTCCAATGATCTCAATCTTATCATAGGACCGAACAAGTACAATCTGAGTATGGCCACCACTTACTATAAGAGAAATAAAAGGAAAAATTGGGTCTTTTATATTGATTGTATGAGATAATGCGTGAGCACTTATATGATCAACAGCAATTAATGGAATATTTAAGCCGTAAGAAAAAGATTTTGCAAAGCTTGATCCCACAAGTAATGATCCAAGCAATCCTGGACCATTAGTAAAAGCAACCGCATCAAGATCCTTTTTGGTTTTATTTGCATTGATTAAAGCACTTTCAACAATAAAAATTATATTTTTCTGGTGTTCTCTTGAAGCAATTTCTGGAACAACTCCACCCAACTTTGTATGATTTATTTGAGAGGAAATTATGTTACTTAGTATTATACCATCTGAAATAATCGAGGCAGATGTATCATCACATGATGTTTCGATGGCAAGTATTGTTGTCTTTTTCATAAAATTATAAACAAAAATATATATAGTTTTGCTTTTGTAAGTTGTCTTATCGCTTCATTTTTTGAAGAGGAAAGTCCGGACAATACAGAGCATTATACTTCCTAACGGGAAGATCTTTAAAAAGATAGATAGTGCAACAGAAAATATACCGCCATAATTGGTAAGGGTGAAAAGGTAAGGTAAGAGCTTACCGGTTAGGTAGTGATGCCTATCGCATTGTAAACCTTATAAATTGAAAGGTCAAGTAGTTCAACAGTATTTATACATATGGTTGCTCGCCATAGTTTGAACGGGTAGATCGATTGAGCTTAATAGTAATATTAAGTCTAGATAAATGATAAGAGTCTGAGTTTCAGATACAGAATCCGGCTTATAAACTTACAATATTTTTATTAGTATTTGGAGAGTGGGTTGTAGTTTGAACAGGTTCATCAATAGATGAATAGGTTGGACAAAGCTTTCTTTCGCATGCTGAAAAGACAAAAAGAAGTAATATTATTAATTTTTTCACATTAAAAATTACATTCAAAGATAGTAAACTTTTATCAATTTTATAAAAAAGCAAAATATTTGGAATGATTAGAAAAAAAAATAACTTAAAAAATGAGAAGAGTTCCTACCTTATTAAACATTCAAGTAATCCAGTAAATTGGTATCCATGGGACCAAAAATCTTTAAAATTAGCTGCTGAGGAGAATAAAATTATCATTTTAAGCATAGGATATTCCACATGTCATTGGTGCCATGTGATGGAGAGAGAATCATTTCAAAATGAATCTATTGCAAAATATATGAATAAACATTTTATATCAATAAAGGTTGACAGAGAAGAAAGACCTGATATTGATAATATTTATATGGATGCTCTACAAATAATGGGAATTCAGGGAGGGTGGCCACTTAATATATTTTTAATGCCAAATAGAAAACCATTTTATGGAGGAACATATTTTAGTCCAGATAAATGGTTAGGAATATTAAAAAATATTGTGAATGTATTTAAAAATCATAGAGATGAAATCATTAAATCTTCTAATATTTTTACTGATGATCTTAAAAAATCTCATGATCAAAAATATGGAAGTAAAGAAACTCATTTAATACAATCACTTATAAACGAAATTAAAATTAAGTTTGATTATGATGATGGAGGTATGATGAGAGAACCTAAATTTCCTATGCCATCACTTTGGAATTCATTGTTATTCTACTCTATTCAGAATAGCGATATTGAAATTTTTAATCATATTAAAAATACTGTTGATAATATTATAAATGGAGGGATTTATGATCAATTAAAAGGAGGCATTGCAAGGTATTCTACAGATAAAAAATGGATAATCCCCCATTTTGAAAAAATGATTTATGATAATGGCCAATTCTTAGAACTAATATCAAATCTTTTTAAAATTACAAAAGATGAAAAATATAAATTTATTATTAAAGAGATAGCAGAATGGATTATGGAGGATATGACAGATAAAAATGGTGGATTTTATTCTGCTATTGATGCTGATTCAGATGAAGAAGAGGGGAAATATTACATATGGGATAATGAGGAGCTTAAAAAAATATTAGGAGCTGATTATCAATTTGCTAAAAAAGCTTTCAGAATTGAAAGAAATGGAAATTGGGAAAATAAAAGTATTTTACTATTTAATAAAAATCTTAAGAGAAATTCTAAGGAGATTAAAAAGGTTAAATTAAAATTAAATAACCAAAGAAATAAGAGAAATAAACCAAAAATTGATAAAAAAATTATTTCCTCTTGGAATGCAATATTATTATTTGGATTAATTGATGCTTATCAAGCAACAAAAGATGATAAAATATTGAAAGTTGTAGAAGCCAATGCAAAATTTATTAAAAATAATCTTATTAAAAAAAACAAAAAAATAATTCGAGTATACGATACTGAAATATTTGGTTTTTTAGATGATTATGCTTTTACAATCAGAGCTTTTATAAAATTTTATGAAACTACACAGAAATCTGAATATTTGGAGATTTCTAAGGATTTAATGGAATATGCAATTAAAAATTTTTATTCGAAAAAAGATTCTATTTTTTATTTCAGTGGTAAAAAAAATGAAAAATTAATTACTAATAAAATTCAAATTTTTGATGATGTTATACCCTCTTCAAACTCGATAATGTTTTATAATTTACTCATCCTTGGAAAATTATATAATGACCCACTTTACTTAAATATTTATAATTCAATAAGTAAAAAATTAGAAAAATATTTGAATAATTATGAATTTATGTCAAATTGGATATATATAAATCAAATGAATGAATCTAAAATTAATGAGATAACAATTTATAACTCTTCCTCGAATAAAATCATTAGGGAAATAAATTCGTGGTATATTCCTAATAAAATAATAAACCTTAAATATGAAGATGGTGATTTTGATAAATTAAATATGAAGGCTAAAATTAAAAAACCTAGTTTTATTTTATGTCGTAACAAAGTATGTATGAACCCTTTAACAAGCCTTAATAAATTAAAAGAAACAATAATTAAAAAAAAAAATAGTTGATTTAATATGAAAAGACTTTTTTTTTACATCTTCACTTACATAATAATCGGATGCGCTAATAACAACGATATATCAGAGATTCCTTTTATATCCCACGAAAATATATCGTTTAAGAAAAGTCAGAACAATATTGTTCAAGATTCTCTGATATTGACCATAAATTTTACAGATGGAGATGGAGACCTAGGACTCTCTAATGAAGAAATATATTATCCTTACCATCCATATAATGCAATTATTGATGAAAATCTTAATTGGATAACTATCGGTTCTAAAGAAATAACTCCTCCATTGTATGTTTATGAGCCAAATGGATTATTGAGCTTGTATAGTAACGAGGATAATAGACCAAGTTTTAATTGTGAAAATTATATTATTGACACTATTTCATCTTCAACTGAACTTGATACATTTTACATACAGAAAAATGAAAATAATAAAAACATTTATGTTGAATTTTATAGAAAAGTTGGAAATGAGTTTGAATTTGTAGATTGGAAAAAAATATTTGATGAGGAATATGGATGTGGGATAGACTTTAACTCTCGATTTCCACCACTTAATATTGGAAATTCATCTCAACTTCTTAACGGAAAATTAAGATATGGAATGGT
>CAZKLB010000008.1:54980-58651 GCA_964553685.1 uncultured Marinoscillum sp.
TTAGTTTTTTTAATTGAGTTTACAATTTTTTTATTTTTATCAAATGGTAGTAAAGATCTTACATCAATTACTTCACAAGAAATTCCAATATCATTTAATTGAGATGCCGCCTCAAGTACAATTCTACACATCGAACCATATGTGACTATAGTGATATCAGAACCCTCTCTAATAATCTGAGGTATTCCTAACTCAACAGTTATTTTTTCTAAATTATTTGGTAAATTTTCTTTTAATCTATATCCATTTAGAGGTTCTATTATAATACCTGGTTCGTCTGATAATAATAAGGTATTATACATACCAGATGCTTCAACGAAATTTCTTGGAACAAGTACATGGATTCCTCTTAAACTATTAATAAGTGTACCCATAGGGGAACCCGAATGCCATATACCCTCTAATCTATGCCCTCTGGTTCTTACTATTACAGGAGCTTTCTGTCCACCTTTAGTCCTGTAATGCAATGAAGAAAGATCATCAGATAAAGTCTGAATAGCCCAGTAAACATAATCTAAATATTGAATTTCTACTATTGGTCTTAAACCTCTCATAGCAGAGCCTATCCCCTGACCAATAATAGATGACTCTCTTATACTTGTATCAGTAATTCTCAATTTACCATATTTTTCTTGAATACCAGCAAAACCTTGATTGACGCCACCTATAACACCTACATCTTCTCCAACTGCAAATACCAGAGGATTATTTTTGAAAGTATAATTAAAAAATCTATTGATTACTTCCCTTCCATCAACAATATTATCTTTTTCATCATACTCAGGCTTTATTTCTTTGACATTGAGAGCAGAAAATTTAGATTCACTATAAAGATGTGAGTTATATTCCAATGCATATTTTTTATCTTTCTCATTAATTAGGTTTAACAAATAATTTTTAGCTAAATTATTTTCTGATCTAATTGTTCTTTGAACATACTTTAATGACTTATATATATCAGATTTTAAAGGATGTATAATATTACTTAACTGCTTCCTAATATTAATTATTTCATTTTTATTTTTTGGGCTATTTTGGGCTACTCGCGTTATGATTGTTAGGGCATCATCGAGGTCTTCACTTATTGAACTCCTATAATCCTTCCATGACCTATCTCTAGACTCTTTTGCAGATTTTTCTGCTCTATCCTCAATCTCTGTGAGCTCTTTCAAACTACTTATATCATTTTGAATAATCCATTCCTTCATTTTTTTAATACAACAATTATCTTTTTCCCATTGTAATCTCTCCTTAGATTTATATCTCTCATGAGATCCAGAAGTTGAATGTCCTTGTGGTTGCGTAACTTCTTTAACATGAATAATACATGGTATATGATATTTTCTAGCAAAATGTTCTGCTTTTGAATAAGCATTAAGTAATTCAATATAGTCCCAAGCATAAACAGTAAATAATTCAAAACCCTTATCATGTTTAGAAGATCTTTGAAAACCAGATAAGGCTTTTGATAAATCATTCCTAGTTGTATGATACTCAGATGGAACAGAAATTCCATATGAATCATCCCATATTGACATAACAACTGGTACTTGAAGTACACCACATGCATTCATTGCTTCCCAGAAGTGACCTTCAGATGTACTGGCATCTCCTATTGTTCCAAAAACGACCTCATTACCATTGACTGAAAAATTTTGAAAATTAGAGAGATCATTATTTTCTCTATATAATTTTGAGGCATATGCTAAACCAACAATCCTTGGCATTTGACCAGAGACAGGTGAAATGTCACTTGATGAATTTTTTATATCTGTTAAGGTATTCCATTCACCCGAATTATTTAACATCCTCGTTCCAAAATGGCAATTCATTTGTCTTCCTCCAGAATGAGGGTCTTTATCGATATCAGTATGGGCATATAATTGTGCAAAGAATTGATCAGATGTCAATTGATCAATAGCCATCATAAATGTCTGATCTCTATAGTACCCAGATCTGAAATCACCATTTTTAAAAAATTTTGACATCGCGATTTGTGGTAATTCTTTTCCATCACCAAAAATTCCAAACTTCGCTCTACCCATAAAGACTTCCTTTCTACCTAAGTAACTAAGAAATCTACTTTCATTCATCAAATAATAATCATTTAGAATTTCTTTTCTAGAAATTTTATATGATTTATTTATTTCGATTTTAGGTAGCGGCATATAGTATTTATCAGATGCAAATATAAATAAAAATAGAATTAATTAAATTTTAATTTTCAAAATAATATATTATAAAATATTGTAAAATATATTAAATAAAGAATATTATTTTGTATATAAATATATTTCAGAATATTATTATTAATTAATATAATTTTAAAAAATAAAAAGAAGATAAATTTTTTAAATAAGAACCGATAATAATAGATTTACAAAAAATTTAAAATATTATGATTATTGGCATTCCAAAAGAAATAAAAAATAATGAATTTAGAGTTTCAATAACCCCAAAAGGAGTAGAAGAATTAATTAGAAATAACCATTCAGTAATTATTGAGAATAATGCAGGACTAAATTCAAGCTTCAGTAACGAGAGTTACGTTGAAGCTGGTGCGAAAATAATTAAAGATAGAAATAAAATATTTTCAAATTCTGATCTGATATTAAAAGTAAAAGAACCAATTGAGGAAGAATATTCTCTTATAAAAGAAAATCAAATTGTATTTACTTATTTTCATTTTGCTTCTCACAGACCACTACTTGACGCAATGATAAAAAGTAATTCTATATGCATAGCATATGAAACAATAGAAGATGATAGTGGCCAATTACCACTTTTAGCTCCAATGTCAGAAGTTGCTGGTAGAATGGCAACTCAAGAAGGAGCAAAATATCTAGAAAAACCAATGGGAGGAAGAGGAATATTATTAGGAGGAGTGACTGGTGTTGAGCCAGCTAATGTTTTAATAATTGGTGGTGGGATTTCAGGTACTGAAGCTGCTAAGATGGCAGTTGGACTTGGAGCTAATGTAACTATTCTTGATACAAATCAAAATAGACTTGATGACCTTCAAAAACTCTTCAAAAATAAAGTTAAATGTAAACTTTCTTCAAAACAAATCATTGAAGAAGAAGCAATGGAAAGTGATTTAATTATCGGTGCTGTACTTGTAGCTGGTGCTAAAGCTCCAAAGTTAATTACAAAAGACCTTTTAAAGTCTTTGAAAAAAGGATGTGTTTTAGTTGATATCGCGATTGACCAGGGTGGATGTTTTGAAACGTCTAAACCTACTACGCATGAAAATCCAGTTTATATGGTTGATGATGTTCTACATTATTGTGTTGCGAATATGCCTGGTGCCGTTCCATTCACTTCAACATATGCCTTAACTAATAAAACCTTGCCCTACTTAATTGAGATAGCTAATAAAGGATGGGAATTATCAGCAAAAGAAAACCCTGGTCTAAAGTCTGGAATTAATATAGTTAAAGGTAATGTCGTTCATAAAAATGTTTCTAATGCTTTTAATGTGAAATATTCCGATGTAGATGAATTTATTTAATCGGTAAATACTGGAATCGATTTTAGAAATTTATATTTCTTCTCTTTTGAAAAAAACTCACACACATAATGATCTATTCCATTTGATATCATTATATACCTGCTCTTATATATCTTATTATAGATCGATACCTGTTTAAAGAAATCTTTATTTATTTTTA
>CAZKLB010000009.1:0-40663 GCA_964553685.1 uncultured Marinoscillum sp.
AAATAAGTCATTAACAATTAATATAAAATAGAAGAATTAGTTCTAACATTTAATTTTAAGGGGCTGAGTTTTTATATAAATGTCCATTTGGCAGTAAACCTGTTAGACCCCATTTATGAGCGATATAACCCTCAGCTTTAATAGCTAAATTGATATCATTTGAATTAAAGATCATTAGCTCCATAAATTTTCCATCTAACTCTCTATTACCTGACCTGTTCGAATGAATCAAAAAAGTTGCATTACTCATATCGACATTAGTTAAATATTCATTTGAAATTTCTATTCTTTCAGTCCCATTCATGTTACCATATATATCATTATTATCTGCATCTATAATAGTAGCATGAATTGTATTCCCACTAAAGGGACCACCAGAAAAGGTTTGTGTTGTGCCTCCAGATAAATTATTTCCGGAAGATCCTAGTCCTTCTGTTTCAAATGCACCATTAAACTGTGAATCATTTCCTGCTCTCAAATGGATATCATTATTTGATCCATTATTATCTAATATTGACCAAATAGCATCTTTAACATGGCTTACACCATCAATAACAACTGCACCCACAATAATTATATTACCATCAGTAATGCCAAAATTAGAATCTGATGTTTGCATTTTCTCATTACTTGTTCTAATAAAATTTATAGCTGTAAGTGAGTTGATGGTTGCCCTTGTTGGTGTACCTGTACTTGCAAGGGGAAACGTACCCTTTTTACTTGTAATCTGAGAAACTGTTGGATTACCACTTAATGTTGATACATCAGAAGCATCCCACCATGCCGTAAGAGAGCTTTCATCAGATGGAGTCCAATCTGATTTTTTATCATGAACACCGATAAAAGGTGGCAAATATGTTTGAGCTAATATAGAGTAATGCGAGGTAATTAATAAGATTAATAATAATCTAAACATTAAGTAATCTAATTCTTTTTAAACACTCTCACATAATCTACTATCATTTCATCCTCGGTAAAGTTAGGGTCTATTGTTCCCCCTAAGTTTCCTCCCATTGCAATATTTAATAGTATATAGTGACGATTATCAAAAGGAACAGACTGTGTATTTGTCATGGTAAGAAATACTTTATTATCCAAAAGAATTTGCATAGAAGAATTATTCCAGATGAGAGAATAAATATGATACGTATCAGATACATTTTCAATTGAGGTTTTATTACCGTAATTACCGTAATTACCATTATTAACATCTCCCCAGTGGAAATGTCCCAATGTCTCTGATTTATTTCCTCCGGTTTGTTCCATGATATCAATCTCCCCACACATCGGCCAACCTACACTGCCTTCAGAATCACCAAAATAGTTACCTACCTCATTGATATTTGTCCCAAGTGTCCAAAACGCAGGCCATGTCCCTGCAGAAGACGGAAGTTTAGCTTTTATGTCAACCCTTCCATATTTAAATGCAAACTTAGAATTTAATCTTGCTGAAGTATAATCTTTAACTGACCCATTAACTTCGTAAGATTCTTTAACTGCTCTAATTGTAAGGTTACCATCGCTCACAAATGAATTATCTAACCTGTCGGTGTAATGTTGTTGTTCCCCATTAAACCAACTGCCGTTATCTGGTGGGATAATTTGATGGTGCCATTTTGTCGAATCAAGTTTCCCATCATAAGAAAATTCATCCGTCCAAACCAATGAAAAACTATTATCAAACTCATTTTTTATTTGACAGCCATTCTCATCAACTAAATAACCCGAGGGAGTATCAGGGCAGTTATCATCTTCATTTTTTACTCCATCATTATCAATATCATCAGAATTAAGATTAACCTCTAAAAAGTTTGCAACTACTTTAATATCAGAATTCAATTGAAAAGATAAGGGGTTATCACTTGATGATATCCCTTCTGACCATGACGAAAATTTATATCCATCATTTGGTGAAGCAATAAGGTTTATGGATGATCCCTGATCATAGACACCACTCTTTGGTGACACCTCTCCTGAATTAACTGGGTCAATTGATACATCAAGCTGAAATGTTTTAACCTCATCTGAACATGAGACTAAAAGTACTATGAGGAGCGATCTATAAAAAAATAAAAAGTCATGAAATGAATTTTTCATTTTGCAATTTAAATATTTAAATTAATTAAACATTAAAAAAAATAACTATGCTTAAATACTCTACCTACCTTCTCTTTATTATATTAATTTTTTCTTGTTCACAGTATAAAATAAGTTATCTAGACACAGAAAGGCTATCCAAAATAGATAATATCATAAATGAGGAAATAGAAAAAAATAATATCCCAGGAGCAGTCTTATTAGTTGGAAATGAGAGAAAGGTTATTTACCAAAAAGCTTACGGAATCAAAAATCCTGTAACAAAAGAAAAATATAAAACTGACGATATCTTCAGAATTGCGTCTATGACTAAGGCAATCACATCTATAGCAGTAATTAAGCTTTGGGAAGAAGGAAAAATAGGACTAGATGATCCTATTGAAAAGTATATACCAGAATTTAAGGATACAAAAATTTTAAAATCCTTCAATGAGAAAGATTCAACATACACAGCAGAAAAGGCCTCAAAAAAAATAACAATTAGACAATTGTTAACACATACTTCAGGGATTGGATATGATTTTATAGATGGAAATCCATCAATAAAAGCAATTTATCATAAAGAAAAACAGAGCTTTATGAAAAATGGTGTATTGTGTTTTTGCGATGGAGATGTGAGCATAGGAGAAGCTATTAAAAAATTATCGGTTGTACCAATACATCATGAACCTGGAGAGAGGTTTACTTATGGTATTGGACTAGATGTCCTTGGATATATGATTGAAATTGTATCCGGAAAGAAACTAAATCAATTTTTTAAAGACGAAATCTTTGATCCATTAAATATGAATGATACATATTTTTATCTTCCTGATGATAAAGCAGACAGGTTGGTGCCTGTTCAATCGAAAAATAATGAGGATTGGGAAATTTTTGAGGATAGTAGGTTTAATGTAAACTACCCTATTGAAGGCTCCAAAAAGTTTTTTGCAGGAGGATGTGGTTTATCTAGTACTCTTAAAGATTATTACAATTTTCTATCAGTATTTCTAAATGAAGGAAAGTTTAATGGTAAACAATTTATAAGTAAAAAAACAAATGAACTTATATTTGAAAATCAATTACCCGAGAAATTTAATTTTGGAGTAGGCTTAGCTTTTGGTGTTGTTCTTGAAAAGGATTTAAAGAATGGTGGCACAGGTAGTGAGGGGACAATTTCATGGGGTGGTTATTGGAATACAAGTTTCTTTGCTGACCCAAAAGAAAAAGTTATTGGATTAATTTTCAAACAAACTCAAAATACATCAGAAAATACATCAGATTTATTCAAAAGAAATGTATTTGCAGCAGTTGTAAATTAAATAGATTTAGCTAATCGTATTACAATAAATAGATACGTTAAGTTATCCTGTTATATTTTTTTAAATCAATATAAACTTTATATTTGCGCGCTAAAAAATTATTATGGGTTTCAATTTTAACGAATTTATTTCCTCAGCTATAATCTTATTTGCAATTATAGATGTAATTGGCAACTTACCTCTTATTATATTATTAAGAGAGAAATTTAAGGTTATTGAGTCCGAGAAAGCATCAATAATATCTTTATTGATAATGATAATATTTTTATATCTAGGCGAGGCAATATTGAGGCTATTGGGCGTAGATATAAATTCATTTGCAGTTGCTGGATCAATTATAATATTATTTCTTGCTACTGAAATGATATTAGGGATTAGACTTTATAAAGACGATAATCCAAAAACTGCCTCCGTCGTTCCAATAGCATTCCCACTCATTGCTGGCCCTGGAACTTTAACAACATTAATATCAATCAAGTCTGAATATGATAATATAAATATCATACTAGCAATAATATTAAATATGGTTCTTGTTTATTTTGTCTTGAAATCATCTGAAAAAATACAAAAATATTTAGGAGCACAAGGAATTAATATATTGAGAAAGGTGTTTGGTATTATACTACTTGCAATTGGAGTAAAACTTTTCACGACAAATATCAAACTGATATTTTCTTAAGTATATGAACAATATTTTCAAGTTCCAATGATCTTGAACCCTTTACAAGAATGTCTGTATCTTTAAATTTTTTTTCAGTAAGTTCATCCTCAAGATCAGATAAGTTTTTAAACCAAAGAGATAACTTGTTTTCTTCGTGAGCAAATTTCATTTTGTTTCCAACAAAATAACAGGCCTCTAAATTTAATCTAGATGTGATTTTTCCAATATTTCGATGTTCCAATTCCATGAATTTTCCTAACTCATTCATATCACCTAAGATCATAACTTTATTTTTATTTGAAAATTTCGATACTGATTCAATTGCATTTACCATGGATACTGGGTTAGCATTATAAGCATCTAGAACTATACAATTGGAACTAAATGAAAACTTTTGAGATCTATTATCTTCAGGATAATATTTTGATATAATATTAGCAGAAATTTCCTCCTCAATACCTAGAAACTTTGACACTGATAATGCCATCATAATATTTTCAAAATTATATTCTCCAAAGAGATTAGTTGTATATTCATTATCATTAGAATCTGAAAAAATGATATTTGGTTCGGATTCTAGGAGTTTTATTTTACAAAAACTATTTTCACCATGAACTTCAATTGGATCAGAAAATCTCTTTATAAAGTTTTTAAGCACCTTGTCTTTATTGTTAATAAAAACTTTACCTCCATTTTTTAATATAAAATCAAATAATTCTGATTTACCTCGGATGACACCTTCTATATTTTTGAAACCTTTCAGATGTGCTCCAGATATATTAGTTATTAGAGCAATAGTTGGTTTAGAAATATCACAAAGTTGTTTTATCTCACCAACTGCACTGGCTCCCATTTCAATTACTGCAACTTCACAGCTATCTTTAATAGCTAAAATACTTAGTGGTACACCAATATGATTATTTAAATTACCTTTTGTTGAGTATGTTACATATTTTGATTTAAGACACTCTGCCAATAAAGACTTTGTTGTAGTTTTACCATTCGAACCTGTTAACCCAATTACAGGAATATCCAAATTTTCCCTATGAGTTATAGCTAAATCCTGTAACGCTTTTAGACAGTTATCAACTAGAATAAACTTGTCAGATCTTGTTTTTATAGTATTATCGTCAATCACTGAATAAAGTGCTCCTCTATCTAAAGCATCCTGAGCAAATTGATTCCCGTCAAAATTTTCCCCTTTTAAAGCGAAGAAAATAGAGTTTTTTTTAATTGTTCTTGAGTCTGTAGATACTAACCCAGAAATCAAAAACTTTTTATATAGTGATAAAATTGTTTGATCGGTCATCTAGAACTTTTAACTTGATAATTAACATCGCATTTACCCCTGGATATTTCATTAAGCTTATTTGCTAAGAGTTTTCTTTTTAATGAGGGTAAATAATCAGTAAAAAGCTTTCCCTGAATATGATCAAACTCGTGTTGAATTACTCTTGCTCTCATTCCATCAAAATGCTCTGTAAATTGATTCCAATTTTCATCGAAATATGTTATCTCAATATCTGTTTTTCTAGAGATATTTTCTCTAATATTAGGTATACTCAGACAACCCTCCTCAAAATCCCAATCCTCTCCACTTTCTGAAATTATTATTGGGTTAATAAAAACTTTTTTAAAATTTTTCATTTTTTCATCCTCTAACATAGTCCCATCAACGACAAATATTCTTTTTGATATACCTATTTGAGGAGCTGCAAGACCTATTCCATCAGCATTTTCCATTGTCTCAAACATATCACCAGATAGTTTTTTCACATCAATTTCATCTCTTTTTATTTCATCTGCTTTCTTTCTTAGGACACTACTTCCGTAAAGGACTATAGGGTAAATCATTTTTTTCTAGTTAAGTAAGATTGTAAGATAATACTAGCACTTATTTTGTCAATATTTCTTTTATTTCTTCTATATTTTTTTGTTTTTCCTAACTCTATTAAAGAATCCTTTGCAATTTTTGATGTAAACCTTTCATCATAGGTATCAACATTAATATTTGGATATTTTTTGGATAGGCTAGAAATAAATGATTTTGTTAGTTTCGTTGCATCAGTTGGCTTACCCCTTAAGTCTAAGGGCATTCCAACTAAGAATAACTCGATATTATGTTTTGAAATATATTGATCAACAAAATTAAAAATTTCATAAGTATCACACGTAACTAATGGAGACGCAATTATCCTTAGTTCATCTGTTACTGCAATTCCTATCCTTTTAGTTCCGTAATCGAAGCAGAGAATTCTACTCATTAATTAAGAAATGAAATATTTCTAATTTTATCAAATACCTTATCCTGTAACTTAAGTGCCCTAGGAAATAAAATTTTATTTTCAATATCAGAATGTAATTCTAATTCTTTATCAAATTCTTCTAATTCCTGGAAAATAACTTTTAGATGTAAATTATCAATATTTTTAATAGAATAATTTTTTGTTAAACCTCTAATACCGCTCATCTCAGAATCTTCTTCCTTATGCTCTTTAGCTTCTTCCTCAAGAGATATTTTTTTAGAGGCAAAAAATAACTTAGCATGATCCTTAACTTTATTATCAAACTGCTGTAAGTTCTGTATATATGTAAATATGTATTTTTCCTCTTCGAGAATATGATCTACAAAATCTTCATAAAATAAAGGGAATATAAATTTTAAATCATTAAAAAATTTATATTTTTTATCCTCAAGAGTTAGGTTAGATATTAAGCTTTTAATGTATGGTAATCTATTTTTTATAAAATAACTGTGATTATGTTTTAAATATTCGATTACAAGATTTATTGGGGACTCATTCAGGGTCGCAATATCAATATCAAAAGATTCATCAAGAGAAATTCTATATCCTACTAGAGATTCTTTATTTACTCCTCTTTTGGAACAGATGTCATTTAGAGTGGAATTATAGTGATTGTAAAATTCTATTCCAAAGGAATTTAGTGCCTTTGCATATTTAAAGTCATTTTGAACTAGGTCAAAAACACTTTTGTTTTCCATATTTTTCGTTTTTAAAAACATGGAGTTAAAACTAAAAATTTAATTTATTAATTAAAATTATTTATGAAAAAAAAGTTTGAATAAAATGATATTAACCATTCATTGACACAAGAAACTCTTCATTATTTCTTGTTCCTTTAATTTTGGATAGTAGAAATTCCATTGCTTCAACTGAGTTCATATCAGCTAAATATTTTCTAAGTATCCATAGCCTTGATAGCTCATCTTTATCCATAAGTAAGTCTTCTCTCCTAGTTCCAGAAGCCGTTACGTCTATTGCTGGATAAATTCTTCTATTAGAAAGTTTTCTATCTAACTGCAATTCCATATTTCCAGTTCCTTTAAACTCCTCAAAAATAACTTCATCCATTTTTGATCCAGTCTCGATCAATGCAGTAGATATAATAGTTAGTGAGCCTCCATTTTCTACATTTCTTGCAGCACCAAAAAATCTCTTTGGTTTGTGCAGAGCATTTGCATCAACACCACCTGATAAAATTTTACCTGATGAAGGAATAACTGTATTGTGAGCTCTTGCAAGTCTTGTGATAGAATCAAGTAAAATTACAACATCATGTCCGCACTCAACCATTCTCTTAGCTTTCTCTAGTATTATGTTTGCAACTTTTACATGCCTCTCAGCTTGTTCGTCAAAGGTTGAAGAAACAACTTCAGCCTTAACACTTCTTGCCATATCTGTAACTTCCTCAGGCCTCTCGTCTATAAGAAGAATCATCAGATAAACTTCAGGATGATTTTCTGCAATGGCATTAGCTATTTGCTTCAAGAGAACAGTTTTTCCAGTTTTAGGTTGAGAGACAATCATTCCTCTTTGACCTTTTCCAATAGGTGAAAAGAGGTCGAGTATTCTTGTAGAGTAATTATCCTGATTTGTACTAAGATTCAGCTTTTCTTCAGGGAAAAGAGGTGTTAAGTACTTGAAAGGAATTCTATCTCTGACTTCCTCAGGCTTTTTACCGTTTATTTTTGAAACCTCAATTAAGGCAAAGTATTTTTCATTTTCTTTTGGTGGTCGTATTTTACCAAAAACTGTATCACCAGTTTTCAATCCAAATAATTTAATTTGAGATGGTGAGACATATATATCATCAGGACTCGCTAGGTAATTATAATCGCTACTTCTCAAAAAACCGTATCCATCTTGCATCATCTCCAGAACACCTTCACTTTCAATCACACCTTCAAATTCTTTGACCTTTTTTTCATAATCAGACTTTTTTGGAGATGGTCTTCTTGTGTCTCTTTGATCAGGCTTGTCACTAGTCTTAGATTTAGATGCAGATTTTGATCTTGGCGGCTTCTTATCACTTTTTTCTGCAGATTTTTTTGGCTTAGAAATTGCTTGCTCATCTAATATTTTATATATAAGGTCTTGTTTAGATAATTTAGAAGCACCTTTTATTCCTAGCTCCTCAGTTATCTCCTTGAGTTCAGATAACAGCTTATCATTTAAGTCGTCCATTGTGTACATATCGAAAAAGTTTTGATTAAAAAAAAGTTAAATAGATTATGTTTTTAGGTTGGCCTAATAACAATTGACACCGCAATGATACCATTATTATACATATTGTCAAAAAAAATATTAATTTTTATTAGATTGAATTATTATTGTCAATCGTGTTAACTTCATAAAAAAATTCAAGGTATGATTGAACTTGATGGATTAAGATCTGAAAAAAATAAAATTGTATCTGCACTAAAAAAAAGAGGTCTAAAAGAAATTGATAAAGAACTATCAAAAGTAATTGAGCTAGATGATCAAAGGAAAAAATTAAAGTCAGAACTTGATAAAATTCTTGAGGAATCAAATATTATAGCAAAAGATATTGGTATCAATATTAGAAATGGCAAAAAAGATTTAATTGATAAACTGAAAAAAAGGTCAGGAGAGCTTAAAGAAAAAAGTAAATTGGTTTCTGAAGATCTCAAAAGAGTTGAAATAAATCTAAAGGATATCTTATGTAATATTCCAAACATACCTGATGAGATTGTTCCAGATGGAAATTCAGAGGATGATAATAAAATAGTTTCAAGTAAAAAATTAAAGCTATCTGATAAAATAGTATATAAACCACACTGGGATCTCATAAAGGATTTCAATCTAATTGATTTTGATATAGGAAATAAAATTACTGGTGCTGGATTTCCAGTATACGTAAATAAGGGAGCTAAACTTCAAAGAGCTTTGATAAACTATTTTTTAGATGAAGCTAATACTAATGGTTATTCAGAAGTTCAACCACCTATTCTTATCAATGAGGAATCTGGTTTTGGGACTGGTCAATTACCTGACAAAGAAGGTCAAATGTACAAGATAGAAGATGAAAACCTTTACATGATACCAACTGCAGAGGTTCCTATAACAAATATTTACAGGAAAAAGATAATTGATAAAGACACGCTCCCAATAAAAAATGTAGCATATACACCCTGCTTTAGGAGGGAGGCTGGTTCATGGGGTTCACACGTCAGAGGACTAAATAGACTTCATCAGTTTGATAAAGTTGAAATCGTTCAGATAGAGAACGGAAATAATTCTGATAAGGCACTTGAAGAAATGTGTAATTATGTGGAAAGTCTCATAAAGTCCTTGGAGATCTCCTACAGAAAACTTTTGCTTTGCGGTGGAGACCTAGGTTTTACTGCAAGTATCACTTATGACTTTGAGGTATATGCCCCTGGTCAAGAAAGATGGCTGGAGTGTAGCTCGGTTAGTAATTTCAGAACGTATCAAGCAAATAGAATGAATTTAAAAATAAGAGACGGTAAAAATAAGATCTTAGCTAATACACTAAATGGATCAGCCTTAGCATTACCAAGAATTGTGGCTGCAATAATTGAGACGCACCAAAATGGAAAAGAAATTAATATCCCTAAAATCCTTCACAAATACACTGGATTTAAAAAAATAACTTTATGATAATCCGAAAGGGGACAAAAGAGGACATACCTCAGACATTAGAACTAATTAAAGAACTTGCTGAATACGAAAATGCCTTAGATATGGTATCAAACACAATAGAAAGACTAGAAAATGATGGTTTTGGAGAGAATAAAGTATTTGATCTGTTTGTTGCTGAAAAAAACAAAAAAATTATTGGGATCGCTTTAACTTTTTTTAGGTATTCTACGTGGAAGGGTAAGGTTTTGTACTTAGAAGACTTAATTGTTAATAGCGATCATAGAAGAAAGGGTGTTGGTAAAAATTTGTTTGATGAGGTAACAAAATTTGCAAGAGAAAAGTCTTGTGTTGGACTATCATTACAAGTGTTAGACTGGAATAAAATTGGAATAAACTTCTATAAAAAATACAATATGAAATTTGATGATGAATGGGTAAATTGTTACTTGGAATTTGATGAATAATAGAAAAAACATTTGTGTTATTGGTAGTGGTTTTGCAGGAATATCTGCAGCAACTTACCTTGCTAACCTTGGACATAACGTATATGTTCTAGAGAAAAATTCTACTCACGGAGGTAGAGCAAGAAAATTTTCATCCAAAGGTTTCACATTTGATATGGGGCCATCATGGTACTGGATGCCTGATGTATTTGAAAAATTTTTCAAAGATTTTGATAAAAATATTAACGACTATATCAACTTGAAAAGACTTGACCCATCGTACAGAGTATATTTTTCCAATGATGAAAAAATTGATATACCAGCAGATTACGAGTCACTAAAAGAATTATTTGAAAGTCTTGAGGAAGGTAGTGGATTAAAACTTGATGAATTTCTTAAACAAGCTGAGGAAAAATATAAAGTTGGCATAAATAATCTTGTTTATAAACCTGGTCTTTCGATCACAGAGTTTATGAATTATGAAACAATATCTGGAGCATTAAAGCTTGATATTTTTAAGTCAATGCATACACATATTAGAAAGTTTTTTAAAAATGAAAAGTTGATAAAACTATTAGAATTTCCTATTCTTTTTCTTGGGGCAACACCAAAAAATACACCAGCATTATATAGTCTCATGAATTATGCAGATATAAAATTGGGGACTTGGTATCCAGAGGGAGGATTTAGCAAGGTTATAGACGGCATGGTAGAATTAGCAAAAGAGAAAGGAGTAAAATTCTATAATAACGAAGAAGTGAAAAAGTTTTCATATAACAAAAAATCTATTTCTTATGTTATCACAAAAAAGAAAACGTATGATGCAGATTATGTTGTTTGCGCCGCTGATTATAACCATATTGATCAGAACGTGTTAGACAGTAAATTTAGGAATTATACTAAATCTTACTGGGACAAAAGAATACTTGCTCCTTCCTCACTATTATTCTATATAGGATTAGATAAGAAGGTAAAGAATATACAACATCATTGTCTTTTCTTTGACAGAGATTTTGAGAATCATGCCGAAGAAATTTATTCTACTCCAAGATGGCCATCAGAACCTCTATTCTACGCATCTTTTCCTTCCGTGAGTGATAAATCTCTAGCTCCAAAAAATCAAGATTGTTTGTTTCTTCTTATGCCAATTGCACCAGACCTTGAAGATAATAGGATAATCAGGAAAAGGTATTTCGATCTAATTTTGTCTCGCCTTGAGAAATTAACAAAACAAAATATAAGAGATCACATTGTCTATAAAAAAAGTTATGCAATCCAGGATTTTAAAAACGACTACAATTCTTTTAAGGGAAATGCTTACGGGCTTGCAAATACTCTAATGCAGACAGCTATTTATAAGCCCTCTCTTAAAAATAAAAAATTAAAAAACTTATTTTTCTCAGGACAACTTACAGTTCCAGGACCTGGAGTACCCCCCTCTATTATATCGGGTAATGTTGTAGCTAATCAAATAGCAAAAGAAATAGGAAATTAATATTCGAGTTCGTAATTATCTAGCTGAATATCATCCATGCCATCACCATCAAAAGGATTTTCAATTTGTTCTTGGACATTAAAAAGAGATATAAGGATGAAAGAAATTATTACGTTCAATGCATAAACCAATGAGGTTGTATCAAAAACCTCAGAACCACCAAATGTAGATCCAATTTCAAAACCACCAGTTACATTTCCAAGATTATAAATTAAAGTTGGGGCATAGTAAAATGGAAAAATATAAATAAAAAGTTCACAGTAAGCTCTAATTGTCTGTGGAGTTCTATGCACCTTAATAGATATTGTATTTTCAACACCCATAATTACATCCCTCATAAGTCTATAAACTCTGAGCGAGAGACTCCTCCCGAGCGAATCTTTATTTTTATCTATAAACTGCTTAATCTTATTTATTGATTCATTTAATTCTGTCTTGTCATTCGAATCTGAATACAAAAACTTTATGAGGTCAGATTTCACTTTTATTACTTCTTCATAGATTTTCTCTTTTTCTGTATCTGGAGCCTTAGAAACTGAAAAACAATATTTTATTGAAGCAAGAGCTCCCTTAGCTCTACCTAAGTGTTCGAGAGCTTTCTCTCTTCTCTGAAAAGCACTTCCCAATGTGAAAACAAGTGGAAATACTACAGCAATTGATATCAGTGTTAAATCAAGATTAAATGCAAGATTATACTTATACGCCAACCATGTTGCAGCTAAGGAAATAATTACTGATATTAGAGTTCTAAAATTTAATGCTGTTGTATACTTTTTAATATTCATGATATGAAATTTAATAAACAAACTAATAAAATTCTATTTTTAACGACTATATATTTACTGACCGCAGTAAATAATTTAATTTCTCAAGGCTCTGAACTTTTTTCTGAAGGTCTTGACTTAAAGGTTCAATTATCATTTGATTTCAAAGAACTGTATAAGGACACTAATGACTCAACATTTATAAAATCCGATATGATTTTTTCAGGAACAGGTCTTTCTGAGGATACAATCACAACTAGGATAAGGGTTCGAGGAAATTTCAGAAAAAAAATCTGTTACTTCAAACCAATGAGGTTAGAGATAAGAAAGAAGCAAGCAGAAAATACCATATTCCAGGGAAATAGAAAGTTAAAGCTGGTTGTTCCTTGCCAAAACGAAAAAGGTAAAGACGAGTTAATATATAAAGAACACATGGCCTATAAACTTTTTGAGAAAGTTTCTGATGTACACCTAAGGACACAACCTCTTACACTTAAAATAATTGAGAAGAAAGGAAATAAAGAGATAGAACATACAATGTTTGCATTTTTAATCGAAGACGATAATAAGGTTGCAAAAAGGCATGAAATTAAAAAGTTTGCAAAAAGAAGAGTGAGTCCACTAATAGTAAAAGATTCATCAGCGATAAATTTTGCAATGTTTTCTTACATGATTGGTAACACAGACTGGTCCATGGCATACCAACATAATGTTGAAATGTTTTTTGATGGGAGAAGACTCGTTGCAATTCCTTATGATTTTGATCACAGCGGTTTAGTTGATGCTTTTTATGCAAAACCTAATCCTATGCTTAAAATATCAAGCGTGACAGAAAGAGTATATAGAGGATTATGTAAAAGAGACGCTCAGACATTTACAACAATGAGAGACTTTTACAGATCGAAAGAGAGAGAAATTTTTTCTGTAATAGACTCATACAAAGAAAATCTCAGTGAAAAAGAATTCAACAGAGTGACGAAGTATATTAAATCGTTTTATGATATAGTAAAATCTGATGTTGAATTTAGAAATAAAATACTGAGTAAGTGTAGAGGATAAATTTATGGAGGATGCCATAAAGCTTTACAATCGGGTATGTGACCATTGTAGTGAGATTATAACAAAAAGTTATAGTACTTCCTTTTCTCTAGGGATCAGAACGCTACACTGGAGACTTCATAAGCCAATCTATAGCGTTTACGGATTTGTGAGATTTGCCGATGAAATTGTAGATACATTCCATGATTTAGACAAGGAAAAGTTTCTTAAAAAATTTGAAGACGAGACCTATGAATCAATCTCTAATTCCTTTTCTACTAACCCTGTTTTACATTCTTTTCAAAATGTAGTAAATAAGTATAATATTGATTTAAAATATATCAAGGCATTCATCCACAGTATGAGGATGGATATAACTAAATCTAAATTTACAGAGAAAGAATACAAAGAATACATTTACGGATCTGCAGAAGTTGTCGGTTTAATGTGTCTAAAAATATTTTGTGATGACGATATAAAATTTAAAAAATTAGAGGAGAATGCTTGTAGCCTTGGCTCTGCTTTTCAGAAAATAAATTTTTTAAGAGATATTAAAAGTGACTTCGAAGAAAGAGGAAGGGTTTATTTTCCTAATATAGATTTTGAAACACTTGGTGAGAAAGAGAAGCATCTAATTGAAAAAGATATCGAAAAAGAATTCGATCATGCTCTAATAGGAATTAAAAATCTACCATCAATTGCGAGACCAGGTGTTTATTTATCATATAAATATTACAGAGAATTACTAAACAAAATAAAGAGGTTAGACCATAATAAAATTAAAACGGAAAGGGTTAGAGTATCAAGTTTCAAAAAATTTCTGATCTTTGTTTCATCATACCTTAATCCAGTATAAATGACTTTATATTTTCAACTTTTACTTTTCACCATATCTTTTCCATTACTTGCTTCCTGGGATAAAAGATTTAACTACGCTTCAAAGTTTAAATTTTTATTTCCCGCTCTAATTTTAACTGGAATATTTTTCATTATTTGGGATATAATTTTTACAAAAAATGGTGTGTGGGGATTTAGTGAAATTCATACCTCAAACATTAATTTCCTTTATCTTCCTATTGAGGAGTGGTTATTTTTTATAATTATTCCCTTCTCTTGCCTATTCATCTATGAATCTGTAAAATACTTTCATGATGTCAAAAAATACAATAAGCCTGTTAGAATATTTTATCTTTTTCTTGGTGCTACTCTTATATTAGTTGGGTCAATAAATTATGATAAGAGCTACACATTTTGGAATTTTACTTTTTGTGGGCTATTTCTTATATACTCAGGCTATAAGGTAAGAGATTATCATGCTGAGTTCCTTGTGGCATATCTTTATAGTCTAATTCCTTTCTTTATAGTTAATGGAATTTTAACTGACGGAAACTTTGATTATAATCATTTAACAGAACCTGTTGTATGGTATAATAATAATGAAAATCTATTCATAAGAATTATCACTATACCCTTTGAAGATTTGTTTTATTCGATGCTTTTATTGATAATGAACGTAACATTTTACGAAAAATTCATGTCTAAATCTATAAAAAATATATAATAACTAAATTTGCAGTATGTTAGGTTTAGATGTAACTATTGATACAAAGTCAGGATTCTGTTTTGGAGTTGAATTTGCTATTGAAGTAGCAGAAGAAATTTTAAAACAAGAAGGGAAGCTCTACTGCCTAGGTGATATTGTACATAATGACAGAGAAGTAAAGAGGCTTGAAGATATGGGGCTAGAAATAATTGATCATGACCAGCTCAAGGAAATGAAAAATGTCAAAGTTCTTATAAGGGCACATGGAGAACCACCCTCAACTTATGACCTTGCAATAAAAAATAATATTATACTTATGGATGCTTCGTGTCCAGTGGTCCTTAAGCTTCAAAATAGAATTAAAAAATCTCACGATAAAAAAGAGAGAATATACATATACGGTAAGCATGGTCACCCAGAGGTGAAAGGGTTAATGGGACAGACCGGAAAAGATGCCGTTGTTTTTCAAGATATTAATGAATTAGACCTAGATAATATACCCAAATCCATAACCTTATATACGCAGACTACAAAAAGTAAAGAGAAATTCTATGATATAGTAAAACAACTTACTAAAAAAGGAATAGATATTAATGTGAATGACACTCTCTGCAGGCAGGTAAGTAATAGAGATACTCAACTTCAAGACTTCTCAAACAACTTCGATAAGATAATTTTTGTATCGGGGACTAAGTCATCAAATGGAAATGCGTTATTTAATGTTTGTAAGAAAAACAATAATAACTCTTATTTCGTATCATCCTCTGAAGAAGTTGAGCAGGGTTGGTTTTCTCAAAATGAGAAAGTTGGTGTGTGTGGTGCTACATCTACACCAATGTGGCTGATGCAAGAGGTTAAAGAAAAGATTTTAGACTTCTAAAAAAGCTAATTATGATATTGAATATTGCTATAGTTATAGGAACATTTATATTTATGGAGGGCGTGGCTTGGTTCGCACACAAATATATAATGCATGGTTTTTTATGGAGCTGGCACAAGTCTCACCATAAACATCACGGACACATCCTCGAGCTAAACGACTTATTCGCTGTTGTTTTTTCGATACCTTCTATACTTCTTATTTACTATGGATACTCATATGAATCTTATGCCATATTAAAATATTTTGGGATTGGTATTTTTCTATATGGAGTTGCTTATGTAATCTTTCATGACATAATAGTCCATAGAAGAATCAAAATTAAATTTAGAGCGAAAAGCTCTTACATGAAAAGAATCATGAATGCACATTATGTACACCACAAAGTTCATACAAAAGATGGTGCAAAAGCATTTGGATTTTTATTTGCTCCTAAAAAATACGACATTAAAAAAGATTAATCAACAAGTTTTGGTGGTCCAGGTGGAATTCTAGGATCATAAACTTTATCTCCTTTTCTTTCTAAAAATTCACTTTTAACCTCTTCAATTAGTTTTGGGTTTTTATAAAAATCAAGCATTGTCATAGCTAATGCTTTTGATCCATACATTAAACACTTGTGACCGATAGACATTCCAGTACAGGCTACTACTGCCCACGAATGCCAAGGACCTCCTTTTGCTGCAGTTGTTACCCTTAGCCTGACAACAGGAACGACTTGGCTTACATCACCAACATCTGTTGATCCACCCTGAGCAGGGAGAGTAGGTCTTAAAGGTTTTATAGTCCCGTCTAACCCTAATTCTGGTTTTCCAGTTTCTCTAAGAATGGTATTAGCATAATTTATTTCTTCATTAGTATAAGTTAAATCTCCTAACATCTCAAGATTTTTTTGAATAACTCCAGCACCATATCTGTTAGGAATTATTTCATAAATACCTGATATTAAGTTGAAATCGAAATCAACATTAGCCATCATAGCTGCACCCTCAGCAATTTTTTTTGCTCTTTCGTATAAAATATCAACCTTTGATCTATCATTTTCTCTTAGCCTTGTCCATATCTGAGCATAGTCTGGTACAACATTTACAACATCCCCTGCCTTCTCGATGTCGTAATGAATCCTTGCCGTTGGCAAGATATGTTCTCTGTAATAATTAAGACCTGTGGTATATAATTCCATTGCATCTACTGCACTATTACCATTCCACGGATCAGAAGAGGCGTGTGATGCATCACCATAGAACCTAAGTCTAAAATCTACAAGAGCTTTACTACTTTGGGTACTAGCTTCTGTTGCACCACTTGGGTGCCAATCCATACAGAGATCTAAATCATCAAATAATCCAGCTCTTACCATCCATACCTTAGCAAAAATTGTTTCTTCTGCTGGTGTTCCATAAAAAACTACAGTCCCTGATATCTCTCCTGATTCGATAAGCTCCTTTATAGCAACTGCGGCAGCTAGACTTCCTGTACCATAGATATTGTGTCCACAACCATGACCTGCAGCACCTTTCACTAGTGGTTCTTTGGTGGGTTGTTTCTTTTGGGATATACCAGGATTTGCGTCAAACTCTCCCATAATCCCGATAATTGGTCTACCACTACCAAATTTTGCTGTAAATGCAGTTGGAATACCCGCCACACCTCTTTCGACGGTAAACCCATTTTCTTCTGCATAATCAGATAAGTATTTGGAAGATTTGAATTCTAATAGTGCTGGTTCTGCAGCTTCCCAAATATTATCACTGATTTCAATTAACCTCTCTCTCTTATTTTCGAGGGAATTTATAATAGCTTTCTTATTTTTTGATATTTTACCTTGAGCCGTAATGTCCAAGGAAAATAAAATTGAAATGAAAAATAAAAGTATAGATGAAGGCAAAAATTTTATTGTTATTCTGGGTAGTGTAATCATTAGCTTAATATTGTTTGTTTACATAAATATAAGAAAAATTATAAATTAGAGTCTGCAGATGCTATTGCATATATCCCGTCTTTGATAGCAACACTAGAGAATGTGACCACATCTCCTGAGACACTATCCCCCGTTTCTAACTCAACAAAAGTACAACCACCACATGTTGCGTAAAGTAGTTTGTAATTTGAAGCGGCGCTTATAGTTCCCGTATGACCAGTGGCATCGCCTATATCTACTTTAACATCTGCGCTCACTGTCCCAGTTTCATCAAGGTGCCATTCTCTTTTTGATCTTAAACTTATTCCTGATATATCTGAGGAGGTAGTTCCTGAGTCATCGTTATTGTTTCCGAAGATGACAAAGTTAGCTTCAGCAAGAGTTGAAGAGACACTCATCTTTAAACCGTTAGAATCTTCAGAATCTGATGTGCCTGTTGATGACCATATTGACTCCACATCATTTTGATATGAGCTGATAATAATACCAATAGGAGCATTAGAAGTTACCCATGATGCTCCTGTTATTGTACCGTTATTAGAGTTTGAGCTATTATCTGAAACTGTATTTCCTGACTCATCTGTCATTTTGTAGTAAGCTATTAGGTTACTTTCATTTCCCGAGAGTTCATTAAACATATTGTCTTTAATTTCAGTTGCAGTCCTTTTATCATCCCAGAATCTTATCTCATCAACCTCTCCGTATATTGAGTTTCCAGATTTACCAATATACTTCCACATAAGTTGTGCTCCTGTTTGGTTTAGTGTCCCTTGTGATATACCATTTTTATAAATGGTTACTACGTTGTCTTGATACGTCCAAGCAACATGCTCCCATGCTCCGATAGTTGTTGAAGAGTTTACATAAAAATCCCCTGAGCCACTAGCCCCTGAATACTTTGTAATTCCTAATTTATTTTTATTATTCCATTGTCCCAGCCTCAAGCTCCAATGTCCTGCAACATTGTTTAAAGCATTATTTGTAAAATTAATTGCGCTATTATTACCTGTTCTCTTGTACCAAAGTTCTGCTGACCAAGCAGTAGTCACTGCACTTGCATTTGTTAGTATATAATCATTCAGATCAAATGATAGACTATAATTTATTTGAGAGGGGCTATTTTTATTTTTGATGAACCCGTGCTGTGAAGGTAATATTTGGGAAAGGAGTTGATTTGATAAAAGAAGAAAAAAAATAATCTTAGTGTACACCTCTAAATTGCTTGAGAAATCTCTTATCATTTTCTGAAAATAATCTAAGGTCTTCGATTCCATATTTTAGCATTGCTATTCTTTCGATACCCATTCCAAAAGCAAAACCAGAATATTCATTAGGGTCAATATTACAGTTTTTTAAAACATTAGGGTCAACTAATCCAGATCCTAAAATTTCTAACCATCCGTTTTTCCAGGATATATCCATCTCCGCACTAGGTTCTGTAAATGGAAAGTAAGAAGGTCTAAACCTAACTTTTGTCTTTTCTCCGAACATTTCTCTCGCAAAGTAATATAAAGTGTCTTTTAAGTCTTTGAAACTAACGTCCTTATCAACATAAAGCCCCTCTACCTGATGAAAGAAGCAGTGCGATTTAGCCGAGACAGTTTCATTCCTATAAACTCTTCCTGGTATTACTACCCTCATCGGTGGCTTTTCTTTTTCCATTAGCCTTATCTGAACATTTGATGTATGGGTTCTAAGTACCATATCTGGATCTTTTGAAATAAAAAATGTGTCTTGCATTTCTCTTGCTGGATGGTTTTTTGGAAAATTTAAGGCAGTAAAATTATACCAGTCTTTCTCAATTTCAGGACCATCTTCAATACTAAAACCTATATCTCTAAAAATTTTAATAATCTTATTTCTTACAATCCTAAGGGGGTGGAGAGCTCCTATTGTATCTTCTTGTGGTGGAAGGGTAAAGTCAATTTTATTTGATCCTTTAGCAGTTTTTTTCTTAGATTTTTGTGATAAACTTATTAATCTTTCTTTTGCAAGGGTTTTAAGATCATTTATTGGTTTTCCGTATTTTTTCTTTTCATCAATACTTAGTTTCTTAAAATCTTCAAAAAGCTGATTGATTTTACTTTTTTTCCCAACATAATGAACCCTAAACTTTTCTATAGAATCTCCAGATGATCCCTCAAATTTTTCAATTTCATTTTTTAGTTTATTTAACAGCTCATTCATGATATTCAAATATAGTTGAGTAATTTATTTATTTCAAATTGGATTAATAGTCTATGCCCTTATTATAAAATGAGGATTGAGTAAGTTCTCTTTATTATATTCGACTTCCCTTCCAGTTTCTATATTTATTACTTGAATATTTAATGCGTTTAAAATAGCGTGAGCCGCAGCAGTATCCCATTCCATTGTAGGCCCGAATCTTGGATAAACATCTGCTTTATTATCTGCTATGTATAGAAACTTTAGTGAACTCCCACATGAAATTAATTGAGGGTTTTTTAATTTATCAATATATTTTTTTGTTTCATCATTCATGTGAGACCTTGAAACAACTACTCTAAGGTTATCATCAGATTCGAGTATTGACTTTCTTTGATTTAATTTTATCTCTTCTTCATTTTCTTTTTTAAATACGTCCATTCTGCTGTTATTCCAATATAATATTTTTTTAACTGGGCAGAAAACAACTCCAATATGAGGTGTATTATTTTTAATAAGGGCTATATTAACTGTAAATTCTCCATTTCTCTTTATAAATTCTTTCGTTCCATCCAATGGATCAATCAACCAGTATTCATTCCAATCTTTTCTTTTATCAAATGTCGGTATACTACTTTCTTCACTTATGATATTAATGTTGGTTCTATTTAAATATTCTACAATTGTATTATGCGATTTCTTATCTGCAATTGTTAGTGGGGAATTATCAGATTTTGACTCAAAGTCTATTTTATTACTATCCTCATAAACATCCATGATTTTTTGACCAGCTGATACAGCAGCAGTAATGGCGATTTCTAACTCTTTATTGTAATCCAAGATTAGTTTATTTTGCCTTTTATTGCATTGAATATTTTTTCAACCGATTCATCAACGTTTTCTTTTTCAGTATTGACTATAAGGTTAGGGTTTTCTGGAACTTCATAAGGCGAATCAATTCCTGTAAAGTTTTTAATTTCTCCTGCTCTAGCTTTTTTATAGAGACCTTTTACATCTCTCTCTTCACATTTTTCAACAGAACAGTCAACATGTACTAAAAAATAATTTTCTTCTAGCACAAGACTTTTAGCAAGCTGCCTCTCTTCTTTGAATGGAGATATGAAAGCAGTTATTACTATTAAGCCAGCGTCTAACATTAACCTTGAGACTTCGGATATTCTTCGGATATTTTCTTTTCTATCATCATCAGTAAATCCAAGGTCTTTATTTAAGCCAATTCTAATATTGTCTCCGTCTAATAGATAAGACAAAAAATTATTTTCATATAATTTCTTTTCCAATTCATTTGCAATGGTAGATTTACCGGAGCCTGATATCCCCGAAAGCCATATTAGGATAGGTTTCTGGTTAGTTAATTTTTTTCTAAGTTCGGCACTCACAAAATGTTTATGTGGAAATAAGTTTTTTGGAGTCTCCATTTAATATCTAGTTGTTAATTTTGTAGGATAATGTTAAAAAATATATTTACAATATTATATAAAGATTATAGAATTGAGCTAAGTCAAAGTCATCTTTTTTTTTCAGTTGTACTTTATTTATTATCCTCTATTTACATAATATATATTGCTTTTCAACCTTTAGGAATTTCAAATGTTGAGACATGGGTATCTATTTTTTGGGTAATTATTTTATTTGCTGCAATTACTGTTGTCTCGAAAAGTTTTTTTCAAGAGTCTTATAAAAGAAATTATTACTATTATTATTTATTTACCCCAGATGAATTAATATTTTCTAAATTGATTTACAATTTTATTTTTTTATTTTTTGTATCGATTTTCTCTTTCATTTTTTTTAGTTTTTTCATTGGAAATATAATTCAGTCTCCAATTTTTTTTGTAACTCTTCTACTTTTAGGTTCTTTATCAATTTCAAACTGTTTAACTCTTGTTTCGGCAATAGGATATCAGGTAAAAAATAATTCAATTATAATTAGCGTTCTCAGTTTTCCTGTTATAATTCCAATACTTTTAATTTTAATTAAAATAAGCAAATTAAGTTCCTCAGAATTTTCATTTAATCTTATTCAAGATGATATCTATCTTTTAATTTTGCTGAATATAATAATGATATCAATAACCAAGATTTTGTTTAATTTTTTATGGAGAAATTGAAATATGAAGTTTATTAAATTTTTTTGTGTTGTACTATTAACATATACTCTGATTGCTGGCTTTCTTTTTGATGTTCCTAGGCTTCCTATTCTTAATGAAACAATCAGGGCTTTATATTTTCATGTTCCTATGTGGTTTACAATGATATTTTTACTTTTATTGTCTTCATTTAATTCTTATAAATATATAAACACTGGAAAAAATTACTATGATATTAAGTCGTATAATTATGCCAATGTTGCTGTATACTTTGGTGTATTAGGCCTTCTTACCGGTATGATATGGGCGAAGTTTACGTGGGGAACATTCTGGACTAATGACCCAAAATTAAACGGATCTGCTATTGGTATGCTTATATATCTAGGGTATTTTGTTTTAAGAAGTTCTGTTAAAGATGAATCAAAAAGAGGTAAAATTTCGTCAGTATACAACGTATTTGCTTTTGCAATGTTAATACCATTAATTTTTATCTTGCCGAGGATGGCAGATTCGCTTCATCCTGGAAATGGTGGGAATCCTGGTTTTAATGTTTACGACATGAATTCACAACTTAGGGTTGTTTTTTATCCGGCAGTTGCTGGATTCATTTTGCTAGGTATTTGGATTACAGACTTAAGATTAAAAATAGATGAACTTAAAAAATAAATTATGTATAATATTCTAATAATAACTCTATTATTACAAGATGTTGCTATGGCTGATGGTTTAAGAAGTAGTGGTAAGATATATGTAGTTGTAATAATATGTCTTCTCATTCTCTTCTCTTTATTTGTTTATCTTTACAGGCTTGAAAATAAGATAAATTCATTAAAAAATAAATGAAGAACACCTCTGCTTTGTCTTTAGTATTTATCAGTATTATGATAATAATAATTATTACCACTTTTGGTGATGCAAGTACATATGTTTCTTTTTCTGAAGCTAAATCTTTGTATTCATCAGGAAATATTTCTAAGATCCATGTTGTTGGAAAACTTAATAAAAACTCCAACGATAAAATTATTGGTATAAAAAAAGGTGACGATATGTTAAGCTTTACTTTTGAAATGGTTGATGAAAAAGGGAAAAAGGAAAACGTCTTTTACGGGGAACCAATGCCACCAGACTTTTTATTATCTGAGCAGATTGTTGTGATTGGATCCTATAATAATAATCAGTTTGTTGCTGATGAAATTCTATTAAAGTGTCCTTCTAAGTACACTGAGGATAACGTCAAAATTTAAATTTTATGTTTACAGTAGGTGAAATTGGTCACTTTTTTATATTAGCCTCCTTTATTTTTTCTTTAATTTTTATGGTTGGATACCTTTTCTCTGAGAATTCGAGGGAAAATATTTCTTGGTTTAAATTCAGTAAGGTATCATTCTGGGCACATGCTTTTTTTATTTTAGCAACTATATCAACACTTTATTATATTATAATAAATGATAGGTTTGAGTATTATTATGCTTTTCAGCATTCATCTACCTTACTACCTATTTACTATAAAGTGTCTTCATTTTGGGAAGGTCAGGAAGGGTCATTTTTATTATGGATGTTCTGGAATGTAATTATTGGCATCTACTTTTCATTTAAGCCCTTTTCTCGTTGGAGTGTTTCAGTAATGATAGTAATTGGATTCACCCAATTAATATTAACATCAATGATTTTAGGTGTTGTTTTTCTAGATATCAAAATTGGCAGTTCTCCGTTCATACTCTTAAGAGATGCTATATCTGCTCCAATATTTAATATTAATCCAGACTTTATTCCTGAAAACGGATCGGGTTTAAACCCATTATTACAAAACTACTGGATGGTAATACATCCTCCTACTTTATTTTTTGGGTTTGCTGTAAGCATTGTTCCATTTGCATTTGCAATTTCTGCATTGAGGATTGGTGATTTTAAGTCATGGATTTTGCCCGCAAAGAAGTGGTTAGTGCTCTCGGTAATTATTTTAGGAATAGGTATCATGATGGGAGCTTACTGGGCATATGAAACTCTAAATTTTGGTGGATACTGGAATTGGGATCCAGTCGAAAATGCAGTTTATGTTCCGTGGTTATTTTTGGTTGCTGGTCTTCATTCCATACTACTTACACAGAGGAAAAAACAATATTATAAAATGTCATTGATACTAAGTATTATGAGTTTCATATTGATATTGTACTCTACTTTTTTAACGAGAAGTGGAATATTAGGTGATAGTTCTGTTCATTCGTTTACTGACCTTGGTCTGAGCGGTCAGCTATTGATTTATTTGTTCTCTTTCATCATTATCAGTTCTTATTTACTAATTAAAAGATGGAAAGATATCCCTATTTCTGTAAAAGAATCAAAAGTATATTCTGGTGATTTCTGGTTATTTATTGGAGTGTTAACTCTAATATTAATGTCTTTTCAGGTAATATTTCCTACTTCAATTCCAGTATATAATGCAATAGTAGAGTTATTTGGTGGGTTCTCAAATTTAGCACCTCCTGCTGAGAAAGAAATATTCTATTCAAATGCTCAAATTTGGTTTGCTTCCTCAATTGCAATATTTTCTGCAATAGCTCAGGTCCTTTGGTGGAGAGGAAAAAAAATATCAAATAAGATAAATTTATTTTCTAACCCATTAGTTATTACAATGGTAGTCTCCTCTCTAATTATTATTTTTTATCCCGTTAATAAGCCATCGTATATGATACTACTAACCGCATCTCTTTTTTCTATATTTTCAAATGGATCTGTTTTGTTATATTTTATTAAGAAAAAAGATCTCATTTCTTCAGCTTCCGTTTCTCATATTGGCCTAGCAATTATGTTAATTGGAATATTATTCTCCTCTGGGTATTCATCCATTGTTTCAACTAATTATACAGGTTTGGTTTGGAATAATGATTTTCCAGATGAGGTGAATCAAAATAATATGTTACTATTTGTAAATGAAAAAAGAAAAATTGGAGGTTATGATGTTGATTATTTAGGTAAAAGAAAAAAAATTAAAAATTTCTCTGGTTTTATAAATGAAAATTATTTGGAGTATGTGCCTATCCTTGAAAAGTATATTCTAAAAAAGGATATTGAAGATAATGGCAAAATACTGTATGAAAAAGATACAGTTGAGGTAGATAATAAAGATATCACTTATTTTGAACTTAAATTTTCAGATCAAAAGAATAGTGATTATAGTTTCCAGTTATTTCCAAAAGTTCAGAGAGATGGAAATTCCGATATGATTGTTTTTTCACCAGATGTAAAAAATGATCTTTTACAAGATTTATATGTCCACGTTAGAACATACCCTGACCCTGAAGAAGAGATTAATTGGTCAGAGGAAGATTCTATACTGGTAAAACTTAACCAAACTTTTTTCCTTAATGACTATGTTTCGACATTAGAAAATGTAACAACAAAAACATATGACAAGGATCAAAAAAGATTTATTGCGGAAGCAAAAATTAAAATTCAGGCAGCAGGTCAAGAATATTTAGCAAATCCAGCTTATGTTATTGATAACGATAAGGTAGGTTTAATCCCAAGCCTGGTTGACGATTTAGGCATAAAAGTCTATCTTTCTAAAATAATACCTGAGAAGCAGCAATTTGAAATTTCATTTCAAACTACCCAAAAAAACTGGGTAATTATAGAGGCTGTTCAAAAACCATTAATAAATTTAATGTGGCTAGGTTTTTTTATACTTATCCTAGGCTTAGGGTTATCATATAAAAAAATAAAATTAAAAAATATATGAAGTATAACTTAGCGTTGTTTGCATCAGGTAGTGGAAGCAATGTTGAAAATATTTTTAACTATTATAAAGGTCATAAATCTATTTCAGTTTCTGCTGTCTTAACAAATAATAAAAATGCCTATGTTCTTAATAGAGCAAAAAAATTAAACATAGAATCATTCATTTTTGATTCATATAATGACGAGTCGCAAGTTTTAAGGTTTTTGATTTCAAAGAACATTACACATGTTATTTTAGCTGGTTATCTAAAACTGATTTCACCCAAATTAATTGAAATATATAAGGATAAAATATTAAATATTCACCCGTCTTTGCTTCCAAAGTTTGGGGGAAAAGGATATTATGGGGATTATGTTCATGAAAGTGTTTTAAATTCTAATGAAAAATATTCTGGAATAACTATACACTTAGTCAATAATCAATACGATAAAGGCAAAATATTATTTCAAAAAAAAATAAGAATTTATAATTCTGATTCTGTGGAATCATTATCAAATAGAATTCATAATCTTGAATATAAATTTTACCCGCTTGTCATTGAAAAATATATTTTAAATAAATTATAATATTACTTTTGTAAATGAAAAAAATCAAAACCGCATTAGTATCTGTTTTTAACAAAGATGGTATTGATAATTTGTGCGAAGAACTCCATAAAAATAATATTACTATTTTGTCAACTGGTGGAACAAAATCTTACATTGAGGAAATAGGTGTTCCTGTCTGCTCTGTTGAATCTATTACTGACTATCCTTCGATACTTGGGGGTAGGGTAAAGACATTGCACCCTAAAATTTTTGGGGCAATACTATCGAGATCAGAAAATATTAGTGATAAAGAAGATACTTTAAAATATAAATTGCCAAAAATTGATTTATTGATTGTTGACTTATATCCATTTAGTGAAACAAGAAAAAATACAAACAAAGAGGATGAGATTATTGAGAAAATAGATATTGGTGGTGTTTCTCTAATTCGAGCAGGCGCAAAGAATTTCTCCGATGTGGCTGTTATTTCTTCAAAAGACCAATACGCGGGAGTTTTAAAAAACTTAATTAAAAATGATTTTTCTACTTCTCTAGCTTTTAGAAAAAAATTGGCTGCTCATGCATTTAATATTATAAAAAATTATGATACAGATATTGATGATTTTTTTGGTGAAGCAACAATGAAATTTAAGTCATTAAGGTATGGCGAAAACCCACATCAGTCAGCAGTTTTTAAGGGGGATTTAAACGAGATTTTTGATCAGTTAAACGGAAAAGAATTATCATATAATAATCTACTAGACATTGATTCTGCAATTCGATTAATTTCAGAGTTTAAGGAGATTACCTTTGGGATTATTAAGCATAATAATGCATGTGGAATTGCTTCTTCAGGTAATGTTCTCTCTTCGTACAAATTAGCACTAGAAGCTGATCCAATTTCAGCATTTGGCGGTGTGTTAGTATCCAATAGTAGCATAGACTTAGAATCTGCAAAAGAATTAAATAAATTATTTTTTGAAATATTAATAGCACCAGAATTTTCAGAACAGGCTCTTAAATTATTATGTTCTAAGAAAAATAGAATTATTTTATTACAGAAAAAAGATGTTAATAGAGAAAGGTCATACAGAAATATATTAAATGGACAATTAGAACAAGATACTGATAATTATAAAAATGATTTTAAAAATTGGAAATGTGTAACAGCTAAAAATTCAAGTGAAGATAATATATCTGATTTAATATTTGCTAATAAAGTTGTAAAGCACTCCAAGTCAAACGCTATTGTTTTAGTTAAAAACAAACAAATGATTTCTAGTGGTGTTGGTCAAACATCTAGAGTTGATGCCCTGAATTTCGCTATTGAAAAGGCAAAAACATTTAATTTAAAATTAAAGGATTCGGTGATGGCTTCAGATGCCTTTTTCCCTTTTCCTGATTGCGTTGAAATTGCGTCAAAGGTTGGTATTAGTTCTATTGTACAACCAGGAGGATCTTTAAAAGACGATTTATCTATCAAATCGTGTGATGATAATCAAATTTCCATGTTTTTAACAGGAATGAGACATTTTTATCATTAGTGTTGAGATAACATTTATTTTCTTACTTTTGTAGTATAATCCAAATATTAATTTTTGAAAATGGGGTTTTTTGATTATTTCAACAATGATTTAGCTATTGATCTTGGAACAGCTAATACACTTATTATTAGTAAGGGATCCGTGGTTGTTGACGAGCCTTCTATTATTGCAATTGATAGGATGTCAAATAAGGTTTTGGCTGTAGGTTCAGAGGCGATGCAGATGCATGAAAAAACACATGAAAATATTAAAACAATAAGACCATTAAAAGATGGTGTTATTGCAGATTTTCATGCTGCTGAGCATATGATAAGGGGTCTTATAAAAATGATAGATAGCGGAAAACGATTTTTGCCTGTATCTCACAGAATGGTGATATGTATACCTTCAGGTATAACTGAGGTTGAGAAAAGAGCTGTTAGAGATTCAGCCGAACATGCTGGTGCTAAAGAGGTTTACATGATTCATGAACCCCTTGCAGCCGCTATTGGAATTGGAATTAATATTGAAAGGCCGGTGGGGTCGATGATAGTTGATATCGGAGGAGGAACTACAGAAATTGCAATTATTGCACTATCAGGAATTGTTACAGATCAATCAATAAGAGTTGCGGGCGATAGCTTTACTGATGATATTTTAGATTATATGAAAAGGCAACACAATCTTCTTATTGGGGAGAGATCTGCTGAAAAAATTAAAATTGAAGTTGGTTCTGCGATGACTGAACTCAAAGATGCTCCTGAGGATCTAGATATTAGGGGAAGAGATTTGGTATCAGGAATTCCAAAAGTTGTTAAGATAACATACTCTGAAATAGCTTTTGCCATGGATAAATCAATTTCTAAGATTGAAGAAGCAGTTTTGAAAGCACTTGAAAACTCTCCTCCAGAACTTTCTGCAGATATTTATGATAATGGAATATATTTGACAGGTGGAGGTGCACTTTTAAGAGGTTTAGACAAGAGACTGAATCTAAAAACAAAATTACCAATACATGTTGCAGAGGAGCCATTAAGAGCAGTAGTGAGAGGAACTGGAGTTGCTCTAAAAAATATAGATGGGTTTAGGGCCGTATTAATGTCATAGGTTAATGCGAAACTTATTGAAATTTTTAGGTTTATATATCTACTCAATCACATTTTTAATTTTATTTTTTTTTTCTATTGTAATACTCATTAATGATAATTTTATTTTAAAAACATACTATTTTAATTCCTCAAATTATATATCGGGTAGTTTCTATTCTCTTAATCAGTCAGTTAAAGACTATTTTTTTCTCAATATTAAAAACAAGAATTTAGAGAAAGAAAATCAAAAGCTTCAAGAAGAGATAATAAATGTTTCTATATCTAAAATTAATAAAGATTCATTAATTATAACCAAGTCAAATATAATTAGCACAGAGGTAATTAATAACTCTACAAATAAATCGAAAAATTACCTGACATTAAACAAAGGAACAAATCATGGAATAAGGGAAGGAATGGGAGTATTATCTGCAAATGGAGTTGTAGGAAGAGTTAAATATGTTTCGGATAATTTTTCAACCGTAATTTCACTTCTAAATACTTCTTATTATTTATCAACTAATATCAAAGAATCTAATACAATATCTACTATTAATTGGGATGGAAATGATTCAAGATTTGTGAAATTATTATATGTGCCAAAACATATTGATGTAGAAAAAGGGAATCTTATTATAACCTCTTCATTTGATTCTATTTTTCCAAAAGGTATTGAAATTGGAAGAATTGAGTCTATAAATAAAAATGTAAATTCTAATTTTTCAGATATAAAAGTAAGATTATTTCAAAATTTTTATGAGCTGTCTCAAGTATTTGTTGTCTTAGATAACTTTTCTAGTGAAAAGTTAGAATTAGAGAAAATTACCACCGATGAAAAATAATTTTCTGCTGTTTTCTTTTTTAGTCTTTTTGCAAATTTTTGTATTAAATAAAATATTATTTTTTAAATATATCGTCTTAGCTCCCTTCATATTAGTACTACTACTCTACAGGTATAAAAAAGATTCAAAAGAGAATTTAATAGTAGGTTTCTTAATCGGTCTATTTATTGACATTTTTAATGATTCGCTAGGGGTATACTCGTTGACAAGTATCGTATTAGTCTATTTTAGAAATTTATGGGTTTTAAAAATTATAGGTCAGGATAAAACAGATGAATTATCATTATTATCAATAAGAGAGCTTGGTAGAATTCAATTTTTATTTTATTCTAGTCCAATAGTTTTATTGTTCTTTATTCTTTTATCATTTTTAGAATCATCAAATTTTTTAAATATTGATAATCTTTTGACTATAATTTTATCAACTATTGTTAATATTATTTTTATGATAATATTTCAATATTTATTTTTAAAATCAAACATTAAAAATGAGTGGAGATAAGGCGTTAATATATAAAGGGGTTTTGTTTTTATTATTTATCACTTTTATTTCACGACTATTTTATCTTCAAATTTATGAAACTAAGTATGCTGAATTATCAGAGGATAATATAATACATTTAGAAACTGTTTTTCCATCAAGAGGAATCATCTTAGATAGAAATGATTCGGTTCTTGTTGAAAATAAACCATCTTACGATTTTTATATCGTACCAAAACAATTTAATATTTTAGATACTAATAATCTTATAAATGCATTCAATATATCAGCAGAGTACTTAAGAGATAAAATAAAGTTTTCAAAATCTTATTCATCTTATCGCCCTTCTATTTTTTATAAGGATATGGGTCAAGAAGAGTTTGCTTCTATTCAAAGTCAAATTTACGACTTTAAGGGTTTATATCATTTTCCAAAACCCACAAGATTTTATCCAAAGCCTATTCTTTCACATGTTCTTGGATATGTAGCCGAAATCAGTTCTCAAAATCTAGATAATGACACATCGTCTTATTATAATCAAGGAGATTTGGTTGGCATATCAGGGATTGAAAAGATGCACGAATTAGAACTAAGGGGCCAAAAGGGCTATAAAATGAAAATCTATGATGTAAGGGGAGAATCTGCTGGGAGTTTTAATAATGGATTGGAAGACGTAATTGTTTCCAATGGTAAAGACTTAAAATTAACAATAGATTCAGAACTTCAACAATATGTAGAAGAGTTACTTTTAGGTAAAGTTGGGAGTGTTATTGCTATTGAACCATCAACTGGAAATATTTTAGCCATAGCATCTTCTCCTACTTTTGACCCTAATATTCTTTCTGGAAAAAACTTTCCAAAAAATTATATGATTCTTCAAAATGATACCTTGAAACCTATATATAATAGAGCTCTAATGGCTAGATATCCTCCTGGTTCTATGTTTAAACTTTTACAATCACTTATTGGTTTAGAGGAGGGTTTGGTTAATTATGATGAACAATTATATATTGATTTATCAAATATTGGAGATTTAGCTCCTGAAGGATATTATGATCTTAAAAAGGCAATTGTTAAGTCTTCAAATAATTATTTTTATAAATTGTTTAGAAAAATTATTAATAGAAAAAAATCTGAAAATACATTTACTGATTCAAGTCTAGGTTTGATGTCCTGGTCAGAATACGTAAGATCTTTTGGCTTAGGGTCCAACCTAAATTTTAATATGCCAATAGTAAATAAAGGATTTATTCCTAATTCAGATTATTATGATAATTGGTATGGTAAAAACAGATGGAAATTTTCTAATATATATTCTTTGAGTATTGGTCAGGGTGAACTTTTAGTGACCCCATTACAAATGGCAAATTTTGCATCTATTCTTGCCAATAGGGGTTTTTATTATGATCCCTCCTTAATTCTTGAGATTGATGGTAAACCTATAAAAAATCCTAAAAAAAATATTATACAAATAAAAAGTAATCACTTTGATTATGTGGTAGATGCAATGGAGGAGGTTGTTAATAATGGTTCTGGAAGAAGGGGTTATATGAAAGATTTGGAGCTATGTGGCAAAACAAGTACAGTTCAAAATCCTCACGGGTATGATCATTCAGGTTTTATTGGTTTTGCACCCAAAAAAAATCCAAAAATTGCAATTGCTGCATATATTGAAAATGCAGGACAAGGAGGAAGAGCTGCAGCTTCAATTTCAAGTCTTACTGCTGAAAAATATATTTTTAAAAAGTCTAAAAGATTTTGGTTAGAAGATTATGTAAAGAAAGGAGATTTTATAGATGAGGAAGATAAACAATAATATTTTTTCAAATGATATTTTTTTAACAATATCATATTTCTCTTTATTAATTATAGGTTTTATATCTATATTTTCATCTCAGCATTCTAACGATATCGCATTTTTTTCTTTAGAAAATGAGGCATTTAAACAATCAATTTGGATAGTTTTATGTTTACTAATTTTTTTCTTTGTATCAATTTTAGAGTATAGATTTATATTTGATTTAGCTCTACCATTATATATTATTTCTATTTTTCTATTAGTATTCGTATTGTTTTTTGGTCAAGAAGTAAATAACCACACTTCTTGGTTCAATTTTTTCGGCTTTAAATTTCAGCCCTCAGAGTTTTCAAAACTGTCAACGGCACTTTTATTAGCTAAAGTTTTCGATTCTTATTCAATTAAATTAAATAAGGCGCGTGATTTTCTTATGGTATCTTCTATAATTATATTACCTTCTATAATAATATTATTCCAAGGTGATGCTGGAACAGCCTTAGTTTATTCTTCATTTTTTTTAGTTTTTTTTAGAGAAGGTTTGAGTATAAATTTTCTTTTACTAATCCTCTTATTTGTTGTAGTTTTTATATCAGGACTTATTCTTGATTCTTATATTTTATATATTTTCATCACCATAATATTTTTAGTGTCAATTGGCTTATCCTTGAAAAATTATAAAAAGATATTAAACTCTTCAATATTTTTTGTTTTTACATTACTCTTGGTCAATGGCCAAGATTTTTTTATAAATAATGTTTTATCAGAGAGACAAAAAATGAGAATTGAAACACTTTTGAATCCAAACTCCGATCCTCTTGGCGCAGGCTGGAACATTACTCAATCAAAGATTGCAATTGGTTCTGGTGGATTATCAGGAAAGGGCTTTCTTCAGGGTACTCAGACAGGGCTTAATTTTGTTCCTATTCAAACCACAGATTTTATTTTCTCAGTAATTGGAGAAGAGTTCGGTTTTGTTGGCTCTATTCTTTTCATAATTCTCTATTTATTATTTCTATATCGAATTTTATATTTATCTGAAAACCAAAAAGATAAATTTGGAAGGGTGTTTGGTTATAGTACCTTTTGTGTTTTGATTTTTCATTTCACTATAAATATTTCTATGACATTAGGTATATTTCCGGTTATTGGGATACCTCTTGCCTTTATAAGTTATGGGGGTTCATCATTGATGTCCTTTAGTCTTTTAATTTTTATTTTTTTAAGATTAAATAGTGTGAAGCCTTCTCTTTTGGCTCGTTAAATTATTGATATTTATTATAAATTTTTTGAAGTAGTTTTCTAACCTTTTCGTCACTAGGATTATTCTTATATTCTTCCCTCATTCTTTTGAGAATATAAATTGAAGCATCCTCAAAGCAACTTTTAGACTCTGCTTTAATAATAAGGTCTTTAACATCTTGTATGTCTCTTGGAAAAAGAGATAAAAAACTTTCTCCTTCAGTTTTTTTTAAAATTATCTCTTCTAAATCGATATTTAGAGAAGAGGTTATTTCAGACCATAAGACTTTTGACTCATCTTTAAATTCAATTTTATTTATTGAAGAAAATAATTCATCTCTTTCAGGAAAAATATTAATTATATAATCAAACACATATTTATAATAATGAAAGTATTTGGACCTATTTTGCAATGAGCTTATTGAATATTCTGGATCTTTAAGAATATCTGATTTTATAAATCCAATTGGATCATCCGAGAGTGCTACACAATCATAAATTGATTTTTTTAAAAATTTTATTGTCGCATTCTTATCAAGGTTAATATTATAAGATAATTCATTCATTAGATTACGTAATGCATCTTTAATTTCGTCTTTTTCATAATTAAAAAAATTTAACTTATTCTTTTCTAGGTTGTTTTTCCATTCGTCATAGATATTTTTTAATACAAATAAATTAATCTGTTTAGATTTTGTAAGCTTTAATATTCTTTCTCCATCAATATTGTTACCAAACTCCGCTTCGATTAAATTTAGATATTCTTTAATATTAATTTTAGATTCCAATTTTTAATAATTTCTTACGTTTGTAATTCGTTTTATAAATATATTGATAATTAACTTATGAAAAATATCAGTCTTTTTATTTTAATAATATTTTCTTCATATTCGTCATATTGCCAATTATCTTTTTCTGAAAGTAATTGGAGAACTCATTTTAATTTACGGGATATTTATAAAATAGAATCTATTAACGACAAAATTTTTTGTTTTGGTGAATATGGACACTATTATTTTGATCTAAATGAAAAAAGTATAAATGTAAGAGCTAATTATTCTGAATTTAGTGATATTAAAAATTCAGATGTTATTCGTTATAATAATGAGTTAATTGTAATATATGAGTCTGGCAAAATTGATATAATAAAAAATGAAAGTATTTACTCTTTAGATTTAGGCTTTGATTTAGAGAACATTAAAATTAATTCATCAGATATTTATGGTTATTTTTTATATGTATCAACTTCTAATGGATTATATAAAGTCAATCTTGATAGCAGGGAAGTCATTGAAAAAATATCAAACATTGGAGAGAACGGTAATCAAGTAGATGTATTAAATTCCAAAATATTTAACGATACGATTTTTCTAATTACATCTGAAAGTATATTTTTTACTCATATAGATAGCAACCTTTTAGATTTTAATAATTGGGAAAAAGAAAATTTTTTATCTTCAAACTTTTTAGGATCATTCATCAGTGAAAATAATATTTATTTTTATAATGACAATCAAATAATCTCATCTTCTGGTCATATTATTTTTGAATTAAATTCAAGTATTATAAAAATAAAGTCATTACTCGATGTTCCTTATATATTAAGTTTAGATAGTGCTAGTTTTGAATATAAATTTGGTTCTTTAGATGAATTAAAATTTTATTCAAACCTTTATGTATCAGACAATATATTAACAGATTTTATCTATTTAGATGGTTCTTTTTGGTTATCTGGATATAATTTTGGTCTGTATAATTTAAATGACAAATCATATTTCACTCCTAATAATTCACCTTCTATTAACCCTTTATCCTTAAAAAAAGTAAATAATAGTCTTTACGGTTATGGTAATACTAATCGTTTAATTGAATATATAGACAATAGCTGGATTAATAAAGAATTAAATAATTTTAGTGAAATTTCATCTGTTGAATTATTTAAAAATAAATTATATGCCTCATCAAAGAAAATGGGGATACTTGATATTGAAAAAAATTTTGTGATTGATGGTAAAGAAGATGATTCGCCTTTTAAAGAGTCAAATGAAAATGGTGATGTGAATATCTCAGATATCTCAGTGGGTTTAAATCAAATGTGGTTATTAAATTATGGTACTGATAAACCACTAATATCCTATACGGAGGATGGGCAATGGATTGAACATGACCTGGGAAGTTATTCATCAAATTTTCCTGTTGAATTAAATTATAATGGTAAAGAAACTTTTTGGATACGTAATGACAGCAAAATTTCTGCCGGTTTGACTATATACAACGCATCATTATATAAAACTAAAACCTTAAATGTATCAAATGGATTACTTAAATCAAATAATATAAATTCTGTATTGATTGATCAAGATGATAGGGTATGGATCGGATCAGATTTGGGTTTGATTTATTTTACTACATCTAATTTTGATGATATATTAAGTTCAGAAACATATTTAGTTCCAAACGATGGTGAGAAAAATATTTTTCAAAATATAAAAATAAATGCTCTAATATCAGATAATTCAAATAATATATGGATTGGAACCGATCAAGGTCTTTTTATTTATAACTCCCATGATAAAAAAATTATAAAACATTTTGAAGAAAATAATTCACCATTATTTTCATCTAAAATTTTAGATTTAGATAAAAATCAATTGGGTGAAATTTTTATTTTAACCTCTGCTGGATTATTATCTTTTCGTACTTTTAATCAAGCGTCTAATAAAAATCTTAATTCAATTAAAGTATTTCCAAATCCACTGCTATTGAAGGAGCATGAAAGCCTTATTATAAATGGATTATTAGAAAACAATTATATTAAAATTTTATCTTTGAATGGAAATGAAGTGATTTCTTTGAACTATAGAGGAGGTGGAATAAATTGGAATTTATTAAATCGAGATAATAGAAAAATAGAACCTGGTATTTATCTTATTTATATTGTTTCAGATGATGGCAGTCAAAGTTTTTTAACTAAAATCCTTGTAATATGATAATCAAAACAAGAGGACTTTTTCTGAGTCATATAAAGTACGGGGAAACTTCAATTATATGTAAAATTTTTACAGAATCTTTAGGGCTACAGTCTTTCATTGTAAATGGAATTAGAAAGTCAAAATCTAAAAATATAGGCCTATTTCAACCTTTAAATATTATTGATATGGTAATTTATTTAAACAAAAAATCAGAATTACATAGAATCAAAGAAATAAAACCTAATAATATTTATTCTACTCTTCACAATGATATTAGTAAAATATCTCTTTGTTTTTTCTTGTCAGAATTTCTAAGTAAAGTTTCTACAACAGAAGAAAATCAATACGATAAGTTTGAGTTTATTATAAATTCATTTAAGGTTTTGGATTCTACAAAAGATGGTTATCATAATTTTCATGTTCAATTTCTTTTAAAGTTTTTAAAATTTTTTGGTTTTGAGCTTTCCTCTTCTAAGCAAATATCTAGATTTAGTACTTTAAACCCTGAGACCACTAAATATATTGATGATTGCATTAAAAACAATTATGATATTAAGATTGATTCTAATAATATTTTAAGAAATAAAGTAATAAATTTATTAATTGAATATTACAGTCGGTGTTTAGATATAAATATTAAACTAAAATCGACAACTGTTTTAAAAAATATTTTTAAATAAATGAGATTTTTTAAGTTCATAATTATTCTAATTATTTTTTCTAGCTGTAGCAGTGAGAAAAAAAAAGTACAAGATTCTAATGTGTCAATAGCTGAAACTAAAAAGAGGGTTTTTTTTAAATGGCCAAAAGATGGATCAACAGTCGGCAGTCCTGTTTTTATTGATATGGGTTTAGAAGGAATGGAAATTGAACCTGCAGGAAAAGTTAATCCTGGCTATGGCCATCATCATGTTTTAATTAATCAAAAATTTTGGCCGTCTGGAAATGTTATTCCAATGAGCGATTCTACCCTGCATTACGGAAAAGGACAGACTGATGCAACTATAGAATTAGATCCAGGGGAATATATCATTTCATTGCAGTTTGCTGACGGTGTTCACGCCTCGTTTGGAGAGGAAATGTCCGCATCAATTAAAATTAATGTTGAGTAATATGGAGAACTTTTTAGATAAAGTGCCTACCCTAGATTTATCAAAGTTTACTGATGGAGATAAACAATCAATGAATCAATTTGCACAAGAGTTAGGTGATTCATTTAATCAAACAGGCTTCGCAATTATTAAGAATCATGGTCTTTCCAATGAAATCACTGATAAACTTTACAGTACAATTAAAGATTTTTTTGACTTGTCTGAAGAGAAAAAAATCAAATATTATTTTCCAGATCTTTTTGGACAAAGAGGATATGTTATTAAAGGTCAAGAGCATGCAAAAGGTAGCTCGAAAGGGGATTTAAAAGAATTCTTTCACATAGGTAATCCCGCTATTTCAAATCCTGAAAATATTTGGCCTATAGAAATTAGTAGTTTTGAAAGTATAGGAACAAAGGGGTTTTTAACCTTAGAGAATATAGGGTTGACTCTTTTAGAGGCAATTGCAATATATCTTAATCTAAATCAAGATTATTTTGATGATAAGGTTAAAGGTGGAGAAAGCATAATGAGATCAATACACTACTATCCTTTAGAATCAGAGGATGTTACAGATGGCGCCGTACGTGCAGCTGCACATGGAGATATAAATCTCATTACTTTACTAATGGGTGCAAGTGCTGATGGTTTAGAAATCTTAACTAAAGAAAATAAATGGATACCTATAAGATCAGAGTCAGACCAGTTGGTTATTAATGTTGGAGACATGCTCGAGCGACTTACAAATAAAAAGTTAATGTCTACGATTCATAGGGTAGTTAACCCATCAAATGAAAAACTTAATACCTCAAGGTATTCAATTCCTTTCTTTATGCATCCTAAACCAGAGATGGATTTGTCTTGTCTTGAAAACTGTATTGATGAAAATAATAAGAAAGGTTTCGATGACATAACAGCCGGTCAATTCTTAGAAGAAAGGCTTAGAGAAATTGGCTTAAAGAAGTAGTATTTACTAAGCTATTCTTTAACTGGAGGATCAATCCCAAGTTCAGTTAGTACGAGAGATGAAATATCATCAGAAGGTCTAGCATATAGTAATACATCAACTCCAGGAACACCTGCACTAAATACGTGGCTAAAACCTTCCCTCTCAGAAACTACATTTATTGCATTACTAATTTTTTCAAAAAGAGGCTTGAACAAATCTTGTTCTTTTTGTGCAATAGAGGTTTGGGCTTCATTTTGAAATTTTTGAATTGATGCTTGCAGGTTTTGAAGTTCTTCTTGCTTGTCAGCTCTTACAAGATCAGTCATCGTTGCAGCGGTCTTTTGAAAAGCATCGGCTTTACTTTGAAAATCAGTTATTTTTGATTGTAATTGATTTTGAAGTTGAGTTCCGTAGGCTTGGACTTCACTTTGTACCTGTTTTGTTTCAGGCAGAAAACTTAAAATATATTCAACATTGGTATATCCAATTTTTAATTCCTGACCACTCAAATTAAATGAGTTCAAGAAAATTGATAGTATTAATAAATATTTGATTTTTTTCATAATAAATATATTTGAGTGTAAAATTAGTTATTTTTTTCAGTTAGTCCCAAATCTTCAAGTACATAATCAGTGTAGTCATGTATAGGGTTAGTATAAAGCAGTACTGGTTCTGATGATTTATCAAATATTATTTGTAATCTATTTTTTTTTGCAATTCTTTCAACAGATTCAAATATTATATCTTGGATTGGTTCAATCAGCTCTTTCTTCTTTAGAAAATATAATCCCTCGAAACCAAAAACCTTTTGTTGGTAATTTTTAACTTCTTTCCACTCACCATCTAATTTTTCTCTTCTATCTTCAAACATTTCTTTAGTTAATAGAATTTCTTCAGCCTTGAGCTCAATCTCTTTTTTCTCGATTTCTATATACATATCATTAATTTCTTTTTCCCAGGCTTTTGAAAGGTTTTCAATCTCTTGTGTAGCTTCTTTATATTCTTTCATACTTTTTAAAATAAACTCAGAGTTTACGTATCCAAATTTTTGAGAGAATGTTTGGGTGTTAATAAAAAGAAATAGAAAACAAAGAACTTTATTCATAATCTATCTAAGTTGCTGTCCAATAGAAAAATGGAACTGAGGACCTGATCTCTCTGTTTGGCCTGGAAGTTTATCAAACCCGTAGCCCCAATCTATACCTAGTAATCCAAAAGCAGGCATAAATATTCTTACCCCAATACCTGCTGATCTATACAAGTCAAATGGATTAAAATCTTTTTGTGAGTTCCAATTGTTTCCAGCTTCAACAAAAGTAAGTCCATAAATTGTTGCACTAGGGTTTAGCGATATAGGGTGTCTTAATTCAAAAACAAACTTATTATATATTGTTCCCCCTCTTATATTTCTTTCTATATCAAGTGGGACAAGAGAATTATTTTCATATCCTCGTAATGCAATCCTTTCAGTGCCAAGTAGAAAATTATTATAGGAACCTGAAAGTCCATCTCCACCTAAATAAAACCTCTCGAATGGACCAATTTTTTTCTCATCTCCGAATGATCCGATATATCCCAAATGAGCTCTGGATTCCAATACAAGGTCTCCAATTATTTTAGTGTAAAACTTTGCATCAAACATCCACTTATGATACTCAGCCCATTTATATTTTTCTTGTGGTTCAGCAGTCTCATAATTTATATTATTCCATTTAGAATATGGAGGTGTTATTGCGACGTCAAGGGAAAATAAGGATCCGCTTCTTGGAAACATAGGATTATCTACACTATTTCTAGAGATATTTGTTTTAAATGCAATAGTATTTGTAACACCGGTATTGAACCCAAGTGATTGACCAAAATTAAATAAGTCATAGTTATAATAAAGTAAAGAATTTGATATTACAAAAAAGTCATCCGGCCAATTGACTCTTCTCCCTAGTCCTAAGGTTACAGCATGAACTTTCATTGATCCAATAATTTTACTATCCTTAGATGATTGACCATTATACCCGTAACCACCGTAACCACCGTAACCACCGTAACCACCGTAACCACCATAACCAC
>CAZKLB010000009.1:40763-57813 GCA_964553685.1 uncultured Marinoscillum sp.
CGACCACTACCAAAGAAATCCAACATTCTGTTCACTGAGTAACTATAATTAATACTGAAATTATTTGGTTTTCTTCCACCTAACCATGGCTCAGAAAACGTGAATGAATAGGTTTGAAATTGCCTTCCGTTTGCTTGAACTCTTACTGACAATTTTTGACCATCCCCAACTGGAAGAGGCCTCCATTTACTAAAATCTTTAATATTTTTAACTGAGAAATTGCTAAAACTTAATCCAACCGTACCAACAAAACCAAAGTAACCTCCCCAGCCTCCAGATAGCTCAACTTGGTCACTAGGCTTTTCTTTTAATTCCCAAGTAATATCCACTGTTTCATTTTGTGGATTTGGCACGGGAACAGGATTAATACTTTCAGGGTCGAAATATCCAAGTTGAGATAATTCTCTCTGTGTTCTAATAAGTTCAGATCTATTATATTTTTGTCCAGGAATTGTTCGTAATTCTCTCCTAATTACATGATCACTGGTTCTATCATTTCCTTTAATAAATATTTGATTAATTGTAGCTTGGGCACCTTCATATACCCTCATTTCTATATCTATGGAATCTCCTATGACCCCTACCTCAATTGGTTGTATATTAGAGAACAAATAACCATTGTCTTGATACAGAGAGGATACATCAGAACCTTTTGGGTTGTAGGTTATTTTCTTTTCTAAGGTTTCCGTATCATATATATCTCCCTTTTTGATAGCTAATACTTCATTTAGGATATCTTCATTATATATGTAGTTACCTGTCCAATTAATATTTCTAAAGTAATACTTCCGACCAGGATCTATATCAATATTGATATCGACGAAGTCTCCTGATTTAATAATTTTTTCATTTGTAATTTTAGCATCTCTAAATCCTTTAGACTGATAGAACATGATTAGATTGTCCTTATCACCTCTAAACTCTTTAGAAATAAATTTACTTGACTTAAGGAAGTTAATCTTTGTATTATCAGTTATGAATTTAATTGAAGATTCTTTTTCTATGCCTTTTTTAACTCCAAAAAGGTTTTTGGGTTTAATTAATTGAAGAAGTTTTCCAAATGTTTCTCTAAAAATATCGACCCTAACTCTTTCTCCAGATTTCTTTAGTTTCCCCTTTAGCTTAGCATCAGAAAAATTTGAATTTCCATCAAAATAAATATTATTGATTTTTACTTTTTTATTTTTATCAACAGAAATAATAAGTTTGATACTATTTGCTACATCCTTATCTTCAACTTCTTTAATTTTAACATCAGCATTAAAGAAACCTTTCTTTTTAAAGAAATTTTCAATTGTATTTTGGGTGTTTTTTATTGTTGCGTCTGTTACAATTCTTCCTCTAATTAAATTTATCTTTTCAGTTATTTCAGTTTTTTGGGTTTTACCGACTCCGTCAATTTGAAATGTACTAAGCCTCGGTCTTTCTTTTAATACAATTGAAAGGAAAACTTTATCTCCTTCAATTTTTCTTATTAAAATTTTAATATCACCAATTATACCTTGTTTCCATAGCTTTTTTATTGCACCTGATATTGATTCACCAGGTATTGATATTCTATCTCCAACTTTGAGCCCTGACAATGACTTTAATGCTATTTCATCTAGGTATTTTTCTCCAATAACGTCTAACTCAGCAATTTCATATTCTTTAGGGTTTGTATAACTAATTGTTATCTGTTCGTCATTCTTATTATTAAGATCATATCTTATTTGACCAATTGTCTTTTGGTTAAAAAGGATAGAAAAAAACGTTATAATTAAAAAAAATCTCATATTTCAAATTGATCCAAACCTTCTGTTTCTATTTTTAAACTCGAAAATAGCATTATTTAATTCATTTTTATTAAAATCTGGCCATAAAATATCAGAAAAAAATAATTCAGAATATGCCATTTGCCACAGAAAAAAATTACTAATTCTTTGCTCTCCACTTGTTCTAATTATTAGTTCCGGATCTGGAATATTACTTGTCGATAAATTATTTTCAAAATCTTTTTCGTTAAAATTCAATAAATCATCATTTTTTAGTTTTTTAATCATTTTTCTAAAAGCATTAATGATATCCCATTTACCGGAATAATTTATTGCTAATATTAAATTAAGACCACCATTTTTTTTGGTTATTTCAATAGCATTTTTAATGCTTTTTTTAGTTGATTCTGGAAGTGGGTCAACATCACCTATTATATTAAACTTTACATTTTGTTCAATAAGGTTATCAATCTCATCTTCGATTACAACTTTAAGTAAGTTCATTAAAGCATTAACTTCTATTTTGGGTCTGTTCCAGTTTTCAGTTGAAAATGCAAAAAGGGTTAAATATTTAATTTTATTTTCAATGCAACACTCAATTGTATCTCTTACACTTCTTTTTGCTTTTATATGACCTTCTATCCTACTTTTATTTCTTTTCTTAGCCCACCTGCCATTACCGTCCATTATTACAGCTATATGATTGGGTGTGCTTTTTTTATTACTCATCAGTTACAAATCTAATAAATGCTGTTGTAAGGTGCAGAATCTTTTGGACACGGTATTTTATAAAGTATATAACTAAAGCTGATTCCAGTGAAGTAATAAAAATCATTGTCGTTCCCGCTTCCATATTGATAATTTTTAATATTATTACTAAAATTTAAACCAGTAACATTATTAATGTTCGATGTGTTTGCCCCAGTTGTATAATCTAGATTATCATTAAAAGTTTTTTTAAATTCTACTTCAAATGCAATTGAGAATTGTTTATTAATTAAATATTTAAATCCTAATCCAAAAGGGATATTTATAAATAACTTTCGCTCCTCATCAATCTTTAAGTTATTTGCCTCTACATTTTTTAATATGGTTGTTCCCATGCCAAAAAAAATGTAGGGTGTAAAATTAAATTTACTTACTTCATCAAAGTAGTCAAGAAAATTATATTCAAATTTCCCAGAAATCTCAGAAATTTTTGATTGAAATTTCATATTTCTATTAATAGATAGAGCGTCATTTATTTTTTCTTCTCCCTCAATAGAGCCTCTTTTATATGATATTTTAAATGTTTGAAATGAACTTATATTAAATCTGTTAAATATTTCAAGTCCAATTTTACCATTGAAAGGAGCATACCCTCTTTTTAAATCACCAGAATAACTGTTTAATCCAAAACTTAAACCAGGCTCAATAAATTGAGCTATTATTTGACTGTTTGTAAAAAAAATTAATAAGATAAAAATACATTTTTTCATGTATGCTTAACGATTTTATTTTAATTATGGTATTAATTTCTTAAGTCAAATCCCCAATTTAATTTTTTTCTTAATGTTGCAAAGAAATCGAAATTATTTGGGTGAATAAGGTTTGCTTTGAAAGGAGCTCTTTTAATTATGAGCTCTTGCTCTCCTTTAAAAGTATATGATCTAGAATCCATAGAAACAAGAAAATTATAACCTTGGTTTTCAATTTTCAATTTAATTTTTGAATCATCAGATATGATAATACTCCTTAAACTCAGATTGTGAGGGCTAATCGGAGTAATAATTAAATTTTTTGTATCAGGAGTTAAAATTGGTCCACCACAAGATAAAGAGTAACCTGTAGATCCAGTTGGTGTGGATATAATAAGTCCATCTGACCAGTAAGTGCATATAAATTTATTATTTATATAACAATGAATTTTAATCATTGAAGAAGAATCTTTTTTAATAACAGATATCTCATTTAAAGCAAAATTATTCTTTATAATGTCTTTTTTATTTGAAATTGAAACTAAAGATCTTTTTTCCAATGTATAATTTGATCTAATGATTTCTTCAATTATTTGTTCAAAAACCTCGGAAACATCGTATGATAAAAAGCCCAGCTTGCCAACATTTACTCCTAGGATTTTTGTTTCAGACTTACCAATTAATGAAACAGTATTCAAAAGTGTTCCGTCTCCACCAAAACTTATAACATAATCAATTATTGATATATTTTTTTTATTAATGTTTGGATAAGTTGTTTTAGAGAAAGATTTATTCAATGTATCTGAGTAGAAGATTTTAAACTTTTTCCTCTCTAAAATTTCGACTAATCTAATTAATGTCTTTTTCTTATCTCCCTTTATGTTTATTCCATTAATACCAATATTCATATTAACTATTTATAAATGGTTCAATTACTTTATTAAATTTTTTAGGTTGCTCCATCATTGGAGCATGGCAGCACTTATCAATAAAAGTCAAGCTTGATTTTGGAATAAGATAATTAAATTGATGTGCTACTGATGGGGGTGTTATGGTATCATTTAGTCCCCAAACAAGAAGAGTTGGGCACTTAATTTTATATAGTTTTTTTGCAAGATTATTTCTTTGGGCTGATCTGGCAACTGTAATTATGTTAAGACATTTAGAATTATCATTAAGTGTATGGAATACATTATCAACATATTTTTTGGTTAGTATATTTGGATTATAAAATGTATGATTTATTCTTTCGTTGATATAATTATAATCTCCTCTTTTCGGAAAAGATCCACCAAATGAATTTTCATATAATCCAGAACTACCAGTCAAAATCAATTTTTTTACATTCTTTGGGTACATAATAGAGTAAATTAATGCAATGTGTCCACCAAGTGAGTTGCCCATTAAAATAAAACGCTCAAGATTTAATTTTTTTACAAAACTTCTAACGAAAGACGTTAGATCTTCAAGGTTTGCATTATTAACATCTATATCAGTTATAGGAATCTTTGGTATAATAATTTTATGAGTCTTTGAAAAATGATTGACGACACTTTTCCAATTGCTTAGTTCCCCAAAAAGACCATGGAGTAAAAGGATTATCTCGCCTTTTCCCTTAACTAAGTAATCTTTTTTTTCTAGTGCCATTAAACTATTAATTCTTTTTTATTAGTACTCTCTACTATAATTTCAAGTGAAGGAAAAAAATCAATAAAGAAAGAAAGTGTATTTGGCGCAAAATCCATTATATAATAACTAATTATAGATTTTTTTATTTCCTCCTCAAATATTGAAATATCGAAGTATTGAAATAAATTAATCGTAAAACTGATTATTAGGCATGTTTTAATAAATCCAAAAATTCCACCTGAAATATCATCAAATAAGCCTATTAAGGTCAAGTCAATAAAATATTTTAGGGTTTTAGTTATTTTATTTATTAGAAAAGCAGACAGAAAAAAAGTTAATATTATTGAAGAAAATCCAATTATTAGGTTGTTCGTTTCTGGAAAAAAAGATAAAAAGAACGATGCTGTTAGAGAGGAAAAATTTAAAGCAATTAAAATACTGATAAAGAAAGAAAGAAAGGAAATTAAACTAACAAAGAAACCTTTTTTATATCCCTTGTAGGTAAAATAAATAATTAAAACCCCTATTATTAAGTCAATCAATTTTAAATGAGTTTACTCTTTACTAAACCAGCTATTCTAGAGCTATCAGCTTTACCAGAAAGTTTCTTATTTGCTGATGCCATGACCTTACCCATATCTTTCATACTTTCTGCCCCAATTTCTTTAATAATAATTTCAATTTCTTTTTCTAAATCTTCATCTGTTAGTTGTTTTGGCAAAAACTCCTCAATTATATCTATTTCTACTTGTTCTGTATTTGCTAGATCTTGTCTATTTTGCTCAAGGTATAATTTGAGCGAATCTTTTCTTTGTTTAATTAATTTCATTAATAACTTTATCTCATCCAGATCCGCTCCTTCTCCACTCTTTTCATTAAGAAGGATTGCAGATTTAATTGCCCTTAAGGCTATCAATCTTGATTTATTTTTATTCAACATTGATTCTTTAATTTGAATATCTATCGTATTTTTGAGTTGCATATCTGCAAAGTTATTAAATACTCATAAATTCATGACTAGATTAAGTGTAAATGTCAATAAAATTGCAACTCTAAGGAATGCTAGGGGTGGTAAAAATCCTGATATTATTCAGGTGGTTCAAGATTGTGAAAAATTTGGATCTCAAGGAATAACAGTTCACCCTAGACCTGACGAAAGACATATAACACATGAAGATGTTTACAATATTGCTAAGGTTACAAAAACGGATTATAACATTGAGGGGTACCCTGACGATAGATTCCTAAAAATAATTGATGACATACGCCCTGAACAGGTAACTTTAGTTCCTGATGCTCCTGATGTTGTAACTTCAAATAGGGGTTGGAAAAGATCAGACCTTAATATTGATTTGAATCAAATTATAGCTGATATGAAAAAAAAAGGAATGAAAGTATCTTTATTTATAGATCCAAATATAGATATGGTTGATTTCTCATTGGATCATGGTGCAGATAGGGTTGAACTGTATACAGGGGATTACGCAAAAAATTATCTAAATAATAAGTTTGATTCTGTTATTAATTACAAAAAAACTGCTGAATATGCTATTTTAAACGACCTTGAAGTAAATGCTGGACATGATTTAGATTTGATAAATCTCGAATTTTTAAAATCTTCTATCCCTGAATTGTATGAGGTTTCAATTGGACATGCCTTAATATGTAACTCTCTCTATTATGGATTAGAGCAAACAATTAAAATGTACCTAGATAAATTAAAATAGATGAATCTAAATTTCAAAGAGTATGGAAAGGGGAAGACCATTGTTATTTTGCATGGATTGTTAGGCTCATTAGATAATTGGTCTACTATTGCTAAGTCTTTGAGTACTAATTATAATATAATAACTATTGATTTGCCAGATCACGGAAAATCAGATCATACAGATTTATTTAGTTATACTAGTATAGTACAATCACTTAAAGATTTTTTAATTAAAAAAAAAATATCCAGGTTTAGTATTATTGGTCACTCTATGGGGGGTAAGGTTGCTATAAAGTATGCTGATTTATATCCGTCTAACCTTGATAAATTAGTTATTGTTGATATATCAAATAAGTATTATAAAACTGAAAGGTTTAATCATATTTTTAAGGCCATATTCTCAATTGATTTAAAAAAAATCAATTCAAGATCTGAGGCAAGTATTATAATTTCTTCATTAATAAAAAATGTTGGAGAAAGGAATTTTATACTTAAAAATATTACAAGAAATGGTAATGTATTTAGTTGGTTACCAAATATAAAACTATTAGCATCTTCGATAGAGAAAATTTCTGAAAGGATTGATATTAAGAGTCAAATCAAAGTGGAAACCCTGTTTTTAAAAGGTGAAAATTCAATATATATTGATAAATCAGACCTGACAACCCTTAATAATGATTTTTTTAGATACTCTTTAAAAGAGGTTAAAAATTCCGGACATTGGATTCATGCAGAGAACCCTACAGATTTTTTGACTGAAGTCCGGTCTTTTATAGGGTAATTATGCCTTTGGGTGAGCTTTATTAAATGTTTCTTTTAATTTCTCAATGGAGTTATGGGTATACACTTGTGTTGCTGCTAAACTTTTGTGTCCTAGCAACTCTTTAATAGAACTTAGGTCAGCTCCTTTGTTTAAAATATGAGTTGCAAATGTATGTCTTAGGAGATGTGGATTATATTTTTCACTTTGAATTAGTTTTGATAGATTTTTCTTTACTACTCTTGATATTAGCATAGGATATATTTTTTCACCTTTTTCAGTATAAAATAAAAACTCTCTATTTGTTATTTCACTTTTTTCTCTGAGTGATATATAATTGATTATTTGGGAAAATAAACTATCATGTAATGGTATAATTCTTTCCGTACCCCTTTTCCCTAAAACTTTAATTTCTCTTTTGTCTTTATTTATGTTTTTAGTCTTTAGGTTTATAAGCTCTGATATTCTAATTCCCGTTCCATAAAGTATTTCTAGAATAAGTATATCCCTTGTCTCTTTAAAGTTATTCTTAACCTTTAGGCTATCAAATACCAAGGCAAGATCATTCTCCTTTAAAAATTTGGGAATAGTTTGATCAGTTTTTAAAGATTTAATGTTATTTGTTGGATTAGTTTGAATTATCTTTCTTTTAACTAAAAATTTATAATAGGATTTAAGAGATGCAATTTTTCTATTAATTGTTTTTTTAGAATTATTCTTCATAGAAAGTTCAATTATCCATGATCTTATGGATCTTTTATCAGCCTTTCTTATTTCTTCTGAATTTGAAAGAATATTATAGAATTTTTTGAATTGTTCTAAGTCTGTTCTGTAGGATATGAGGGTGTGATTACTCGATCTTTTCTCAAACTCCAAATATTTGTAGAAAGTGTCTTCCATCTATATAATTATATAGTGAAAGTTAGTGAATTTAAAGTTCTTTGGATCTGAGTTTTTGAATATAACTGGCCCTAAGCTTCTCTTCTCTTAATACAACAGATTTTTTTGTGTAGAAGGCATTCCCCCTATAATCCTTGATAACTTGAGCTTTTTCAAACTTTTTCTTGAATCTCTTGAGAGCTCTGTTTATATCTTCTTTTTCTTTAACTGTAACTTTAATCATATTTTAAAAATTGTTTCGCAAAGATAAGAAAACAATGATATTATCAAAATTAATTAAATAGGTAAAATTTTATTGCTTTTTATAGACTCTAAAAAGAAATTTATTTCCAATTCTTTAATTTACTAGTTTTTCCTATGCCAGGATTAAATGCATTCTTAGGATCAAGTTTTCTATAAAAATTTGATAGTATTGGTTTTGCAAAATACTCATGGCCAACATTATGTTCTGCTGGATATTCTGCCCCCCTTTTATCATATATTTTTAACAGTTTCTCTTTTAATTTTTCACCATCAACACCTTTTTTTACAATATAATTTTGGTGAAGCACATGACAAAATAAGTGGCCATAATAAAGTTTCATTTCAAGCATTTCATCAATCTCTTTCGGTAATTTTTCGAACCAATTTTTTTCATTTCTTGGGAAAGCAATATCAAGAGACATCATTTCTCCATGATTCTTAGAATAAAGCATATGGTATCTTCCAATTGCACTAGCTGAAACAAACCTATGTAGAGATGCTTTTTTTGCCTCGAAATCATTGCAAATAAAGTAATCTCCATCATTATTTTTAAAAAACTCATTGAAATATCTCTCTGCCTCTTCAATTCCATCATCTGACATCTCGATTACCCAGTGATGTTCATACAAGTTTCTGAATTTTTCCATATTTTCTGGTAAATGGTTTGGCCAAAAATTACTTAAAAATTGCATCATTCTATCCGAGAAATTATTTGGAAGAAATCTAAGTTTCGAAGCTATAATATCAACTGTTCTTTTCAACTCAAATAGTGTTGGTAGAAATTTTGTTCCTAATTTTTCAATAACTAAAAAAGTATCCTTACTATATTTTTTTGCTGCATCATAACAATCCCTATGTAAATAGTCTCCAAGTGTTGGTAGTGTTCTAAATTTTGATAAAATTTCTCTTCTAATTTTCCAAAATACATCTGGATTATTTGATCCTAGATAAAATACTTTAGTTTTTAAAGGAGAGAGATACGTATCAAGTCTCACAGCAAACACTGCCAGTTTTCCAGCACTACCAGAGGCTGCATATAATAATCTTGGATCTGAATTGAATCTAGCAGGGGTTTTTTTATTAATTTCTCTAACAATTTTAGAATATTTATCATCAGAGGCTAGTTTATTTGTATGTTTTATATCCTCTACATTATATTTCTTATTTTGCAAATTATTTAATATTTCCTCTGGATTTGAACCTAAATCTATGTCTAACTCATTGACTAACTCTAATTGTCCTTTCTGGTTAATTTTAGCATAGAGTGCAAGCTCTGTGTAAGCAGGACCTCTTTGCACTAAAGATCCTCCAGAATTATTACATACCCCTCCAACAATTGATGCTCCTATTGAAGTTGATCCAATAATTGAATGCGGCTCTCTACCATATGGCTTTAATATTTTTTCTAATTCATATAAAGTGCTTCCAGTTAAGCCAACTACTTGTTTTCCTTCTTTTATTACATGAATATCCTTAATTCGCATTGTATTTATAATTAATACTTGGCGGTCATAATCATTTCCGTAAGGTGTAGACCCTCCGGTTAATCCTGTATTAGCTGCTTGCATTATAATAATGATTTCTTCATCAACACAAATTTGAAGAACCTTCCAAATTTCTAGTAATGTTCCTGGCTTGACAACCGCAACGGCTTCCCCTCGACCATATCGCCACCCCTTGGTAAATGGTTGTTTCCTAAGACTGTTGATTATAATATGCCTTTTGCCAACAATATTTTTTAATTTATCAATAACTTTTTGATCAGACATATTTGTTTAAACGGTTATTAGATTAATAAACTATTTTACCTTTAGAATTTTCTATAATTAACTCTTTTTTGTCAGATTTTTCAACTCTTCCAATTACTTTAGCTTCAATACTAAATTTATTAGACTCTTCTATTATTGATTTGGCATATTCTTCTTTACAATATATTTCCATTCTATGACCCATATTAAAAACCTGATACATCTCCTTAAATGAATATTTTCCCTCTGATTTGATTATTTGAAATATTTCAGGAATATTAAACATATTGTCTTTAATTATTCTTAAATTTTTAATAAAGTGCATTACTTTAGTTTGTCCACCTCCAGTACAATGAATTATTCCACTAATATTTTCTTTATAATTTTCTACTATCTTTTTTATCAATGGTGAATAGGTTCTTGTTGGTGAAAGAAGAAGCTTTCCAATATTTTTTAAGGTATTTGCCTTATCTGTCACCATTTTAGTACCACAATAAATAATCTCGCCTGGTGATTGACTGGAATACGTTTCTGGGTATTTTGATTTATATATCTTATTTAAACAATCATGTCTAGCTGAGGTCAAACCATTGCTCCCAATCCCACTATTATTTTCTTTTTCATATTTTGCTTTTCCTGAGGAACTCAAACCAATAATAATATCACCGTCTAGGGCATTAAATTCAATAATTTTTTTTCTTTTTTCTCTAGTAAAAACAGTACTATCTACAATGATTGTTTTGGCTATATCACCAACGTCGGCTGTCTCACCTCCTGAAGAATGAACATTAATACCGTTTTCTTTTAAAATATTGATAGTATCATTGTTTCCTTTAATAATCTCGGATATTACCTCACCAGGAATTAGATGCTTATTCCTGCCAATTGTTGAGGACATAATAATATTATTTAAAGCTCCTACACAAGCTAGATCATCAATATTCATTATTAAAGCGTCTTGAGCAATGCCTCTCCAAACACTTATGTCCCCTGTTTCTTTCCAGTATAGATAAGCAAGTGCTGATTTAGTACCAGCTCCGTCTGAGTGCATAATGCTGCAATAATCTTTGTCATTATTTAAAATATCCGGCAGTATTTTACAAAAAGCATTTGGGAAAATACCTTTATCTTCATCTTTTATTGCTTTATGAACATCTTCTTTTTGCGAGGAAACACCTCTAGCCAAATACCTATTCGACATAAAAATTTAATCTAATTATTATTAAAAAATCTATCTTCATCATCATCACCTGCATCATCGATAAACTCATAACTGGTTACTTTAAATTCAGTTCTTCTATTCTTTTGATGTTCATCTTCTGTTTTTGCATTTAGTATAAGGAGTTGAGATTCTCCATATCCTTTTGCTGCTATTCTTTCTTTATTTATTCCTTTACTAATTATGTAAGAAACAGCAGATTCAGCTCTTCTTTGAGATAACTCCTGATTATACTCAACTGTAGCTCTGTCATCTGTATGAGAGCTAAGTTCTATAGAAATTGTTGGATTATCTACCATAATTATTACAAGCTTATCAAGTTCAATTGCAGCATCATCCCTAATGTCTGCTTTGTTCAGATCATAATATATGTTATCAAGGACAATAGATTTATTTACTTCTATTTTATTGAGAACTAAGTTTTTTTCAAATTCTACATTTGTAACAAATTCTTTTAATTTACTCTTATCGAGAGATTTACCTATAGTAGAAAAGTCTCCTCGAGTACTAAAATAATTTTCTTTTTCGCCAATTAGAGTATAGTTTTCATCTGTGTATACTTTAAATTCAAACTTTCCTTCGTTATCAGTGAAAGTTTCCTCAATCACATTCTGATCTTTATCTAATAGTTTGACAACGCTATTCCCTAAAATATCTAAATCGTTTCCATTATTTTTTGGCGTAAGGGTTGTGCCTTTAAGTATATAATTTACAATTTTAAGATTTGGATCGTTATTAACGAAGGTATAGATATCATCGTCTCCACTGCCTCCATCTCTATTTGATGTAAAAAAACCTCTTGTATTATTAAATGGATTCACTCCAAAATCATCACCCCTTGAATTTAAGGGCTTACCTGGGTTAGTGATAGTTATTTCTCCACCTCTTCTTGAAGCAACAAATATATCAAGGCCTCCAAAGCCTTCATGATTATCTGATGAAAAGTAGAGTCTACCGTCTTCAGTTACAGAGGGAAACAATTCATTTCCTGGTGTATTTATTTCTGGCCCTAAGTTTTGTATATTAATCCATCTTCCTCTCCTATTGACATTTGCTTTATATATGTCTGTTCCTCCAAATCCTTTAGCCCTATTAGAAGAAAAATATAAAGTTTTTCCGTCTTTACTAAGAAATGGAGTAGAATCCCAACTTCTTGATGTATTTACATTTAAAAGCCTCGGATTAGTCCATCCATTTCTCCTATACCTTGAAAAATATAAATCAACACTATTTCTACCGGAGCTTTTTCCATTATTTCCTTTGGCAAATATCATATACTGACCATCCCCTGAAAATGTTATGGAGCCTTCATTTACTTGTTCTTCGTTGATATTATCTTCTAGTCTTTTTAGACTATTTATGTCTACAATTGCACCTTTTGTTTTTATTTCATAAAGATCAGTAAATGGAGTTCCAGTGCCTTTATATATTTTCTCAGTTGATCTATTTGAAACAAAGTATAATTTTCCATCTGAATAAGATGGTGAATATTCAGCAAAGGTTGTATTTAAGTCTTTTAGGTTTTTTACTTTATAATAACTTGTATCTGGATATTTTCTGAGATTAGAAATATATAAAGATTCATTCTTCATTAGCTTAATAACATCTTTATTCTTTCCATTTTTGAGAAAAACATTAATTAAAGAATCTGCCTTATCGTAATTTCCATTAGATTTTATTGCTAGACTTAAATAATAATAAGCTATTTCATTTCTATATCCTGATTTGATAGCATCCTCATAATATTTTTCACTTTTCCACAATTGGTTTGATTTTCTTAGAGATTCTGCTAATAAAAAATTACCTTCAGCGTCATTATTTTTTAATACTTTTTTAAACTTATTTGCTGCTTCAGCATATTCTGCACTATTATAATTTTTAAGTGCTGTCTTTGTCGAGACACATGAATATAAAATAATTGAAATAATTAAAAATTGGATAAGCTTTAATAGATTCATTTTATTAAAGGGTTTAGCCAAGAGTCTTCAATTTTTATAATCCAATTGTTCATGTATTCTTCTTTGTTTTTAACAGTAGTATTTATCATAAGATCTTTTCTTTCTAATGTTTTATTTTTAATTGATTTAATAATTCCAATTCTATCAAAAAAATACATTTTTTCTTTTTTAAATATACCTATTTTAGAGTTAGAGTCTAAGCCAATTTCAAGATGATTTAGGATTTTTCTTAATTTGCTAAATGAGGTATCAATTGAACAACCACTAACTGTATTTTCTTCAGCAAATAAAAGAATAAATCTGTTTTTAGATATTAAGAATGATGATTTTATAATGGATCCATGAGATTGCCAATCTTCACAAACATTTTTCAAATATTCATTCAGTTTATTTTTATTTTTTTCACTAATTTCCTCAGATAATATATAAATCCATGCTCTTGATTTATTAGATATTTTTTTGAAAGGAATATACACTTTTAATTTTTTAGATTCTTTTCTACTAATTCAGCTATATCTATTACTTTAATATCATTGTTAAGGTTTCTCTGGGTTACTCCATCAGTTAACATGGTCATACAAAATGGGCAAGCAGATACAACTGCATCAGGCTTAATATCTTCAATATCTTTAACTCTTTCTAAATTAATTTCTACTTTACCAGCTTCAGATTCTTTAAAAATTTGGGATCCACCTGCGCCACAACAGAGTCCATTTTTTTTATTTCTTTTTAATTCTTTAATATTATCAGTAATTGAATTTATAATTTCTCTTGGTGCCTCATATATATTATTTCCTCTACCTAAATAACATGAGTCATGATATGATATCTTTTTATTTATTTTTTCTGAAATAATTTTTCCTTCTTTAATAAATTCATTTAGTAACTGTGAATGGTGCACTACTTCATAATTTCCTCCAAGTGCTGGATATTCATTTTTAATAGTATTAAAACAATGAGGGCATAATGTAACAATTCTTTTGATATTATATTTGTTAAGTATGGATATATTATTAACTGCTTGCATTTGAAAAAGATATTCATTACCAGATCTTCTTGCAGGATCACCTGTGCAACCTTCCTCATCTCCTAATATTGCAAAATCCACTTTCAGTTTATTTAAAATATTCACAAATGATTTTGTTACCTTTTTATATCTTTCATCGTAAGATCCAGCGCAGCCTACCCAAAATAATATCTCGGGATCTTCATTAGATGATATAAAAGATTGCATGGTTCTTATTTTCATCATTCTTCTTTTGTCCAATTTGATCTATCAGAAACAGGGAATTTCCACGGAGAAAAATTGGTTTCTATATTTTGAAACATTGAATTCCATTCATTTGGAGAGCTTGATTCTTCTAAAGCTGTATATCTCCTACATTCAATTATTATATCTAATGGGTTAATATTAAGTGGACAAGCTTCAACACAAGCATTGCAAGTTGTACAGGCAAATAATTCTTCTTTAGTTATGTAATCACCAATTAAACTTTTGTTTTCGTAATCTTTTTTTTGATCAATCATTTTGCCAACTTCATCTGCTCTATCTCTTACATCCATCATTATTTTTCTTGGAGATAGTTTTTTTCCAGTTATGTTTGGTGGACATTCTGTTGTACATCTCCCGCATTCAGAGCAGGAATATGCATCCAATAAATTTTTCCAAGAAAGATCGGTTATGTCTTTTGCACCGAATCTTTTTGGAGGTTCCGTATCGGAAGTGACATTTTCTCCCATCATGCTTTTAATTTCATTTGTTATACTTGGCATATTTTCTATTTCACTTTTTGGGGATTCTTTTGAAAAATATATATTAGGAAATGCTAAAAAAATATGTAAATGTTTAGAATAGGTAACATAAACCGCAAACATAAAAATACCTATTATATGAATCCACCAACATAACCTTTCTATTATAAAGACTTGATTTACTGACAGGTCTGAAAAAATAAATTTTAATTTATTTGAGAAATAAAACTCACCTGTCGTATGGTAATTTTTATACTGGAAATCTTGTAGAATTAGATCACTAGTGTTCATAAATAAAATAGCAACCATTAGAACTATTTCAAATATTAGTATAAGGTTAGCATCTAATTTTGGCCATCCTTTAATTTCAATGCTTTGGAACCTTTTTATTTTTAGGATATTCCTTCTAATAAGAAAAAAAATGCAAGATATAAGAACAAGTAGAACAAAAAACTCAATTATTGATATAAAAATATTGTAGTAAGGCATTCCAAGATTGGCAAAAATTCTATGGGTACCAAAAATACCATCTGCTAAGATTTCAAGTATTTCAAGATTTATGATAATAAATCCAGAATAAATCATTGTATGCAACACTGCTGGAATTATTTTTTTAAACATTTTTTTTTGCCCTAAGGCAATGAGTAAAACATTTTTGATTCTTGTTTTCTTTTTTGTTGTGGATTCGTAATCTTTTCTACCTAAAAGAATATTTCTTTTTAATGTTTTTATCCTTCTAGAAATGATTAAGGAAAAAAATATAAATATTAATACAAATAAAATTTGTGAAATAACACTCATTTAGTAAAGTTCAATTTCAAAAATAATAATTTTGGTAGAAATGTTTATTTATTTAGGTTTGCATTTATTTCTTCAGGTGCTGTAGCTCAGGTGGTAGAGCATCGGACTGAAAATCCGTGAGTCGGTGGTTCGAGTCCGCCCAGCACCACTACCTAATGAAATGGATTTATTTAATTATAGCAATTATTACAGAGGTTATTGCTACTTCTGCTTTAAAAGAATCCCAAGGTTTTTCTAAAATTTATCCATCAATAATCGTAGTTGTTGGCTATTCATTAACATTTTATTTTATGTCTCTTACTCTAAAAGAAATGTCAGTTGGAATAACTTATGCTATATGGAGTGGTATGGGAATTTTACTAATTTCACTAGTTGGTTATTTTAGATATAATCAGGTTTTGGATTCAGCAGCAATTCTTGGAATGAGTTTTATAGCAGTAGGGATAATTATATTAAGATTTTTTTCAAATGTAACAACCTGATTTTAAAAATAATATCTTTTAAAACCTTCAATAGCACCGTATTTTGCAAAACCAAGATTTGAAAATAATTTTGCTGTATTACTATTTCTCTCCTCAGCTCTTTGCCAAAATTCTCTTACATCATCTCCTGGAAAAACCGCACCATCTTTTTGAGATTGGTGTTTAAAAATAGCCCTTCTTTTTTTCAATACCTGCTCAGGGCTTAATGGTACTGCCATTTCAATATCATACACCTTCCATTCATTCCATGCCCCTCTATATAGCCATACATAGCAGTCTTTCATGAAAGCAAAGTTTTTAATATTTTCTATTGCCCTAAATATTGATCGTAAACATAATCTATGAGTACCGTGTGGATCATTTAGATCGCCAGCTGCATAAATTTGGTGAGGCTTTACTTTTTTTATAAGTTCTTGAACAACATTTATATCTTTTATGGTTATATCATTTTTTTTGATTTTTCCAGTTTGATAAAATGGCATGTCTAAATAATGTATTTTGCTTTCATCTTTTAAATTTAAATATCTACAAGCTTGATAAGCTTCTGACTTTCTAATTATACCTTTTATTTTATTTATTATTTTGTATCCTTGGAAATCAATTTCTTTTGTTAATAGTTTATCTATATTTTGATGAAAA
>CAZKLB010000010.1:0-45282 GCA_964553685.1 uncultured Marinoscillum sp.
ATTAAGGCAAATGATAAAGGGAAAATAAAAATTAAAAAGGTCATTGATAATACGGCAGAGGATATTGAAATTTTAATATTTCTTCATAAAAATCAATCACCAAGTGTTACAATTGATGCTTTATATGCTTTTACTGATTGTGAAGTATCTATCTCTCCAAACGCTTGTGTAATTGTTAATGAAAAACCAAAATTTTTAGGTGTAAAAGAAGTACTTAAATATTCTGCCGAATCCACAAAGAAATTACTTAAAACTGAACTTGAAATTAAGAGAGATGAGCTAAAAGAGAAGATTTTATTTTCCACTTTAGAAAAGATTTTTATTGAAAATAAAATTTATCAACTGATAGAAAAATGTGAAACATGGAATTCAGTTATTGATACTATTGATAAAGGATTAGAGCCTTTTAAAAAAGATTTTTACAGGGAAATTAGTAAAGATGATATTGTAAAATTAACTGAGATAAAAATAAAAAGAATATCAAAATTTGATAAGGATAGATTAAATGAAATAATATCAAAACTTAATGATGATCTCATTAAAACAAATAAGAATCTCAAAAATTTAATAGAGTATACTATTGACTACTACTACAATATCTTAAATAAATATGGAAAGGGTAGAGAGAGAAAAACAGAAATAATCAAGTTTGAGACAATTAAAGTAAAATCAGTAGCTGCAAATAATGTAAAATTATATGTAAATAGGAAGGAAGGTTTTATAGGATATGGTATTAAAAAAGAGGAGTTTGTATGTAACTGTTCTGATATTGATGATATAATTTCTTTTTGTAAAGACGGAACCTATAAAATTGTTAAAATTCAGGATAAGGTTTTCGTTGGAAAAAATATAGTTCTAACTCAGATTTGGAAAAAAAGTGATAAAAGAATGGTATTTAATGCAGCATATCTAGATGGAAAGTCCGGTTTTTCATATGTAAAAAGATTTCAAGTTATATCTGCATCAAAAGAAAAAATATATAATATCTCTAAATCAGATAAAGGGTCTAAGTTATTATATATAGAATCTAGGCCTAATGGGGAATCAGAAACAATATCAGTTCATATTCATGCATCCCAGAAAGCTAGGAAAAAAATTTTTGATTATGATTTCTCTGATATTGAAATTAAGGGTAAGGCCGCAAAAGGTAATATTTTATCTAAATATAGAGTAAGAGCAGTTAAACATAAAAATATTGGTTTATCAACACTTTCTGGTATTAAAATATATTATGATAATTCAATAGGACGAATTAATAGTGAGGGGAGAGGTGATTTTGTAGGTGAATTTAATGGTGATGATATGATAATAGTTGTTTATAAGGATGGAAGTTATGAATTAACATCATTTGAATTAACAAACAGGTATGAATGGAATAATATTTTATTTCTAGATAAATTTAAATCCGATAGCGTAATGTCAGCTATATATTATGATGGAAAGCTTAAAAACCATTACGTAAAAAGGTTTAATGTTGAAACCAATACAGTAAAAAAAAGATTTCTTTTTATCTCTCAAGAGAAAGGATCAAAACTTGAATATGCAACTTTTAAGTCAGGCGAGGTTGTCTCATTTAAATATTTTTCTAATAAAAAACTCAATAATTCAGAGATTGATATAGATAATTTTATTGATGTAAAAGGATGGAAATCTATTGGAAACAAAATTCTAGTAGAAAAAATTCGATCAGGTACATTTAAGCATATGAATTTCAAAGAATTAAAAGATGATAATACTATTGATAATGACAAAAAAGAAAATTTTGATGTTGGAGAGTCAATAGAATTAGATATGGAAAATGATCAATTAGATTTATTCAATGAAGAAAATTAAAGTTGCTATTGATATTGGAAATTCAAATATCGTAATTGGATTATACTCTGAAAATTCATGGGAAAAAATCTATAGATTAAGCTCAAAAAAAAACTTTACCTATTGGACTTTTCAGAAAAAACTGAAAAAAATAATATCACTCAATGAATTTAATCCGTCAAATGTAGAATCTATTATTATAAGTAGTGTGGTACCATCACTGACAGATATTGTTAAAATATCATGTGCAGACATGCTTTGTAAGCATATATATATAGTTAAACCATCTAAGGTAGAATCTTTAAAAATAATGATTGATAATAAAAATGAAATCGGAACAGATTTATTAGCAAATGCTGTTGAGGCTTCAAATATTTACAGGTCAAATGTTATAGTAGTAGACTTTGGTACTGCACTAACATTTACTACTGTATCAAAATCTAGAGAAATATTAGGTGTTAATATTGTTCCTGGTCTGCATACTGCGATAAGTTCTCTATATAAAAATACTGCAAAACTCCCTCAGATTGAATTGTCACTACCAAATAAAGTTATTGGTAAAAATACAATTCATTCTATACAAAGTGGAATTATGTATGGGTATTCTGGACTTGTTAAAGAAATGATTAATAAAATCAAAGTAGAGTTAAATGGAGAGACAAAAGTTATAGCGACTGGTGGATTATCAAAATTTGCTGATACTTTGAAAGGTGTTTTTAATGATATTCTTCCTACTTTAACACTTGACGGTCTCATTAAAATATTGGATGAAATGAGAAATCAATAATGGATAAATATTTTTTTATAAATAATTAATCAACCATGTTTTTATTATTTAGTATAATTAATAAATTACATTTCAATTTTTAGAAAAAAAATAAAATAGATATGAAAAGGAGTGTTATAACTTGTGATATGGAGGGCAGGGTTCTGACAATGAATAAAGGTGCAGAGGACATATTTGGATATAAAAAAGATGAGATTATTGGAAAGAAAAGAGTTTCAATATTTTCACCTGGTGAAATCGTTATTCAAAACGTTGGAAATTGGTTAGCAACTGCAGATAAAGTTGGTGAGTTTGTTGGTAAAACTTACTTTCTAAAAAAAGATGGATCTAAAATAAATGCAAAGATTAGAATAACCCCTTTGTTTGGAAATGGTAAGGATAACCCCCAAACTGGATATTGTGGTGAAACTGAAGTTATAAAGGAAGAAGTTGAGGTACCAATTAATTTCTCTACTAAAATAATCAAAGGAATTGCTATAACAAGAGTTCCGTTTACAAGTGCATCAATATTACCAATGTGTGCTGTCGCTGCATATTATGCTGGCATGGGTGATGGACTATTTAGTGTGATAAATTTAATTCTAGCAATTTTAGGTGTTCTCTTACTTCATTTATCTTCTAATGTTTATAATGACTACTTTGATGTTAGTGATGGAACAGATGAGGGAAATAATGAATATTTTCAGCCAGCGGGTGCTGCTATCACTGGTGGAAGTAGGGCGATAGAACTTGGAATTATAACACTGAATAAAACTAAATCAGTAGCAAGAAATCTATTGATTTGCTCTTTTGTCATTGCTTGTATTCTATTTTATAATATTTTTGTTAATACAGGGTCTATTTTGAATATTCAGGGTGCTTTATCTGTTGGATTAAGTGGTTTATTTCTTGGCTATTTTTATACAGCAACACCTTTAAGATTAGTATCAAGAAGGGGACTGGGAGAACTTGCAATCTTTCTTGCTTTTGGACCACTATTAACTCTTGGATCAGGTTATGCAATGTCAATGGAACCTATTGAATTTATGTCCTCAGAATTTTACATGCTATTGTCATTAGGTGTACCATTCGGTTTATTAACTACAAATATTTTATTTATAAATCAGTTTCCTGACGCAGAAAGTGATGCTAAAACAGGAAAGAATCATCTTGTTGTAACATTTGGAAAAAAGGCATCTAGGTGGGTATATGTTTTAATATTATCGATGGCATTTTATTCATCAATTTATTTATCAGATATTTTATCTATGTCTATTGAGAATTTCAATAATAATGTATTTTTAATTGGTAATGGAGCATTATACTTATTTGGTTTATATATCTCCTACAACTTGTTTAAAACTTATAAAGAAAGAGAGTTAGTTAAATCAAATATTAATACTATTGTACTGCAAACATTATTTTCAATATTCTACATTGTTGTACTTAATCTCTTCATTTAATGGAGATTTATATTTTAAGACACGCAGAAACAGATTATAACAAAAAAGGAATAATTCAAGGTTCAGAGGTTGATAGTAATATAAATTCTACAGGTATTTTACAATCTGATAAATTTTATAGTAAATACAAAGACATTGAATTTGACAAGGTATTTGTTTCAAATCTTAAGAGAACTTATCAGACTGTTAAAAATTTTATAGAGATAAATAATATCCCTTTTGAGAAGCTAAAAGAATTTAATGAAATCAGTTGGGGTGTTAATCAAGGAAAAAATGATGACCTAAAAGATTATAAAAAATTAATTGATACATGGTTGGATGGTGAATTAGATAATAAATTTGAGCGCGGTGAGTCACCAAATGAAATGGTAATTAGGCTAGTAGAGGGATTTAAATACATTATCTCACATAATTTAGAAAGAGTTCTGCTGTGTATTCACGGAAGAGCACTAAGAATATTATTATCTGAAGTATTAGATAAAGATCTTACTAAAATGGATAAATATCCACATTCAAATACTGGCCTATATATTATGAAATATGTAGACGAGGAAAATGTGAGAATAATGAAGAGCAATCTAAGAGATCACTTAGGTTAGGCTTTTTTCTTTGTAGTTTTTCTTTTTGTTCTCTTCTTAGGTTTTTCCTTAATTACCTCAGCAATTACATCAGCTAGGATTCTACCACAGTACTCACAAAGAATAATTTTTCTTTTCTCTTTAATCTCAGCCTGTCTTTGGGGTGGGACTATATTAAAACAGCCACCACATGCACTTCTAGAAACTTTTACAACTGCTAAGCCATTTCTCTGTCTTTCGACAAGCTTTTCGTATGAAAGTAGTAGACTAGACTCAATTTTTTTTGAAGCTTTATTTTTTAAGGTTTCTAGTTTTTTCTCTTCTCCTTTGCTTTCATCAGATAAAACATCAAGATCAGATTTTTTAGCTTTTAGAGTTTGAGTTTTTTCTTTGATTACTTTTTTGGTCTCCTTTACATCTTCCTTGATCTGCTCAATTTTTAACTCATTTTCTCCAGACTTCTTTACAAATAGTTTAGAATCTAACTCTTGAAGTTCAATCTCTTTAGAAATAGCATCATATTCTCTATTATTTCTAACGTTCATTTGTTGATCCTTATATTTTTTAATAAGTTTTTTAGCTTCAGAAACTTTAAGCTTTAGATCCTCAATATCCTTGTTATTATTTTCAATTTCTTCTTTGAATTTATCGAGTCTAGTATTATATCCAATTAACTCATCTTCAAGGTCTTCTACTTCTTCTGGAAGAGCTCCTCTAACTTTTTTTATTTCAAAAATTTTTGAATCTATTTCCTGTAATTTTAACAGGTTTTCTAACTTTTTTACTATGCTATTTTCCATCTACTAATAATATTTTATTGGATTTGTATTCTCATCTGATAAATGAAGTGCAATATTAGTTAATTTTTTGTTTAAAAATTCAAAAATAAGCTCTTTTGTATATTTTTCACTTTCATAATGCCCAATATCGATAAGCGTTATTTTATCATTTGCCTTAAAAAAATCGTGATATTTTAAATCTGAAGTTATATATACATCAGCTTTCTTTTTTATTGATTCATTTATCAGAAAACTTCCTGAACCTCCGCAAACAGCAATTTTCCCTATATCATCTTTAAGTTTTTTAGTGTATTTGATTGAATTTTCGTTGAAATCTTTCTTAATTAAATTTAATAGCTCATTAAATTTAATATTACTTTTTCCAATCATTCCAGACCCAATATTTTTAGATAAGTTTGAGGTTTTTGAAATGTAGTATACTGCTTCATCGTAAGGATGATGATCTTTAATACATTTCTCAACTTTATTTTTTATTTTTTTATCAAAATAAATTTCAAGTTTTAATTCATCTACTATTTCTTTTTCTCCTTTCTTGCCTTGAAGAGGATTTGAGCCGTCTTCAGGTAGAAATGACCCTCTTCCATTTATTTCAAATGAGCATTCGCTATAGTTTCCAAAATACCCAGAACCAATATCAAAAATCTTTTTAACGAAAGTATTTCTATATTTTTCAGGAATATAAACTTCTAGTTTATAATCATATCCAATTTTTGGAGATAATATTTCAATATCAATTAAATTTAAAATTTCACAAATTTTTTTATTAACTCCATCAAAGATATTATCAAGGTTTGTATGTAAAGCATAGATATTGATATCATTTTTAATTGCCTTTTGTATTACTCTGGCTTCCCACTGAGACATATCTAAAGATTTTAATCCTCCAAATATTATAGGGTGGTGAGATATAATTAAATTACAGTTTTTTTTTATAGCTTCTTCAACAATATTTTCAGTGCAGTCTAGGCTTATAAGACAACCTAATATATCAGATGACCTGTCACCAACCATAAGGCCTGAGTTATCATAATCTTCCTGGTAAATTGGTGGTGCCCATTTCTCTAAAGATTCGATAATTTTATTTAATTTCATGGATTCATGGATTTTTTTATCAAAATAATATATTCCTTACTATCTCCGTATAGTCTAATTACAAGTCTAAGAAATTTTTTATATGATTATAAAATTTTTAAATCAAAAAAATATAAAAATAAAGTAATTTCAGTAGGTAATTTAATCATGGGAGGTTCTGGTAAATCTCCTATGATTGAATTTTTAGCTAATCATTTAATAAAAAAAAATAAATCGTTTTCAATAGTAAGTAGAGGTTACAAAAGAAAAACAAGAGGTTTAATACAAATAGGGGAAGATGATAATTTTTTATCTGTAGGAGACGAGCCTATGCAATTTTTCAAAAAATTTAAAGACAATTGTGATATATATGTCAGTGAGAGAAGACAAAAAGCACTTGATATTATTGAAAAAAATAATGTTTCATATGTATTGCTTGATGATGCTTTTCAGAACAGAGGAATTCAAAAATTTCTTGATATTATGCTCTCATCTACAAAAAAACCATTCTATAAGGATAATGTATTTCCGTACGGAAGATTAAGAGAGTTAAGACATAATGCAAATAGAGCCGATATTATTATTTTCACTAAATGTGACAAGGACATATCAAAAAATGAGTTAGAACTTCACATAGAAAAATCAAGAAAATATGTAGATGAAAATATTCCAATACTGTTTAGTTATCTTGAATATGAAAAACCGGAAAAATTATTTGGAGAAAAGATCACAGATAATGTTCTTATTCTTTCATCAATCGCCTATCCAGATGAATTCTATAATTATGTCAAGTCAAAATATTCAGTTGTAGATACATTTAAATTTGCAGATCATCATACTTATTCAAGAAATGATATTAGTAATATTTTAAAGAAAATTGACAAAAGTATAACCTTATTTACTACTGAGAAAGATGCTGTTAAATTATGTGAATTCGGTGAATTATTATCATCATATAACGTATATTATATTCCTATTAAAATGAAATTTTTATCTGATAGTAAATTATTAAAATTCATAAGTTAAGCATGAGGTATTTATATTTAACAATACTTTTATTCACTTCATATAACTTGATTTCTCAAGAAAATACTAGAGGAAATGAGAGAGATGAAAAAATAAAAAATAAAGAAAATATGAGGACTCTTTTGGATGATTCATCTAAAGTTATTTATGGGATGAATACTACATCATTCATTCTTAAAGAGAATTTGGTTAATGGAGATACAACCTATAATATTTTAGATTCCTCACTTTATAATTTTGAAAAATCATCGTTTATTGAAAAGGAGTTAATGAAATATCAAAATTTAGGGGTTGTGGGCACTCCTGTTTATGATATATTTAATCCTGAAAATTTATCATATGACTTAGTATCTGGTTTTAATAGCCTTGATCCATACTTTAATAAATCTTTTAATTTGTATGATACAAGATCTCCATTTATAGATTTAAACTTATTTTTTGGTGGTAATGGTAGGTCAAAAGTTGACTTTTTATTTTCTAGAAATATTAATAAAAATTGGAACTTAGGTTTTAATCTGAATAGAATTTCATCAGACAAACAAATAGGCATTTCAGAAACTAAAGGTGATAAAAACGTTAACTCTTCATTATTTAACTTAAATGTTTTTCATAAATCTAAAAATAAAAAAGTAACATTTTTTTCAAGCTATAATACCTTTAAACATGAAATTTTTGGAACTGGTGGAGTTGATATTGAGGTTGATTCTCTTCCGCTTAGTTTCTTTATCTATAATGATTTTGATACTAGACTTAAGGATATCAAAAATATAGAAAAGAGAGGTGAATTCAATTCCTACTTGGATTATAGAATATTTAACGGCCTTAAGCTTTACAATGAATTAACATACTCAACCCAAAGTTTATATTATGAAGATTTGAATTTATCACAGAATATTGATTTTTATTCTCAAATAATAAATAATTCCTCTGAAACCTCTGATTCATTAAAAGTAAGAGTACTAAAAAATAAGGTTGGGGTTAAAGGTCAACTTAAATCGTTTTCCTATAATATTTATGCTAATTTAGGATTATTGAGATATAAATCTTTTAACGATAAAGTTAGAAAATACTCAAATACATACATAGGTGGACTTTTATCTCTTAAAAAAGAAAATTTTAATATTCGAGGAAATATAGATCTTAAAGCAAGCGGAGATTACAAGTTAGAAGCCATCATAGAAAATAAATTTTTTGAAGTAAAATATTTAAGTGGTTTATATGAACCTAATCTATTTCAGTTATACTACAGGGGGAATCACAATGAGTGGGATAATAATTTTAAGTCTACATTTTTTAATAAGTTATCATCACGCTTAAAATATGAAAAAAATAACCTTTACATTTCACCATTTATAAGCATAATTTCAATAAATGATTATATTTATTTATCTGAAAGTATGGATCAAGTTCAGGTTTCTGATATTCTAAATTATAATCAAATTGGCCTGGATTTTAATTTTTCATTATTTGATAGAATCTTAAATTTCGAAAATAAATTTACGTATAGCATTACTTCAAAGTCCGCGAAAAATATTATAAATATTCCTAAAACTCATTCCTACTCAAGAATTTATTATGAGGGTAGTTGGTTTAGTAAATCGGTTCCAGTACAATTAGGACTTAACTTTTTCTATAGATCAGAGTATTTTGGTAACGCTTATGAACCATCTCTACAAAGCTATTACGTCCAAAACTCATTTAAACTGGAAAATAACTTAAGATATAATATTTTTTTTTCGATGCAGGTAACAAATCTTAGAATATACTTGAAAATGACTCATTTCAATCAATTTGATAGATTTGATGGATACTTTATTACACCTTACTACCCAGCACAAAAAAAAGTATTAGATTTAGGAATAAGATGGTACTTTTTTAACTGATGAAGAAATCTATACTCATTTTATTTTTTATGTTATTTCACTTAGAAGGTAACTCGCAAACCTATATTAAATTTAACGCGGCTACTGCTTTACTGGGTATACCAGGAATAGCGGTTGAAGTACCAATATCAAAAAAATTTACTTTTCAACTTGAATCAACAATGTCCTTTTGGAATTCAATAACGACAAATAAATACAACAAGAGACCATATGTTTTCAATCAAATATTTCCTGAGGTAAGATACTTTGTGAAGGAGTTAAATGAAGGCCCTTACGTTGGGACACACTTTGGCTATGGAATGTTTAAACTTTCTAAAAATGGTAGTTATGCACTAGCGAACCAGTACCAGTATGGATATATCTTCTTTGCTGGACTTACTTTTGGATACCAGTGGAAATTGAAAGAAAGATGGATGCTAGATGCTTATTTTGGAGGTGGATACTCAAAAGCGACGTATGAGGGCTTCGAAAAATATTCTGGTATAAGATACGAACTTGAGAATTTAATCAATTTCAGTGCACAATGGATACCATACAAGGGAGGGTTAATGATTGGATATAGGTTTTAATTTTGGTTATATTTAATTAATGAAAAATTCAAGAAGAAATTTTATTAAGAAAACAGCATTTGGAGTATCTTCAATATCAGCCTTAAGTTTTATAGGTAAATCTAAGGATAATCAATCTCTTCAAAGTTTATCATCATTCCTTAATAAATCTAATCAATCATACTGGTCAGAAGTAAGGAATTTATTTCCTACTGATAAAAATGATACATATTTTAATAATGGAACACTTGGAGTTCAGTCAAACTATGTCTTAAATACTGTTATTTCAGATATGAGAAATAATTCAATAAATGGAGCTAAAACAGATTATAAAGGAGAAGGACCAAATTTACTTGCTGGATATGAACCATATGAAAAGATAAGAACCAAATTAGGTAATCTTCTAAATTGCGATTTTAAAGAATTATCGCTTATTCAAAATGCTACTTTTGGAATGAATTTTGTAGCCCACGGTCTAAATTTAAAAAAGGGTGATGAGGTTATTAATACAAATCAAGAACATGGAGGGGGATATGCTGCATGGAAACAACTTGAAAAGAGAAAGGGAATTGTTTATAAACAAGCAATTATGCCTGTTCCTGCTAATGATAAGCAAGAGATAATTGATTCTATTTTAAATCAAGTAACAAAAAAAACAAAGGTTATTGCAATTCCACATATTATATCAGTTTATGGAACTGTTATGCCTATTAATGAGATATGTGATTTTGCTAGAAAAAATGGAATTTTTACTGTTATCGATGGAGCTCAGGCAGTAGGACAAATTGATGTTGATCTAAAATTATTAAAATGTGATGCATATTATTCTAGTCTTCATAAGTGGTTACTATCACCTCCTGGAAATGGAATTTTATATTTAGATCAAAATATATCAGAAAATATATGGCCAACGTTATCTAGCTATAACTGGAACAATAAGGAAGATAAAGGTTTTAGTTTACAACAGTCAGGAACCGGAAACCCATCTTTAAGGGTTGGTCTAGAGGCTTCAATTGACTTTTTTAATATGATAGGTAAGGAAAAGTGGTTTTCAAGAATAAAGGAATTAGGTAAATATCTTAGAGATGGTTTGAAAGAACTTCCTAATGTTGAAATAGTTTCTTCTCATAATGAAGATTTGTGCGCTGGTCTAACGACATATAAAGTAAATAATATCTCTGGTCCTGACCTACAAAAGACATTATGGGATAGAGAAAGACTCCAACCACGATCAGTAGGAAAAGAATTAATGAGACATTCTGTTCATATATACAATAATGAATTAGAGATTGACAGAGCATTTAAGGTTATTAATGACATAGCATGAATGAAATTATAGCTTTTTTCACAGATGTGCCACTTTCATTTAGGACTTCAATTTTATTGGGGGGGATTATGTTTTTCTGGATATTAGAAGGTGTGATACCACTTTATTCTTTTAATTATAAGAAAACAAAACACGCTATAACAAATCTCTTTTTTACCTTAACAACTGCTATTATTGGATTTGGACTTGCATTTATACTTCTAAAATCTACAATTTTTGTTACTCAAAATAAGATAGGTATTATTCACCTTTTTGATATACCTCTCTCAGTTCAGGTCATTTTAAGTTTACTAATTTTAGATTTAATAGGTGCATACCTAGTACATTTTATAGAACATAAGGTGCCGTGGATGTGGAGGTTTCATCTGGTACATCATAGTGACATGAATGTTGATGTAACAACAGGCCTGAGACATCATCCAGGTGAAACTGTTTTCAGAATAAGTTTTACAATATTAGGGGTTTATGTTTCTGGAGCCTCAATTGGAATGGTAATGTTATACCAAAGTTTGTCTGTACTATTTGCCCATATAACCCATGCAAACATAAATATCCCAAAAAAAATTGATAATATGATTTCATTATTTTTTGTAACTCCTCATATGCATAAAATACATCATCACTACAAGCAACCGCTTACTGATTCTAATTATGGAAATATTTTTTCAATTTGGGATAGATTATTTGGCACATACGTAAACGTAAAAAACCAGAAGTCTATTGTTTACGGTGTGGACACTATGATGGATAAAACTAAAACTAGATCTCTGAAAAGTCTTTTTCTTATTCCATTTAAGAGAAGTTCAAGTAAGGATTAAAAATGAAAATACCATCTTCTGAAAGATCTTTAGACAGGATAGTCAATTATATTAATAAGACTCCTTTGATTAAATCAGATAGGTTATCTTCAAAAAATCAAAATGTATTTTTTAAGCTTGAAAGTTTTCAGAAAACAGGTTCATTTAAAGTGAGGGGAGCTCTTAATAAGGTGTATTCTACTGATTTTAATAGTGAAATTGTTGCCGCTTCTTCAGGGAATCATGGTGCTGCAGTATCATATGCACTAAAAACAAAAAAATTAAAAGGGAGAATATATGTTCCAAAATCTGCTAAAGAATCTAAAATTAAAAAAATAGAGAGTTATGGGTCTAACGTAATAAGATTTGGCGATGATTGTTTGGATGCTGAGTATGAAGCAATTAAATACTCAAAAATTAAAAACTGTCAATTTATATCTCCATATAATGATTATGATATAATTTCAGGTCAAGGAACTTTAGGAGTAGAGATATATAATCAGTTGCCTTCGATTGATGCTGTTTTTATTACAGTTGGTGGGGGAGGTCTGATATCAGGAATTGGACATTACCTTAAAACAGTAAATCCAAATATTAAAATATTTGGTTGTTCACCTTTGAATTCGTCAATTATGATTAATTCCCTAAAGAGTAATGAAATAATTAATAGCGAATCAAAAGAAACTTTATCAGATGGCTCAGCTGGAGGAGTAGAAGAGGGATCTATAACCCATAAATTTTGTAAAAAATATATTGACCATTCTTGTCTAGTATCAGAAAGCGACATTGCATCACAAATAATTAAATCGCTAAATAATGAAAAAATTCTAATTGAGGGTGCTGCAGCTGTAGCTATATCATCATTTTTAAATTTAAAAAATAAGATAAAACATTTAAAAAACATTGTTATACTTATTTGTGGAGGTAATATTGGAAATAAAACATTAAAATCAATTTTATGAATACTATGGTTTATTCTAAAGATCAAATAGTAAAATCATTAGATGGAATGGATTTAATAAAAGATATTGAAATCGGTTTTGTTGAATATTCAAAAGGAAATACAGTGGTTCCACCAGTTGGTGAGTTATTATTTAGTAATCCCCCCGGTGATGTTCACATTAAGTATGGTTATATTAAAGGCCATGATAATTATGTAATAAAAATTGCCTCAGGTTTTTCCGAAAATTATAAGTTAGGGTTATCGTCAAGTCACGGGGTTATGGTTATGTTTGATAGTAAGACAGGATATCTAAAATGTCTTCTTCATGATGAGGGTTATCTAACAAATGTAAGAACTGCAATAGCTGGAGCAATATGTGCAAAATATCTTGCACCAGATAATATTAATTGTATTGGGATAATTGGTACAGGAATTCAAGCTAGGCTGCAACTTAAGTATCTGAAGGATATAATAAAATGTAGAGAAGTAGTAATTTTAGGTAGAGACCATAAAAAAATTAATGATTATATTAAAGAAATGTCAAAAGAAGGTTTTAATATATGCAAAGTCAATAATTCAAGTGAATTATGTAATAAATCAAATCTTATTGTTACCACAACTAGTGCTAATCAGTCCTTGATATCAAAATCTGATGTAATGCCAGGTACACACATAACTGCTGTTGGATCAGACACACCTGAAAAAAGAGAGCTGGATCCTGCTATATTGGGTATTTCTCATTGTATAGTTGTTGACAGTATCTCTCAATGTAAAGAAAGAGGGGAGACTAAGTATGCCTTAGATGATAAAATTATTAAAGAAAATGATCTAATTGAACTTGGTACAGTAATTGAATCCGGTCAAAAAGCTAGAAGTGAACAACATGAAATAACTGTAGCTGACCTTACTGGAGTTGCTGTTCAAGATATTATGATTACAAATGCTGTATACAATAAACTAAATAATAAATGATGAATCTGATTTCTTTTTTACTTTCAATACTATTCATAAATCAGAATTTTGAAAAATTAAATTTTAAAAATTCTGATGACCTAATACTTAAAAATTTAAAGTACAGAAACGTAGGTCCTGTCAGAGGTGGTAGAGTTACCACTGTTCATGGTGTAGAATCTCAAAAAAATGTATTTTATATGGGTACTACAGGTGGTGGAGTCTGGAAATCAACAGATTTTGGAAATCATTGGAATAATGTTTCAGACGGATATTTTAAATCACCGTCAATTGGTGCAATTAATGTTTATCAAAAAAATCCTAATATAGTTTATGTAGGTACAGGTTCTGATGGATTAAGATCAAACATTATTGTTGGAAAAGGAATTTATAGATCAGAAGATGCGGGTAAAACTTGGGATCATTTAGGGCTTGAAAATGTTGGTCAAATTGGTGCAGTAGAAATACATCCAAATGACCCAAACACAATATATGTAGCTGCAATTGGTCAACCATTTAAAAATAACCAAGAGAGAGGACTTTACAAAAGCGTGGATGGAGGGAAATCATGGGATAAAATACTTTATTTGTCTGACTCAATTGGAATTGTTGATGTAGAATTTGCTCCAGATGATCCAAATACTTTATATGCTGCCTCTTGGAGGGCAGAAAGAAAACCATGGACAATAATTAGTGGTTCAACCAATGGAGGGGCATTTAAATCAGTTGATGCTGGGAAAACTTGGAATAAAATTGATTTAGGTTTTGAGAGTAAGTACATAGGGAAAATTGATTTTGCTGTATCTAAATCAAATCCTGATAGGTTATTTGTTATGGTTGAAGCATCTGAAGGTAAAGGAGGTTTATATAAATCAGAAGATAGGGGGAAATCCTTTGAACATATGAATAATAGGGAGGAACTAGTTAATAGGCCTTTTTACTATTTAAATGTGGAATCTAACCCATTAAACTCCGATATATTATATTCAAGTGCTAATAGATTTATGATTTCTAAAGATGCAGGTAAAACCTGGAAATCTTACTCTACTCCTCACGGTGATAATCATGATATATGGATTAACTCATCCGATACATCAGTATGGATTCAATCTAATGATGGAGGAGCTAATATTACGTTTAATTCTGGAAAGACATGGACTACTCAGTTTAATCAACCTACTGCAGAAATATATCAAGTAGAAGTTGATGACCAATATCCTTATTGGTTATATGGTGGACAACAAGATAATTATTCAACCGTATCTGTTCCTAGCCTGCCTCCTTATGGATTACAGGCTGGTCCAAATGCCTACATTACTAATACTGGGGGATGTGAGACTGGTCCTGCGGTTCCAAAACCTGGTAATTCAAATATTGTTTATTCTAACTGTAAAGGTAGATTTGGGGTATATAATAAAAAAACTGGTCAGGAAAAACAGTATTATGTTGGTGCATCGAATATGTACGGACATAATCCTAAAGATCTTAAGTACAGGTTTCAGAGAGTATCACCAATTCATGTATCACCCCATGATCCTGATATAATTTATCATGCTTCTCAGTTTCTTCATGTTACTAAAGATGATGGAGTTACGTGGGAGACCATATCACCTGATCTGACAGCTTTTGAATCAGATAAACAAGTTATTTCTGGGTCGCCTATAACCAGAGATATCACAGGCGAAGAATTCTACAGTACAATATATTCTGTGAGAGAATCACCACTTAAGAAAGGGTTAATTTGGGTTGGTGCCAACGATGGACCTGTACACGTAACATATGATGGAGGTAAAAACTGGAAAAATGTTACTCCAAATAGAAACATAAAAGGAGGTAGGGTTGATTCTGTTGAACCTTCATACCACAATCCATCTAAGGCATTTGTTACTATTCTAAGGTATCAACTTGGTGATTGGAAACCATATATATACAGAACCTATGATAATGGAGATTCATGGGATCTTATTACCAAAGGAATTCCAGTAGATTATCCTGTTAGAGTACTGAGAGAAGACCCAAAGAAAGAAGGATTGTTATTTGCAGGTACAGAATTTGGAATGTTTGTTTCATTTGATGATGGTAATAATTGGCAGTCATTCCAACAAAATTTACCAATTACACCTATAACTGATATTAAAATTCATAGAAATGATGTTGTTTTATCCACTATGGGAAGGTCATTCTGGATAATGGATAATATTTCTTACTTAAGAACTTTTAGTTTTAGCGATAATCAGATTTTATATCCAATTGAAAATACAATCAGATATAGAAATCGTCCATTAAATAATAATCATGTCAGTTACCCACAAACCTCTGTTGATATTGATTATAAGATATCAAATGAATTGGTTGAGGAAGTTTTTATTAAGATTACTGATCTAGAAGATAATGTAATTAATTCATATGTTTCATCTGTTTCAAGTAATGATGATATTGAAAATTATGAGATGTCTACAAATGAATTTACTTATATTTTAAATAATAATATATCAAAAAAAGTTGGTGTTAATCGTTTCAAATGGGATATGAGACACAGAGGCTCCTGGAATAAAGATTCTAGGTATTCATATAGAAATGGTCCTTTAGTTAAACCAGGAAAGTATAAGGTCACCATTACAATAGATGGTACTTCTTTTTCTGAAAATCTTGAAATTATATCTGATCCAAGAATTGATTTGGGTACTGAGGTTTATGAAGAACAGGAAAAGATTTTAATTGAAATTAGAGATTTTATGACAGAAGTTAGACTTTTTGAGGATGAAGTCTCAAAAATATTAATCAATAAGCCAAAAAATAAAAAGTATTTATCAATATCAAAAAAACTTAATACAGATAAAGGTACATACATGCAACCCATGTTAATTGATCAAATTAGATATTTACAGTCAATGTTAAGTAGAGCTGATCAGAAACCAGGAGAAGATGCCATTAACAGATTAAAAGAGTTGAAATCTGAATTCTATATACTAAAGAATAAATTAGGTTGACAAGTTTATGTCTAGTTTAGATTTGAATTTTTTTAATTCATAGTCAAGAATTCTATTTGACTCATCTATAGTTATAATTTTAAATTTAACTCTCTTATTAGGTTTAATTTGAGTAATCTTTGATATATCTATTTTGCAAATATTTCCAATAATTGGGTATCCTCCTGTAGATTGAGAATCACTCATTAAAATTATTGGGTTTCCATCTCTTGGAACTTGAATGGTACCCTTGGTTACTACTGTACTATCAATTTCATTATAATTATTTAGTTTGATTTTATTATTTAATAATCTCAAACCCATTCTGTCACTATTTGATGATATTTGAAATTGATTATCTATTAAAGTCAAATTATTTTGAATTTTATCAAAGTGTATTCCTTCTATTATCCGTATTATTTTAGTCTGATCATACCTATTTATAAAAGAAGATGGTATTTTTTTAGTTGAAGGACTTTTTATATTTTTAAAATAAATAATATCATTATTACTTAGTTTTTGACCCGAAATCCCTCCAATATTTATTTTTTCATAAGTCGAAAAACTATTAAATATTTTTTTTAATTTCATGTCTGCAGAAAATCCTAAATAAACTCTATTTCCATCTATGCAATTTTTTATATCTATTATATCCCCATTTTTGATTGAAATTGAAATTCCTATTTCTATTTTTTTATCATTTAAATAGGCATCGCAATTAGAACCAAATATTGCGATCTTAGTGTCAAAGTTTATTCTGATTTTAGGCCCATAGTAGGTTATTTCAATAGTTTCTGAGTTAATATCTTTATTTAATAACCAGTTTGTTAATATATGAGAGTACTCATCCATAGGACCACTTTGTGGTATGCCATATTTTTTAAATCCAATTCTTCTTAAATCTTGAATAGATGAGTGGATTCCTGGTCTTAAAATTTCTACTGTATTTTTCAATTTCTATAACTATAAAATTTTTCTTTGGTTATCTCTTCAAAAATTATTTTATCACCTTGTTTTATATAAATTGGAGGATTATTTAATTTATCGAAAAGTTTTATTGGAGTCCTTCCTATTATATTCCATCCTCCTGGACTTTCTATATTATAGATTCCTGTTTGATTACCAGCTATTCCTACAGAACCTTTTGGGATATTAGTTCTTGGGTTATTTCTTCTCTGAGTATATAGTGATTCTACTAAATTTCCTAGATAAAGAAATCCAGGTAAAAAACCTATTAGATCGACCTCATAGGTTACTGAACAATGTTTTTTTTTAATTTGAGCTATATCTAATTTACAATTTTTGGAAATTTCATTTAAATCGATCCCAAACTCTTCATCATAACAAATAGGTATTTTCCAGGTTTTTAAGCTTTTTTTATTTGTAAATCTTTTATTTGAAATATTACTTTTAAATTTTTTAATGAGCTTATTTGATGTTGTTTTATATGGATTAAATATTACCCCAACTGAATTCTTTAAACTTATGATGTCCTCTATTTCATCAAAATTCAGTTTTTCAATATAACTTGTTAAAGTTGAACTTTTTAGATTTTTTAAATCTTTTAAAATAATTATAGTATCTCCAGAGGGAACTATTTTTATCATGCTAAGATTTTTGATTTAAAAGTATTATATATTTTTTTTGCAAAAAGTTGTGCATTTGGTTGATCACCATGTATACAAATTGTTTCTGCATCAATGTCAATTAATTTGTTATTTACAGTTTTTACTTTTCCTTTATTTATCATTCTTGATAAATGAATTATCGAATCATTAATATCTGTAATCATTGAATTTTCTTTATTTCTGTTGACCAGCGTTAAATTATCATTGTAATTTCTATCTGAAAAAACTTCTGATACATATTCTATACCATGTTTTTGTGAAATTTTTTTCCATTTCATTTTTGAGGGTCCGTATAGTTTTAAGTTAGGATTAATTTTTTTGATTGTTAGGACTATCACCTCAGCTATATTATCATCAATACTTGCCATATTATATAATGCACCATGAGGTTTTACATGATGAAGTTTTTCTCCGTAATATTCAGTAATTCCTTTTATTGCAGAGACTTGGTAAAGTATAGTTGATTCTAATTCTTTTAGACTTAGATGTATTTTTCTTCTCCCAAATCCTTCAAGATCAAAATATGATGGATGTGCACCGATTTTAACCTTATTATCAATAGCCATTTTAATTGTTTTGCCTATAGTTTGTGGGTCACCGCCATGAAAACCACATGCAATATTACATGAAGTTATGTATGGCATAATTTTTGAATCGTTACCAACAATTTTATCATAATAGGACTCTCCCATGTCACAGTTAAGATCAATATATCTACTCATAATAAGCTCAAACTTCTTAAACTAATTAAAATAGATAAAATAATTATCAAAAGTCCAATAACATTATAGTATTTGGTATTTATGTAATTTCCAAGATAATGTGTCTGATTAACTGCCCACAAAAGAGATATTCCTATAATAGGTAAAAACAAACCATTTACAAATTGAGCTAACTTGATTATATAAATTGGATTATAGGAGGTAGAAGAAAAAAAACAACCAATTAATATTATAATAATAGAAACTATCTTAAATTTCTTTTCTTTCCATTCTGGTTTATAATTAAAAATACTAGATAATGCATAAGACGTAGCTATAGGAGCTGTAATAGAAGATGTTATGCCTGCTGAAAACAATCCAATAGATATAAAATATTTTGAAAAGTCACCAAGATACGGAGATAATTGTTTTCCTAAATCAATAGCATTTTTCACTTCATTTCCATCTATCAAACCACCTGCACCAGCTGATGTAATAATTATTGATATAGATATCAAACCGCCAATAAATATTGATAGAAGAGTATCGTAAATTGATGATTTATAATCTTTTTTTGATTTCCATTTTTTTTTTGAAATATATGAATGAAGAAATAGGTTATATGGTACAACTGTAGTTCCTATCAATCCAATGACATAGATAAAGTTATTGTCATTGATTTTAGGTACAAGACCACCAAGAATTAAATTTAAATCAGGTTTTGATAAAATAGCTGTTACCATAAATGTCAAACTCATAATAAATACAAGAGAGACAAGCATTCTCTCAAATACCTTGTAGGATCCATAAGCAATAATCGATACTAAAAAAATGGAAATAAAAACAGGAAGTAAGTTGATATTGAATTTAAGTAAGTTAATAGAAATACTTCCAGTAAAGGTCTCTAGCCCCATAACTGTCCCACTAATATTTCCTGATTCATATGCAGAATTACCTATAAACAATGACAAAAAAACAAATATGAAAAAAACTTTATTAATGGTATTATGTGTATATGATTTAAAAATATCACCTAAACCTAATCTAGAAATAATACCTAAACGGGCACTTAATTCTTGTAGGTAAGATGTGGCAGCAATTGAAAATATAATACACCATATTAAAGAATAACCGAATTCTATACCTGATAACGTACAGAGTGTAATTGTACCTGGTCCAATAAATGCAGAAGTGATAATAAAACCAGGTCCTAATTTGAAATTAATTTTTTTCATTTTAATTCATATAGTTTCCAGCTGAATCAAAATCTAGATACCAAGATAGTTTTTTAGATTTAGGTTTAATATAAGATGCAGGGTAGTCTAGGTAATTATTTTTTTGACTTAAAATATTATCTACAACTATTTTTTTACCTTCACCACAGGCTTGAATTATAATTTCCTTTGAGTTATTAATTTGATTAATTGAAAGACTAACTCTTTTCTGACCTGAGTCAGGGTTAGTTCCAACAACACAAGAATTTTTATTAATTAATTTTTTTAATTCGTAAGGAAAAATAGATGCAGTGTGTCCATCTCCACCAATACCTAATAGACAAAGATCGAATGATATAATATTATTTATAGTTTTTACTTTACTATTTAATAATTTAGAATAATCTATCGCTTCTATTTCTCCATCATTTTCTCCTTTGATTCTATAAATCTTATTTTTATCTATATTCAGTTTACTAAAGAAGTGTCTATTAGCCTCCCCGTAATTGCTCTCTTTTGATATGGGGCTAACACATCTTTCGTCAACCCAGAAAAAATTTGATTTTATCACAGATTTAATCTTAATCAATTTTAGTATTGATTTAAAAAGTCCGATAGGTGTTGATCCACCTGATATAGCAATATTTTTATTTTTTAAAAGGTATTCTTCAATTAGATATTTTGCCAAATTTCTGTTGCATTCTTCAGTATTTTTATAAATGTTAATATCCATATCAGAGTTCACAAACTTCACCGTCATTTACTAAATTTTTACATGGGTACCTCCAAGTATTTATATTTCTGAATAGATCATCTGCCTTTGGTGGTCCCCACGAACCTGCTTTATATCCGTATAGTTTAAGGTTCTCTTTTTTTATAGATTCGATTATGGGATCCACTATCTCCCAAGCTTTTTCAACAAAATCACTTCTTGAAAATAACATAGGATCACCATTAAAAACATCCATAATCAATGTTTCATAGGCATTATTAAGTTTATTATTAGATAGATTTTTATAATGAAATTCTAGATTTTTATTTAGCAGCTGATTTTTTTCTCCAGGTTTTTTAAGATTAAATTTCACTAATAAACCTTCATCAGGTTGAATTCTAAAAATTAACATGTTACTTTCGTTCTGATCTTGATTGAATACGTTACTATTTTTTTTAAAATTTACAACGATCTCTGTTACTTTAGTTGGCAATCTTTTTCCAGTTCTTATAAAGAAAGGGATATCTTTCCATCTCTCATTATCTATAAATAATTTACATGCAAAAAATGTTTCTACCATAGATTCTTTATCTACACCCATATTATCTCTATATCCTTTGAATTTTTTGATTTTATTTTCAGATCTTGTGTACTGCCCTCTAACTATATCTTTTTCATAATTGATTTTTCTAATATTATCTAATAATTTAATTTTTTCATTTCTTATGCTTTCTGCAGTATTTTTTTTTGGTTCCTCCATAGCAATAAGACATAATAATTCCAGTAAATGATTTTGAAACATATCTTTAATAGCACCAGCTTTTTCATAGTATTCTCCTCTTCTTTCGATACCTATCCTTTCAGCAGCGGTTATCTCAATATAACTGATATGGTTTTTATTCCATAGAGAGTTGAAAATAATATTAGAAAACCTTGATATTAGTATATTCTGAACTGTCTCTTTACCTAAATAATGATCAATTCTATATATCTGATCCTCATTAAAACCACCTCTAAGAGTTTTATTAAGATCGATAGATGATTTTTTGTTCTCTCCAAAAGGTTTTTCTACAATCACTCTTCTAAAACCATTTAATTCTGTGTTAAGCTTATAATGAACTAAATTTTTAATTAAAATAGAATATGCACTAGGTGGTATTGATAAGTAGTATATTATATTTAAAGAATCATATTTATTATACTTTTTATCAATTTCATATTTAAGTAATTTGAAATCTTCTTTTTCATTAGGATCAATTTTTAGGTAAAGACAATTATCTTTTAAATTTTTATGAATATTATCAAATTTATAATTAGATATATTTTTTCTTCCTCCGCCAATTATATATGTGTTTCCAGGGAGTGAATCACTTGAAACTAGACCATTAATTGCAGGAATAAGTTTTCTATTAGCTAGATCTCCTGTTATACCAAAAATTATAACTAAGTTGGCTGTTTTATTCATGTAAATAAATATTTACAAACATATCTAAACAAAAAAATCTTGTTGTATTTATTATTAAAAAATTTAATTCATATTTGTTTAAAATAAATTTTCCGATATGAAATTTGATTTTGGTCTTGTTGGTCTAGGTGTAATGGGTAGAAATTTTATATTGAATGTTGCTGAAAAGGGTTATTCTTCAATAGGCCTCTCTTCAAGTATGGATTCAATAAATATTTTAAAAAATGATGGGGCTGATTATAATATTGAGGGAACTACATCGGATAAAAAATTCATTGAAAGCTTGACTACCCCTAGAAAAATAATGTTATTAGTTCCAGCTGGAGAACCTGTTGATTCAATGATTGAGAGGTTATTACCATATTTAAAAGAAAATGATCTTATTGTTGATGGTGGTAATTCACATTTTGATGATACTGAGAGAAGGTATAATTATTTAAAGAAAAAAAATATTAACTTTTTAGGTGCTGGTGTCTCTGGTGGATCAAGAGGTGCAAGAAATGGACCAAGTATTATGCCTGGGGGTTCAAAAGAATCATATGCACTAATAAGTAAAATTTTTGAGGATGTTTCTGCAAAAGTTGGTAAAGATCCCTGCGTAGAGTATTTAGGTGGATCATCATCTGGTCATTATGTCAAAATGATTCATAACGGTATTGAATATGCAATTATGCAGCTAATTTCTGAAGTTTATAACGTTCTAAAAATTGGTCTAAATAAGAACAACAAAGAACTTTCTGAAATTTTTACTGATTGGAATAATAAGATATTAGACTCTTATTTACTAGAGATAACAGGTGACATATTTAATGTGAAAGATGATGAGACTGGTAATTATCTCGTAGATCAAATCTTGGATAAAGCCAAACAAAAAGGAACTGGGAAGTGGACATCACAAAGTGCTATGGATCTTGGAGTAAGTATTCCAACAATTGATTCATCCGTTTCTATGAGAATTATTTCTTCTTTCAAAGAATTAAGGCAAAAAGCTAGTGATATTTATGCGTCAGATATTCAAAATAATATGAATATAGATGAAGATCAAGTTGAAAAATCATTGATATTTTCATTTATAATTTCATTCGCACAGGGTCTTTCTCAACTTCAGATAGCGTCTAAAGAAAAATCATATAATTTAAACCTTGAATCTATTTGTAGAATTTGGAGGGGTGGATGTATAATTAGAGCTAAGCTTTTAGAAAATTTTATGGCTGCTTTCAAAAAAAACCCAAAACTTGAAAATTTATTATTTGATCCTGAAATTGCTCAGTTGATAAAGGATACAGAATCTGCTGCTAGAGAGGTATCAATTTTCTGTATAAATAGAAATATACCTGCTCATGGGTTACTTTCATCATTAAGTTATTTTGATTCATTGAAGTCATCAAAATTACCAATGAATCTAGTTCAAGCTCAAAGAGACTGTTTTGGTGAACATACTTTTGAGAGAATTGATAAATCCGGCTTCTTTCATCATAATAAATGGCAATCCAAATAATTTTTTTTTAAAGTCTATTTATATTTAATTTTGCCATCTAATGAGAATTTTCTTTCTTTTTTTATTTTTTATTCCCATACTATCTCACTCAAAAAATAGTATTAATCTTTTGAAAGATTCTGTCTGGACTTCTACAGACTCTTATTATCTATCAAAGGGTAAAATAACTACACTTTTAAATCAATCTCAATATAAAAATTGGGTAGCAGGTGGAATTAATAATTTATCTCTAACCCTTATACTTGATTATGATTTTATTCTGAAGAAAAAAGACCTTGAGTGGATAAATAGGGTAGATGGAGCTTATGGTTTGGTAAAAAATCAAAGCCAAGATGTGAAAAAAAATGAAGATAGATTTGAAATTTATTCTCTTCTAGCACTTAAAAATAAAGGTAGGTGGTCATATTCAGCAATTTTTAATTTGAAATCACAGTGGGCGAATGGATACGAATACACCCCAGGATTTGCTAATTCACAGATTAGGACTTTAACTACCAAATTTTTATCTCCTGCATATACTCAATTAGGAGTTGGTATGTTTTATAAAAAAAACGATAATTTTTGGTTTAATTATGCTCTTCTTTCTGCAAGGCAGATAAGAGTTAATCCTATTTTTACTGAGAACTTGTTAGATGGTGAAGATTACTTTGGCGTATTGAAAGGTAAGACAACAAGGTTAGAGGCTGGAGGTAATATTTCTCTCTATTTTAAAACCGAGTTAATGAAAAATATGTTTCTAGAAAACAAGTTAAATATTTTTCAAAATTATCTGGAGAATCCTCTAAATATTGATATTGATTATATGATGACCTTAGAATTTAATATTAATAAATATTTTTCTACTAATATATTAGTTCATCTTCTTTATGATGATAATGCAATATCAAAAGTCCAATTAAAGGAGGTTTTTGGTTTAAGTTTTAATGTAAGTTTTTAGTCTCATATTGATTGTTAATATCGATATCACATATTTCAACAATTAACTCTGATACTTTTTTCGTTACATCTTGAAAATATCTTTTTCCTTTTTCTTTTGTTGATTTTAGTGGATTTCCAATTCCTGTATCATTAGATGCTTTTGACCATTTTCTTTCAAACCATGTCCATTTCTCTCTAAGTAATTTACTTCTTATTTTATTTTCTCTCCCTTCCCCCCAATTTTCAATTCCAGAAACAAGGTTAGGTTGAAGATGAAGAATTAAACTTGTCTCCATTTCATCAGCATGATCACCGTCATTTTCAAAATAATCATTCTTATCAAGGGATTTGAACCAATCTGCAGATAATAAAAACATATTAGGATAGTCCATCCCAATTTCTCTTAAAATTGTAGTAAAACTATTTCCACCATGACCATTAAGTACTAATAGTTTATTAATACCTTGTCTGTTGAGAACTCTAATAATATCTGATAATATTTTATGTTGGGTAGATGGATTCATATTTATATTTAATAATATATCTTTTTGACCAGTATTAACTCCAAATGGTATTGTAGGTAGTATTATAAATTTTTTTCTTTTATTCCACGCAATTTTTCCAGCTTCTTCAATAATACTTTCAACTTGAATATTATCTGTTGCGTAGGGGAGATGGAAATTGTGAGCCTCGGTTGCACCCCATGGTAATATTGCTAAATCATATTTAAATTTTTTGATTAGTTTCCAATTGGTCTCTGAAAGTATGTAAGGTCTCATTTATTTTAATTTTATTAAATTATAATTGATAATTTAAATATTAAACCAATTTAATCTTAAATTTTGCCTCTTTAATTTTAATATTCTATTAATATATTATCAAGAGTTCAAATTATTATTAAATGGAAAAAAATAAACTTATACAATTATGAAAAGAAGAAATTTTATTAGAAATAGCGCATTATTTGCTTTATCACCTGCTATTTCATCATGTATGAATTCAATGAATGAAAATTTTAGAAAAAATAAAATTGGAGTCTCTTCATATTCTTTCTGGCATTTTGATGAAAATAGTAAACCATCAATGAGTTTTTGTATTGAAAATGCTGCAAGGATGGGATTTGATGGTATAGAGTTTCTACTAGTACAAATGTCTTCAGTTGATAATTCTCATCTTCAAAAGTTAAAGAAAAAAGCTTTTCATGCTGGTCTTGACATAATGGGTTTATCTACTCACCAAGGTTTTTTAAATCCTAGTGAAAATTATCGAAATGATAACATCAATAAAACAATTGATCAAATTGAGATTGCTTATAAGCTTGGTATACCAACCATGAGAATAAATACAGGTAGATGGGGAACATCAGAGTCTTTTGACGCACTGATGGCAAATAAAGGAATTGAGCCTCCAATAAGTGGATATACAGAAACTGATGGTTTTCCTTGGGTTATAGATTCTATTGAAAAATGTTTACCTACTGCAGAAAAATGTGGAGTTGTATTAGGATTAGAAAATCATTGGGGTTTAGGTATTTCTGCTAAAAACGTAAAAAAAATTATAGAAGAAATAGATAGTCCGTGGCTAAAAGCAACATTGGATACAGGGAATTTTCTTGAAGATAGAGATAATCAGATTAAAAATTTGGCACCTTACGCTTGTTTGGTCCAGGCTAAAACCTATTACGGAGGAGGTGTTTGGTATACTTTAGATATTGATTATGAAAGTATAGGCAGGGTAATGAGAGATAATAATTATAAAGGTTATATATCATTAGAATTTGAGGGTAATGAAGATCCAATGACAGCAGTTCCCAAAAGCTTAGAAGTTTTAAGAAAAAATTTTTTTTACAGAATTTAATTACACCCACATCCTTCGCTCTGCTGGAAATCAAGGTAAACGCACGCCCCATCATTGGTTATGTCTACAGAGAATGGATACTCATTTTTAGAAATGCTATCATATGGCTCAACTTTATTTACTTTATACCTTACATTAGCATCTGTTATTACATATGTACCCTTTAATTCTTCGTTTTGAAATTTTAAATAGAAATAATCGTTATTAAGAGAGTCATATTGATTAATATCTGGTACATAGGCATGGTTAAGGGTAAGAGTTAAAAAACCTTCAAATAAATCAAAATAATTAATTTTTTCTTCAATAAAATCACAATTGATAAACTTCTCAGGTTTAGTATTCTCTAAAGAATCTTCAAGAGAACATGAAGTATTAATTGTCAAGACTATTATTGGAATTATTATTCTCATTTATACTTAACTTTAAAATATAATATTGTTAGAGCACAAGATCCAACAAAAAAATTAGCTGAAATAATAGCAATATCTTGTTTGTTAAAAGCATAAATTAACCAAACAATATTACTTAGTAAAATGATTAAAATCATTACGAGAGAAAGCTCTTTTGCTGACTTAAGTTTCCAAGTTCTATATACCTGTGGGAAAAAGGTGACACCTGATAAGAATGCTCCAAAGAGACCAACAATATCAATAAAATTCATGACTAAATGCTTTTATGAGTATAGTACGACTCGAAAGACTTTTTGTTCAGTGCATCCTTCCATGTGATTTTTAACTTATATCTTTTGATCACATGGGTTTTTCTTTCAATAAATTCTTTAATTAAACTGCATTTAATCATATTATAAACGTAAATCATACATTTATAAAAATCAACAAAATATTAAGATTTAAAGAGATTTTTTTTAGATATACTTAATCATAAAATAAACTAATACACTAATTATAATAATCAGTCTAATGACCATCATATATTTTTTTGGGACGAAATGTCTTAACATAATTAATTATAAAAATTTGGGTCCGTATTAAAAAAGTAATTTGATTCTTCTTTATTGTGAGATTTTTCAAGAATTACTTCAAATATACGTTTAGGGTAATTTGAATTGAATTCACAATTATTATTTTCAATCATTATTTATAATATCTTATTGAATTAGCTCCCATTTTGCACTGGCTTAGTATCAGGCATCAATTTATTTAATATTGTATAAACTGGACAAAATTTGGTAAAAGGACTTATTATTTGAAGAACAGCTACTCCTACTGCTACATAAATCCAATCAATATTAAACTGTTGTGCTAGAGCAATTGATCCTAGATATAAAAGTCCAACAACACCATCATGAACTCTGATTTTAATAATTTCTCTTTCTGAAGTCATACTTATATTATTTTAATTTATGATCTAATTTATATACATATAATTATTAATCAAATAATTATTTATAAATAAGGTAAAATTTATTTATATAAGGTAAAATGTTGGGATAATAGTGGTATTTGTTTGAGCGTTACATACAGTTTAAGTATTGTAAAAAAAGAGATCAAAAACTTAGATGATATTTAATATAAAACCTTTTTTTATGATTAAATATCAAGAAATAATTCCCCAATTACATACCCGAGTAACAAACCAATTACAAAGTAGAAAATTATAAAAAGTATAGTTTTTAAATTATTATCCATAGTCAATAAGTGATTCAATCTACCGGAATCAATTTAATTTTCAAAAAAAAATGACTTTTATTAATAATATTTAGCTATCAGTAAAAATCTATATTATTTGTAAACAAATTTTTTTTGCAACTAAAACAGGAAAATAGACGTATTTTGGGCATGAGATATTTGTTTTTGTATATTTTTTTAATTTTAAATATTAAAGGTTTGGCACAAACAGAAGAACAGAGATTTAATATAATTTCCAAACACGATGATATAGAAATCAGAAATTATGAGCCAGCTATTTACGCATCTGTCACATTACCCACTAATACAAAAGAGCAAAGTTCGTCATTTAGAATTCTAGCTGGTTATATTTTTGGAGGTAATGAAGAAAATCAAAAAATTGCTATGACAGCACCCGTTCACATGCATAGAAATGATATTAATGGTGATAAATCATTAACAATGAAATTTGTAATGCCTGATAAGTATAGAATTGAAGACTTATCCAAACCTAATGATTCAAGAATTGAAATTACCAAGAGTGTTGAAAAGAAATTTGCAGCAATTTCATTTAGTGGTTATAATAACGACAATAAATTTTTTTCACATTCTAACAAACTAAAAAAATTTTTAGACTCTAAGAATATATCTTATGTAGACAATCCAATTTATTTAGGTTATGATCCACCATATAAGTTTTGGAATAGAAGGAATGAAGTATTATTTGAATTGAGTAACTAAAGAAGTAGATTCTTTTCCATAAATTTTCTTGCAAATTCGAAGGATTCCTTCCTTGCTAACATGTTACCGCCATAATCAACTCCTCTGCTAACACAAAATGCAAATCCTATTTTCTGAAGAAATGAATTTGACATAGGTATATTTAAATAATTCATTAATATATCTCCATTTTCCATTAATTTAAATCTACAATTTGTGAAGTTATAAGCATTTTCATCTCTAATTACAGGGCCATTTCTATCAAATGAATGATGTGAGTTTTTAAAAATTGTTAATCCTAAATTTGTGTTACTTCTTGATTTCAAAAATAGATCATTGCATGGTTCTGCTGGAGTCCAATTATCTAATTCACCAATAAGAATGTGAATAGGAGAGTTAGAAAAATTAATTTTTTCAGGTTCTATAAAACATGGTGGATAAAAAGCTAAATGAGAATTAAATTTTAATTCTTTAATTATAGCATTTTTTAATGGTAACCAAGCTGAAAATAAAGCTACACCTCCTCCTAAGCTCCAACCAGTTATAGAAATTTTATCTTTTATTATATTAGGGTGATTTGATAATTTTTTAAGTGCAGTGTACGCATCTAAAATCATAGCACTTATAGTTACAGTATTTTGTGTTCCAACGGTTGATTCAATTTCTCTACTCTTAAAACTATTTAATTCGAAAGTAGCAATTCCCATTGTTCTGTACATTTCAAGATATTCGTAGTGGTGATCACTCCATCCTAGACTACCAGCAACACCAATAATAAGAGGGTATTTTTTATTTTTTACTGATTTTTCAGGGAATTTTAACTTTCCATATACAATTTGTTTTTCTTGATCATCAAGATGATCAATTATATCATTAAATGTGTATGGGTTTGAACTTTCTAGAGTTATTATTTCTTCATCAATTTGACTTATTAAATCAAATTGAATAATAACTAATATTTGAAATATCATAAAAATCTTCATACTACAATCTATAAAATCTTATCAAAAAGCTAATATTTATTACATATTAAATATAAAAATTACTATAATTAAATTTTAAAATTAAAATAAGTACAATGAACAAATTAATATATGTTTTATCCCTTCTTTTTCTTTATTCATGCAATAATGTAAATAATACAAATGAAGACCAATCATCTAATAATTCAAACTATGAAAGAAATTTAGAATCTGCTAAAAGATTTATGAATTTACATGAGGTTGAAGATTTAGAGTCACAAGTAGCTATGTTATCTGATGATTTAATTCATGAACCGCCTAGATATGGTGCTGAATTACAAGATAAACAAGGTTTTATTAATGATATAGTAAGTTATCAGGAAAATTTTGAGAATATGAATTTTACTCCAACATATTGGCTACCTGGAAGTGATTCCTTAGGTAACTTAAATGGAAGTGTTAGGGTTTATGGTGTTTGGACCGCAACTCATACTCCATCACAAAAATCTATAAATGTAAAAACCTATCATTACTGGGACTTTAATGATGATGGTCTTATTACACAAGTTGGTGATTATTTTGATGCAACAGGAATGATGATGTCATTATCTGAGGAATAAAAACTAATTAAGTTATATAAAGGTTCGAAAGGATCTTTATATAGCTTTAATTAAATATATTTTTAATTTTTAGTGTATTACTTGGTAAAACATTTTCAATCTGTGGTGAGTAATCTTTTAAGTTATTGTAAAATGTGTTAACACTAAAACCAAAAAGTTCAGAAAATTTTTCTTTCCAATTATTTTCATTTGGATTTTGCAGCCAAAAGTCTTTAAATATCATCCTGAAAGCTTCTTCTTCAGTATAATTCATTTTTTGAAGTTCTTTAGAAAGTACTAAAAACATAAACACAGAGGATGCATAATTAATGTCCTCATCACCAGAAGCGTCGTAGGTTTCAAATATCTTAGGATTATTAATGACAGATTCATGAACTCTGTCTTGTGCCTCTAAAAAATAATTAGATGAATAAAATTCTTGAATGTAAATTGACTCAAAAGATGCAGCTCCACCTTCTGACATCCACTTTAGCTCAATGTTACCATCATAAAACTGTTTTGATAAGGACATTTGATAAACATGAAAGTATTCATGAGCAATAACAGAAAATCTGTGGTTTGAATTATATTTAAACTCATCATCAGGGATTTCGAGGACCATAAATCTTGACATATTATTTCCGCAAATGCATGCGCCGGTATAGTTTCCAATTTTATTTTTATAAGGTTTATCAACTTTACTATTCCATGCATATACATCAAGATTATTAAAATATGAATTTTTTTGAATTGGAATTAAATTTTGAAGATTATCAAAAATAATATTGAATTCTTGAACATATTCTGAGTTTAGACTCTCATGAATATTATAATTAAAGGTAAATTCAGTAATTTCTGGATCAAAATTTTCATCTTCACAAGAGGAAAAAATTAATATAAATAAATAAATTAAAATATACTTTTTCATTCGATTTATTTTGGAAAAATTAAATGTAAAAACATGCCTATGCATATCCACAGGAATAACATTAATGTTGCTTGTGTAAGTCTAGATTTATTAGTGTAATTTCCATACTTTAATCTTAGATAAATATTAATAAAGATAGCAGTTGAAACACCAATTAATAATATAATTGGTGTCCTAAATACTTGAAATATTGCATACAATGTTTCCATTAGTAAATATATTAATTTTTGTTGTGAGATGTTTTTAAAATCTCATCGTAATGAAAAATAGATAAACCTTTTTTATTTGACTTAGAAATATTTTTCATTGATTCTGCAACTGAGGAAGCATAAATCGGTTTGTAATTATTTGGCATAAAATTAGAAAAATATGGCATCACTACTTGAGCTATTTTTTCACCAAATCTTTTTTCTTTACGCATACCAAGTAGAAGTGAAGGTCTATAAATAATTGTAGATATAAGGTTTAGTTTTATAACAGATTCATCAATTTCGCCTTTTAATTTTGTGTAGAAGTTCTTACTATTTTCATTAGCTCCTGCAGTTGATACGTATATAAACTTTTTAACATCATATTTTTTACATGATTCTGCTATTCTGAGAGTGATATCATGATCAATTTTTCGATATTCTTCTTTATTGTATTTGACTTTGGATTGAGTTGTTCCAATTGAGGAGAAAACAATATCAGAACCTCTTACACTAGATTTTATAATGTCGCTATTGAATTTTTTAATGATAATTTGATTTACCCTATTACCTTTTAAAGGTAATTCTTTCCTTGATACTATATTAATTAATTTAAAATCCTTGTCATTTATTAACTTATCTAAAAGTAATTTTCCTATAAGTCCAGTAGATCCAAATATTGTAACTTTTTTAAAACCCAATTGTATTATTTTATGTACTATACATTATACTATTTTTTTTAGTGTATGTTCAATTAAATATATGATAATGAAAAAGGTTTTTTTTGTTTTGTGTGTACTGGGAGTAGTATTACCATATTACCAATTAATATTATTTTTAAATGGATCAAATCCAACATATGAATTTTTTATAAGTGAAATTTATTCATCCAGCCCAGTATCAATGATTACTTGGGATATAACAATAGCTTATGTTTCATTTTTAACATTTTTAATTTATAAAAGAATTAATGATGGATTAAGTATATATAAATATCTTTTGGCATCTCTTATTGGTTTTTCTTTGGCCTTGCCTCTATATCTGTATGATAACTATAAAAGCTAAATAACGTAAAGTGTTATAATGGAAAACATTTACAAGATATCTGTATTTTATATTTTTATGGGATTTGTATGTCTTATCATATATTTCAATATACCCTCAGATACTAGCTCATCATTTTATAAACAAATTATATTGATCCTAGGAGCTATTTATTTAGTTCTTGGAGGTTCAAGATTATATAATTTCTATAAAGAAAAAGATAACTAGTAACTACCAGAAAAATTTCTTTGTTGAATTATTATCTATTTCTTTTAAATCACAAAATTCAAATAAAAAGTAGGGTAGAATCCATAGTAGTATAAATACGAAAAAGAAAATTATTCTTGAATATTGGTTACCAACAACTTTACCTAAACTATCTATCCTTCTGAAGTCAGAGTTTTTATGAGGTTTATCAATAACTAGGTAAAATAGAAATGGAAATAAAAAAAGTATTATGTAGATAAAATATATTTCAATTTTTAAACATTCCATAACTATAAAGTATTATAAAAATTTAACTCTAACTTTTTCTTACTCTAAATTAACGAAAAGATAAATTATTATATTTACTATTGACTACAATTAAATGAGGGGTTATAATTATTCAACTATAAAACTTTTTTATCTACAAATTATAATTTTATTAATTACGAATTGCACATCAAAGAAATTAAAAAATTTTGATCAATCTCCTTTTACAAATTCCAAGTGGCTTGAGACAAATGAAATTTTACCTCAACTAGATTCACTTTATTATTTGAATGATCCTTCACCTTTATTTAGAAAAGAATTTATTACGAAAGACAATATTAAAAGTGCTAAACTCTTTATTACTTCTGCGGGATATTATTTAGCATATATAAATGATAATAGGGTTGGTAAAATTGAATTAGATCCAGCTTGGACAGATTATAGTAAACGAATTTATTATTCAGAATATGATGTATCTGAGTTAATTCAATCAGGTAAAAATTGTATTGGAGTAACTCTTGGTAATGGATTCTATAATCCTCTTCCTATGAAAATGTGGGGTAGAATTAATTTGAGAGATCATGTTAGCACAGGTAAGCCGAAATTTATTTCTAAATTACTAATAAACTATGAAGATGGGTCATATGAGGAGATATTTTCAGACTCTTCCTGGAAATATTCTTATGGTCCGATAATTAAAAATAGTGTATATATTGGCTCCTCGTATGATGCTAATTATGAAGTAGAAAATTGGAGTTTATCATCTTTTGATGATTCTTCTTGGAAAGAAGTAAATATTTCAATTTCACCTGGTGGTGAATTACTTCCATCATTCTTTCCACCTGTTAAAGTAGTAAAGGAAATTGAACCACAAGATATTTATCCTGTAAAAGATTCTCTTTGGATTATTGATATGGGTGAAAATTTTACTGGTACATACTCTATAAATATGAAAGGAAAGAAGGGTGATACCATTATCTTCAGATTTGGTGAAAGAATTTATGAAGATGGATCTCTCAACCCTATGACAGCGGTTACAGGTCAAATAAAAAGAGAAGGTATAGGTGGTCCTGGAGCTCCTACAATTGCATGGCAGACTGATAGTTATATATTTTCTAAATCAGAATGGATCACATTTAAACCTGAGTTCACTTATCATGCATATAGATATATGGATATTAGTGGTTTAAAATATAAACCCCAAATAAAAGATATAAAAGGATTATTAATTCATTCAGATGTAGTCAACAAAAATAAATTTGTTTCATCTTCAGATCTTATAAATAATATTCAAGATGCAGTTGAAAATACATTTTTAGCTAATCTAGTAAGTGTCCAATCAGACTGTCCAGCAAGAGAAAAATTCGGCTATGGTGGTGATTTAAATGCTACTAGTGAATCATTTATTTATAATTTTGATATGAATTCAATATATAAAAAAACTGTTTATGATTGGATAGACGCAATGAATGATTCAATTTTTGTTGATACTGCACCATATGTTGGAATAAATTATTGTGGATTGAGTTGGGAGTCAGCTTTTATAATAACCCAATATTATCTTTACTTATATTACGACGATTCTAGTTTAGTAAAAGAACTCTATGATATTAATGATCAATGGATGAGTAAAGTTTCTAGAATTCATCCAAACGGTATAGTTGATAGTGGATTAAGCGATCATGAGTCATTAAAGCCCGTTCCTGTAGAATTAACGGGAACATTGCATTATATGCAAACCGCTAAAATCATGAGTATATTTTCTTCTATTGTTGGAAATAATCAAAACATTAAAAAATATGACAACTTAGTAAAGAAATTAAAAAATTTAATACTGGATAAGTTTTGGAAAAGCCCTACAGATAACAACATTAATAAGCAGACACTTTTTTCATCTCTTTTGTATCACGAAGTTATACCAAAAGAGGATATTTCTGCTGCTAAGGATTCATTATTAAATGCTTTAAAAAATGGCCCATCTGGGCATTTGAATACTGGTATTTTTGGAACTAAATACATGCTAGAGACAGTTTCAAAGTATTTATCACCTCAACTTATTTTTGATGTTGTTAATGATACAAGATATCCAGGATGGGGTCATATGATAGATCGAGGCGCAACAACCATTTGGGAAACGTGGAAAGAAAGTGATAATGTATTTTCAAATTCACATCCAATGTTTGGAGTTGTTACAGAATGGTTCTATAAATGGTTGGGTGGAATTCAATTAGATATCAATTCTCCAGGATTTAAGAACTTCATAATTAGACCGTTTGTGCCAAAAGGATTAGACTCTATTGATTCTAATTATAATTCAATCTATGGTGAAATAGTTTCTAATTGGAAGAAAAATAAATCAAACGAAATATCATATGAAATTAGGATACCAAAAAATTCGTCAGCAAGAATTTATTTGCCAGAAATTGATTACGAAAAGATTGTAGTAATGAAGGATGAAAATGAAATTAATATTTCAAAAAATTATAATGATAATAGTTTTATTCTGAATGAGGGAAGTTATATGATTTATCAAAATAAATAATTCAAAATCACAAATGCTTCTTTAAACTTTGTAATTCGTAAGGAGTAAATTTTCTAAATTTTCCAACCTTTAAGGTGCCTAGTGAAATATTAATAATTCTTGTTCTTCTTAAATTTTTGACTTTATATTCAAAATGTCTACACATTTTTCTAATTTGTCTATTTAAACCTTGAGTAAGTATAATTTTAAAAGTGTAATTATTAATTTTCTCAATTTTACATGGTTTAGTAGTTATATTCTTAATTTTAACACCACTACTCATTTGATTTAAAAAATCTGAATTAATCTTTTTATTGACTCTTACCTCGTATTCTTTTTCGTTATTATTTTCTGATCTCAATATTTTATTTACAATTTCGCCATCATTTGTTAGAAAAATTATACCCTCACTATCTTTATCAAGTCTTCCTATAGGAAAAATTCTTTTAGGATATCCGAGAAAATCTATAATATTATTATTGACATTTAAATTTGTTGTGCATTCAATTCCTATTGGCTTGTTAAGTATTAGGTAAACTGGCTTTTTTTTCTTATTATTTTTTGAAATTAATTCACCATCAATAGTTATTTCATCATTTGAGGATACTTTGACTCCTAGTTTAGCATATTCTTTATTTACTCTAATTCTTTTTTGATCAATTAATTTATCAACCTGTCTTCTTGAATATGTTCCGAGGGAACTAAGAAATTTATTTATTCGTATAGGTTTGTCTGTGCTCATTTATTAAAGCAATAAATTATATAACAAATTTATATTTTTAATTTTGTTATGTTGATAATTTTAATTTTCTAAAAAATTTGAATCAATATGAATGAAAGCCTTAATGTTTATAAAGAACCTTTAAAAATATGTGGAAAAAATCCAATCACTGGTGCATTCAGAGATGGTTGTTGTAATACTGGTGATAAAGATTTTGGATCTCATACAGTATGTGCTATTGTTGATGATAGTTTTTTAAATTTCTCAAAAGAAAGGGGAAACGACTTAATAAGTGATAATCCTTTGTATGGGTTTAAGGGACTAAAATCAGGAGATAAATGGTGTTTATGTATTTCCAGATGGATTGAAGCATATAGACATGGAGTTGCCCCTCCAATAATATTAGAAGCAACACATATCAAAACTCTTGAATATATAAGTCTTAATACTTTAGAAAAATATGATATTAATTATAAAAAGTAAATATTAAAAAAAAATTTAATCTAGAAAGTTCCCCATTTATTTTTAATCATTAATCCTAAACCAGAATTAATTAATACTAGAGAAATAGTTCCTATTAATATCCAGTTTGAATTTTCATATTTTGAAATTATTGCTTCACCAAGAACACATAACCCTGAACTAAATAGAATTAAACCCAATAGTGCCAAAAAATACCTTTTAATATTATTATTCATATAATTTTAAAAATTAGTAACCTTGATTAACTATTTCCTATTTAATAAAACTATTTAAGCCAATCAGCATTTTCAATTGCAATTTTTAAGTTGTCATTATTCATTTCAACCCATTTATTTGTGAATACTTCAGCTCTTAATAAATTTTCATAATGAATATCCTCAAAACTACAGAACCATTTGCTTGGATTAGCACCTAGCTTAATATGAGTTTCTTCCATTTTTTTCCATTCTCTTTCATTTAGACCTGACACATGAACGTAGTCCTTCCATCCAATCAGCAATCCGTCTTTATCATCAATCACAAACCTTACCCATCCAATTTTATCTAATTGTTCCTCAAATGTTTTAAATCTTGTATATTCACCATTATCATTATTTATAAAACCTTTTAAAGCCGTTACCTCAAAATTATTATCAGATGAAAACCATACAGCAGGTTTTAAACCATGATCTCTGTCAGTCTTAGAAACTATCAGCTTTTGATCCTTATTAATCTTATCAATTGCTGTTTTTATATGCGTATAATGAAATAATAACATGTTCAAACCTAATTACATATAATAAAATTTCAAAATGATTTTATCTTGATAAAACGTGATCTTATGCAATTGACTTCTCTAGAGACTTATTTGTTTGTGTTTTTGATTTGCGAAGATCTTTAAGTATATCTTTTTTAACCGTTTCAAGATATTTCATTCGTTTTTTTTCAGATACAAATGGAACTGACCAAAACTGTTTTGTTTTGAACCATAATGATGGTTTCCAGCCAAAAACAAAACTATATACACCCATTACTAATCTAAGTTTAATTGAGTTTAAGTATAATGTTTTGACTGGTAACGCAGGAGCCCCATGAGTTATATATGTTCTTATTTTTTTATCCTTAAGGTAAGATCTAGGATAAGCATATATTTTTGTGATATTGACAAAATCAAAAGCAAAACCAGGAGTAAATACTTCATCAAAAAACATTTCCATTCTGGGGGTTAGTCTAAACCACCAAACAGGGGATATGAAATAAATATGAGTTGACCAAGTTACAAGATCTTGGTACTTCTTTATAAGATTTTTTTTGGAATTTGAAAAATTCTCATGATACAAGTCTATGATTTTCAAGTTTTCACCTGATTCTCTTATTTTATCAGTAATTACTTTAAAAATACCACTATGGCAAAATGAATTTTTATCAGGATGACCTACTATTACTAAATTATTCATTAGTTTTTGGTTTTATATACGTGATTTTAAAATAATAGATTCTTTTGATTTAAAGTTTTCTATTTTATTGGTTTGATAACCAAAGGTAATATGGAATAACAAAAAGGAGGAAACCAATTATGATTGCAAAAATTAATTTTAAATAATTTTTATTCATTCAATAAATCTATTTAATATTATTTTATCATATATTAATTATTATAATAAACTTTTTATAAACTAAACACATATTTATGTTTCAATTATTTTTAGATGGGGGAGTGTTATTTATGTCATTGCTATCTATTTTGCTAATTTTAGTATGTTTTGCATTTTATACGCATAGCGAAAAATTAAAAACATACGGTAATATTGCAGTTACAACAGGAATTCTTGGCTCTTTAATTGGTTTAAAATCAGCTTTTGACGTAATTCAGCAAATGGGAAATGTTTCTCCTGCAATTTTAGCTGGTGGATTAAAAATCGCATTAATTTGTACAATGTATGGATTGCTTATTTATATAATATCAAGAATCTTATCATTATTTAGATAATAGTCTTTGTATAATAGATAATGAATTAATTAATAATAAAGATATAAAGTCCCCGAAAGGGGACATTATTAGTTATAATCTTTAATTTTTACCCGTGTCCATGTTTGTGTAAATTCAGCAATTTCGGCTGTAACTTCAAAAAACTCAGCAAAAGCTTTAGCTTCAGCATCATTTTTGGGGCTTTCAAATGTAAATGCTTCATTTAAATCACTATAAGTTCCATAAATGATTATATTTTCACCGTTGCTTAAACCATGAGTAACCCTAGCTAATCCAACAAAACCCGGAAATTGAATTGTTTCCATTGATTTTATAAAAGCATTTGTAAATGCTGGAATATTTATATTCTTAACTTTAAATGCCCACGCTTGACCAATTGGATTAAACTCTTCTTCGTTATAAAGATTAGATGCATTTCCAACAGATGTTCTAGCAGAATTAATATATGGTCTTACAACGTCAAGATACTCTTCCCATTTATCTCCACTCAAAGATGATCTAAAATCAGCTAGTGATTTTGATGATGGGCTAACAAAACTTAAAATATGTGTCTCTTTAAAATTTTGTCCTTTTATTTGAATATTCGAAAAGGTCATTGTTACTCCCTCTGGAAAATCAACAGAGGAATAAAATTCATCAACTGCTTTTTCAAAAGCCTTTGATTCATTGTTTTTCACGTCCAATATTACGTCATACCAGTATAAATCTTGAGCTGATATTGATAATGAAAAGAAAAACGTAAGTATGTATATAATTTTTTTCATAGTTTTTAATTTAATAAGCTGACAATCTACAACTATGATCAAAAAAAACAAAGAGAGTATCTGTTTAATTAAAAAACATAAAACATTATTTATTTTTTACAGTATTAATAATACTAAACATTATTTTTATGAAGAAAGGATTAATATGGATTTTAGACTTTTGGGGTGACTACTATCCTATAATTTTAGCTTTTTTTTCTTTCTTATACTCTGTTTCTTTATGGTTTAGCGGTCAGAAGTTAGAAGGTATTTTCGTTGGAATATGGGTGCCCTCTATATTAGGTTTTTCAATTGCTATTAGACAAAGAAGGAGTGATAGAAAAAAAAGATTATCGAAATGAGTACTCCAGTTCCTTTTTCAATGTTCGTTATAGGAATGATTGTTTTCATTCTTTACATAACTGGATACGTATACATGATATATAAAGCACATCAGCAACAAAAGAAAGAATTTGATAACGATCCTGAGTTACAGGCCTATTATAAATCAAACAAAAAAAAGGTCTAATATATATTCTTATTTAATGATTTAATTAAATATTTTAGTAGTTAATCTATGTAAATTCACTTAATGAAATTACCATCAAAAAAAAGAATTTTAATTGAAGTAAGTCTTATCCTTGGTTGGTTTATTTTTAGGTTTTTTATTGAGCAGTACTTTGATATAGATATACCTATTTATATATCTTTATTTGTAATTTTTGTGATTCTAATTTTTGCTCAAAAAATATTGGAAGTATTTAATATTAAATAATAAAAATACCAGTTATAATCCCTACGGTAAATCCTATTAATAAATAGTAAACTTTCTCTAAGATCTTTTTATACATATTATAAACCTACAACTATCTATTCTTAAAATCAATATTGGATTTTTATATAATATATATTTGTTAAAAGTAAGGCTAGATATATTATATGAAAAAAAAATATGTGACTTATGAAAATTTTAAGAATTACATTAAAATTTTAGATAAAAAAATTAATGATTTGGATTGGAATCCTGAAATTATTCTCAGTATAAATAGAGGAGGGTGTACCCCTGGTGTATATTTATCACATATTAAAGGCATAAAACATCATGTTATAAATATCTCAGACAATGATTCAATCTATAGTTATAAATATATTCTTGATAAATATTCATATATCTTAATTATTGATGACATTAATGATTCAGGCAAGACTTTATCTAATATAAAAACATTATTAAAAGATCATATTTCAAAATTAAGGTTTGCAGTATTAATAAATAATAAGTCTAGTTCCTTTAAAATCGATTATTTCAGTACTGAAATTGATAAAAATATTGATAATTCATGGATTGTTTTTCCATGGGAAAATATAGATTTATGAAAAAGAAATGTTTAAAAATATCAATAAATACTTATTAGCTTATCTTGTATTTTTTCAAATTATTGTAATAACAATATCAAATTTTTTAGTTTCTATTCCAATTGATATTTTTGGAATAAAGCTCACATGGTCTGCTTTTTCTTTTCCTTTAGTAGTTTTGGCAATTGATTTAACAATAAGAATATTAGGAAAATCAATAGCTAGGGCAACAATAGCTTTTTCTTATCCTCTTGCAATTATTTCATCAGTTGGAGTTTTATTATTTAATGACTCATCTTTAAATGAGTCATTAAGAATTGGTTTTGCTAGTGCCACAGCATATGGTATTAGTACTTTATTAGATGTTTATATATTTCAAATAATTAGGGAGAAATATAAATATTGGTGGCTTGCACCATCAATTTCTACAATTTTTGCAAATATTATAGATACATATGTATTTTTCTATACTGCTTTTTATAATTCATTGGATAAGTACATGTCTAATAATTGGATTGAGATTGCCTTTAATCAAAGTATCATTAAAATAATAATTGGATTGTTATTTTTTCTCCCTTTTTATGGAATAATTCTAAACTTCATCATGAAAAAAATGAAAAAAAAATGAATTAGAACCTTTATTTTATTAATTTAATTTTTTCGCATTCCTTATTGCAGCTTGAATATTATCCTCATTTGCCCAGTCCCATTTATCATTATATACCTCAATAGAATTAAATAGTTTGAGAGACATATTTTTAAAGCTACAAAACCATTCTAATGGGTTGCATCCGATTTTAATATAAATTTTTTCAATTTTTTCATATTGATCTTTTGGTAAACTTGAAATTTTTAAAAATTCTCTCCAAGAAGTTAAGTTGTTTGTATCATCATATACAAATCTCATACAACCATGTGTTTTAATCTGATTTATAAAAGAATTAGATTTTACTATTCCGTTCTCTTTAAAATCTTTTAATGCAGATGGATCATATACAGGTTTTTTACTAAACCATAATGCAGGGGTTAATCCACTCAATTGTTCTTTATCTGGAACCTCCAAATACCCATCCTGGAGAATACTTATACCTGACTTTAAATCTGTGTAGTGATAAATAATCATAATATAAGATATTACATTATTATTTTAATTCTTTTTTATTTCAGTTAATTTTAAGTTCACCTATCTCTATGGTGCAAATCATGGAGTGTCATAAAGTCACCTATGGTAAGGTGGCTTTTTTTCTTTTTCAATATATAAACCAATAAAGGTTCTTCTCTTGAATAATTTTCAATAATTGAATCTAATGATATTTATTTCAACGAAATTGTAATTATATTCTTATTTCCTATATATTTTTTTACCTCATTTGGTATAATAAAAACACTCGCTATTTTCTTAACTAATTGCTTTTGATTTTGGAAGACTTTTAGATATCCTTCATTTGTTACTTTATTAAAAGTACATGAATAAATAAATTCTCCATTTTTAAATTTATAACTAATTTCGTCCTCAGATTCTTGTTTAAATCCATTTAGAATCAGATCAGGGGTATTTCTTAAACTCTTTTTTGAACTCCATGATGTATATCTGTATCTTCCATCATCGAGTAAATCAATTACTATATTGAAATTATCAGTTTTAAAAAACCCAATATATAATTTAACTTTTCTCAATGTCTCATTTATAGCTACTTCTTCCTTACCGTCGTAAATACTATACTTATATTCATTACTTCCTTGATTATCTAAACTTTTTGATATCCTAGTTAGTTTACCATTTAATATAATGTAAGTTTCAGTCTCATGAAAAGCAGCATTTACTTGATTAAAAGATTTGATAATTTGATTCTCAATATCAAACTGAGGAGATATGATAGAACGAAAATTTTCATTTAATTCAAATTTTTCAGAATATGGATTGTATAGATAAACTATTTTTGATGAATTAACTTTTCCTATAAAATCAGTAAAGTAAAAATCCTCATATCCATCAAAATTGACATCTTCAGCAGTGAAGAATCTTTTATCAAATGGAAGAAATTCATCCATATTATTAGGTGTTGTAATGTTTTGAAAAACTTTACTTTTCTTGTAGACTACAATTGAATATTTTGTTGATTCAATATTTGATTGATCTGAAATTTCAATTGTAAACTGATCTAGAGGTTCTTTTATCACTTTATTATCTGACTGATTACTTTGCCCAAAAGAAATCTGAAGAATTAAAAATTGTAAAAGAAATAATAATATTTTCATAATTCAATCTACTGTTAATCAATAAAAATTCAAAAAGATGTTATATAACTAAAAATAAGGATAGTTATTATAGTCTTATTTAAGACTAGTAAACTCCCTTTATGTATTTTATTTCTAGTTTGAATTCTCCCTCTTGTTTATCAGAAATTTGTATACCTAATGAATTAATTTCATTTGTATCTAATGCGGGATAATTATTATATGAATATCCTCGCCAATAGGGTTTAAAATCATTGATGTCTAAATCTATTTCAATCCATTGATCTTTAATAGATTTAAAGTCACACGAGTAAGAAGCACGTCTATTGTTTTGTCTTAACCTTAATTTATAGGTATTGCCATCACCTTTAAATTTAATTCTGAATGATTTGACGCCATTCAAGGTTTCTCTGTAAAAGTTGTGTCTTGATGACGCAAATCCACCATTATTATCCAATGATAAATATCCATTAAAAATTAAATTATTCTCTTTACTTAGTGATAGGTTAGATGTTGAAATTCCACCCATAACATCATCGTTCACAATATTCCAATTATTTAATCCAATTTTTCTTTCTGGGTTAAGCAAATCAATAAACTTATCATTCGTTATTTGTTTCATTTGAGAAAAGGTAGTATAAGGAACAATCAGTAATAAAACAATTAAATTTTTCATGTTAATTTATATTACGTGAAAAGTTGTAAAAGGTGAGCTGTATTTATTATAATTTTTTAATACTAACATATTCAAAAAGTATTTTCAAAACTTAAACCTTAATAAAATTACCACGTTAGTATAATTTTAATTTATAAATAACATAAATAATGAAAAACTTAATTTTAACTATTACAGCTTTATTTTTTACTGTATCTATCTCAGCTCAAACTATAGTTGATGCAGCAGTTTCTAATAAAGATTTTTCAACACTTGTAACTGCTTTAAAAGCTGCCGACTTAGTTGGTGCACTAAGTGGTGAAGGACCATTTACAGTCTTTGCTCCAAATAATGAAGCATTTGCAAAAATAGATGCCGAAACCTTAGGAAATTTGTTAAAACCTGAAAATGTAAAAGCATTATCAAACATCTTGACATATCATGTAGTTTCTGGGAAACTTATGGCAAGTGATGTAGCTAATGCATTAAAATCTGGATATGGAAAAGCCAAACTAACAGCTTTAAACGGTCAAAATATTACCGCAAAAAGTAAGAATGGTAAAATTTATTTAGAGGATTCTCAGGGAAATATGAGTGAAATTATTGCTACTGACGTTGCAGGATCAAACGGTGTTATTCACGTAATTAGCTCTGTAGTAATGCCAGAATAATTAATTTTTCTTTAGTAAAAATTATTTAAACCCTCTTTCTTTATCGAAGAGGGTTTTTTATTAGGTTTTTTTAACTCCTGAAACTCTTTAAATTCTTTTTTACCAAGATACATGTTACTGACTAATGTTATTACTTCGTTAGTCAAATCAATTGCGTTTTTAGAGGAAAGATTAAATTTACTACCATCCATACTTATTAATTGATTTATTTCTGAATTCAAATGAATCGAAGTGTAAAAATGATACCTTATAACATAATCAAGTGTTAGATTAGTATTTTTATAATATTGTTGAAATAAAGATTTATCAGAAATTGTTGTTTTTAACACTCTGAATGGTTTTGAAAAATTATCACTAAGTCTTAGTGCACTTAGTGTAGTCATCTCAACTTCTTTTTCTTTTAATTGACCAAATGAGTTTAGAGATATAATTAAGAGGACTAAAACTATTTTCAT
>CAZKLB010000011.1:0-32539 GCA_964553685.1 uncultured Marinoscillum sp.
TACCAACAAGATCACCTTCTGGAGTTACAACTGTGACATCTTCTGTAAAATATTTCTCATTTACTATTGATGTATCACCCTTAAAAAATTCACCCCAAACGTATCTATACATCTCTAAGTCTTTTTCTAGCTGAGCTTGGGCATCTATGACTTCTTTTTGTTCTTTACTTGGTCCACCACCACAGTTATATAAAGAAACTATTAAAATTGTGTATAAAATAAACTTTAAGGATTTAAACATAATGTTAGATTTAAAATTGTTAATTGAATTATACACTAAAATAGGAAAAAGAATCTTTATGATACATAAATTACTTTTGATTTTTACTTCAATTTAAATTAAATTAACAGCAGTCTAATTCAATTTATCTTAAATTAAGATAGAAATTTAATTATTCACTAAATAATATCTTCATGCCACATGAGTTTAACAAATATTTAAGTTTTCACAGAGAAAAGGGAGGTACTGGTAAAATTTATAAATTCGAATTCATAGAGCATAAAGATGGATTTTTAAAACTAAAAGGTGAGTTTCCAGATGAGACTTTAAACCCAAACGGAACTGTTCAAGGTGGTCAAATGAACTCAATGCTTGATGATATAACAAGCCTTCTATTAATTTATGAGTCCAAGGGAACAGTTTACCCAAATTCTACTAATTTACATAGTGTTCATCACAGGCCATTATTCAAAGGGTCTGTTACTGCGACTGCAACTGTAATTAAAAAAGGCAGAAATATTGCTACTATTAAAGGAGAAATATTTAATGGAGAAGGAAAACTTGCTGCAACATTACTTCATACAGCTGTAATTATGAAAAGCGATTTCAATATGTAAGTTACTTGATACTAATCAGGAGATATTCGTTAAATTATCAACCAATTTTATGACCTTAGGAAGAAGTAAACTTTTTTCATTATTGTAAATGATAGTGTCAGCTAATTGCTTTGCTTCCTTATCTAGAATTTGATTTTGGATTATTTTTTCTATCTCACTAACATTCCTATCCTTATCTCTAGATAAAACCCTTTTAATTCTCAGTGTTTTTTTTGCTGAAACAAAAATTGTATAGTTTAAATCTAAGTAGGATTTTGATTCGAAAAGAAGAGCAGCTTCTTTAAATAATATCCTATCATCAGAATTATCTGAGACCCATTTCTTGAAATCTTCAGAAACCACTGGGTGAATAATTGAGTTAACTTTATTTAAAGCTTTAGGTTCATTGAAAATTAATTTAGATAGAAAATCCTTATTTATATGTGAGTCTTTATATACTTCAACACCAAAAAATTTTATGAGCTGATTTTTAATATGACCATCTTTGCTTATTAAATCTTTTGCTCTTAAATCCGAGTCATATACTTTATATCCTAAATGATGCAAAATTTGAGACACCGTTGATTTTCCAGATCCTATGCCTCCTGTAATACCTACTAAATAAGGGCCCATCGATCTAAGATACTCATTTTAAAAAAAAGTATAAAATAAATTCTAGATACAACTACTTTACCTTTGAAGTAGTCATCTCTAAAGAGATTGAATCTTTATCAAATTTGATTTTTGTTCCCCTATCTACTTGTAGGATCACTGAGTCTTTCTCGATACCGATGATTTTGCCATGAATACCTCCTGCAGAGACAACTTTATCACCATTTTTTAAATTTGATATAAAGTCAGCCTGTCTTTTTCTTTTATTTTGCTCCGGCCTTAGTATAAAAAAGTAAGCGACAGCGACAATAGCTATAGGAAAAAACAATTGGGCAAGCCCTGATCCAAAAGACTGTAATAAAATCATATTAAGACCTTGGACCTACCTGAGCTCTAATTAAAAGTTTTTTAACTTTTGATTCAGTGTTAGCAGTTATAGTAACAACCTTATTTTGCATTCCAGGCTTGTTACTAGAATCAAATTGTACTTTTATCTCACCAGAACCGCCAACAGGGATTGGCTGTCTAGGCCATTGAGGAACAGTACAACCGCAAGCAGCTGTTGCCTTTGAAATTATAAGAGGCGCCTCTCCTGAATTGGTAAATTTAAATGTATGACTGACAATATCTCCGTCATTTATATCTCCAAAATTATGCTCTTCTTCTTGAAATGAAAATTTTGGAAAAGCACCAGTTGGAACAACAGTAGAAACACCACCTTTTCTCATTGATGCTATTTCTGTTTCTAACTTAGCAACTCTAAGCTCTAAATCACTCACTTGTGATCCACAAGATGAGATAAGAACAACAAGTAATAATATTGTTATATTTTTCATAATTAGTTTTCTTTAATTTTTGAAAGGATACCATCAACGTCTTTTAATAATTTCTCTGCCTTAGTTTTTGCAGTGTTTACAACTCTTTTGCTTTTGACTTTAGCCTCAGAGTCAACATTTCCCTTCTCATCTATTATTTCATCAATAAGATCCTCAAGTTTTCTTTTGTATTTATTTAATCTAAATGTCAACCTATCTCTTGTATTATTACCTTTATCAGGTGCAAATAAAATACCAAGGATACCGCCAACAATTAAACCTAGTAACAGGCTTATAAATGTATTTGTAGAATTTTTACTCATAGTCTATTTATTATCTATTAAACCTTTGCCGGTTTTACTTATTACACCAGCATTTAGCAAATTTAATGAAATTACATCTAAAAGACCATTTACAAAGTTCCCACTTTTATTGGAACTAAAACTCTTTGCAATATCAATACATTCGTTGATCGTAACTTTAGTTGGAATATTTTTGAAAGATATCATTTCCCCAATACCCATTCTAAGTATTGATATATCTATCATAGATATTCTTTCTAACTCCCAATTTTTGGCATATTTATCAATATACCTGTCGTATTCATGGGTGTTTTTAGTTACAGCATCAAACAAAGAGCTTGCAAAATTTAAATCCTCATCTATATCTTCAGACAAACTTGCGACAGCAAATGTATTAAAATTTGGTGAATTCAATGACTTAACAGTTTTTTTTAACATTGAGCTAATAATATACCTATCTTCATTCCAATAAAGATTACTCTCATCAAAATACTTTCTTATTACCTCATTTTTAATTAGAAATTTTAAAATAAGGTTTTCAATGAAATTAAAGTCATCCTTTACAGAAGGCTCTCCTATATCAATATAATTTTTATAAAAATCTTCATTAAGCATAATACCATACCAGTCCCTTAAATGTTCCTCTTTAGTATTCCACCTGTTTTTATGTTTTATAAGACTGTCAATAATTAATTTATCTTTTCTTAGAAATTTAATAATCAAATTTTGAGAAAGATTAAATCTAGATTTAGATTTTTTAATTCTTTCAGATTTTGCTATCTCTTTTTTTTCAAGATTGATATCAGCAAAAACAATTACTGATGAGATAATATCGAAAAAATACTTTTCGACATTTGTTATAGATTTCACTAACTCTAATGATACATCCCTTTGAAGTTTATTGTGATCTTCAGTATGTATAGATTGACTATAATAAGAAAATAACTGTTGTAGGACCTTTACTCTTAAAAACCTTCTGTTGAGCATAACACTTCAAATTAAAGAACGAAGTGCAAATGTAACTACTTTTTATAATTTTGAGCAATTCTATCTTTTGCTAATGAAATAGCAGCAGAATTGGTTGATATTTTATTCTTATTGGAATAATTTAAAACTTCATTAACCTTATCGTATATACCTTCTGTCATTTTCATAACTTTCTCTGAGTCTAAATCTTTAATTTGTTCGTGATATACACTGATTATTCCACCAGCATTTACCAAGAAATCTGGGACATATAATATTTCTTTTTCAGAAAGTTTTTGAGGGACATAATTATCATCACCTAACTGGTTATTAGCTGCACCAGCTATAATTTTACAATTAATTTTCTCTAAAGACTCTTTATTAATTGTTCCACCAAGAGCACATGGAGAAATAATATCGTATGACATATTATAAATATCATCAGGGTCTAAAACATTCACATTCCTTGATTTGGCAATATCTAAATTATTACTATTAATATCACTTACATATATTTCCGATCCTTCATCAATTAGATAATCAACAACCTTTGAACCTACATTACCAACACCTTGGATAAGAACTTTTTTACCCTCTAAGCTCTCACTTCCTGTCAAATATTTTGATGCAGACTTCATTCCCATGTAAACCCCATAGGCCGTTGGCACAGACGAATCTCCAAGACCACCATTTTCTTTTGGTAACCCTACAACGAAAGGACATGTCTCGTTAATACATACAATGTCATCTGTTGACATATTAACATCCTGAGCTGTCCAGTACTTACCATTTAAATCTTTAATGAATTGTGCAAATCTCTTTAAATAATTCCTATTCTTTATATTTGGTTTACCGATTAAAACTGCCTTCCCACCGCCAGCATTTAATCCAGCAAGAGAAGATTTGTAGCTCATGGCTTTTGACAAATTCAAAACATCTTTCAACGCTTCCTCATCTGTACTATAATTCCACATTCTTGTTCCACCAATGGCTGGACCTAAATTGGTATTGTGAATTCCTATTATTGCTTTTAACCCTATAGAATTATCATTACAGAAAACAATTTGCTCATGATTAGGTTCATTTATTAATTCAAATAGTGATTTGTTATCATCTTCACTCATTATTCATATATTAAGTAATAGCTTTACAAATATTATATTCAATAAATTTAATTAAGAAAATTGAAAGAGCTATCCTATTTAAATAAATACCTTATAAAGTATAAGTCATACTATTTAATGGGAACATTATTTATCTTATTTTCAACAGTTTTTGCTATAATTCCAGCAACATTAATACGAGAGACTTTTAATCTAATTGAGAGTGGGTATAAGGAATATATAAGTGGGAATCTTAATTTTAAAAATATCATTATAAATGATGTGATTTTTTATTCAGCTGCAATTATTATCTCTGCAGTATTTCGAGGCATTCTTATGTATATGATGAGACAAACTATAATTGTTGCTTCCAGAAACATTGAATATGACTTAAAAAACGAAGTTTATTATCATTATCAGACACTTCCACTTCAATTTTATAAAAATAATAATACAGGAGATTTAATGAACAGAATATCTGAAGATGTGAGTAGGGTTAGAATGTACCTAGGCCCAGCATTAATGTACGGAATGAATGTAACAATATTAATGATAATGGTAATACCATTTATGTTTTATATTAATTCTACTCTTGCATTTTTTAGTGTTTTACCATTACCTCTACTAGTCGTATCCATATATTATGTTCAAAATATAATTAATAAAAGATCCGAGAGAATACAAGAATCATTATCAGATCTATCAACATATGTCCAAGAAAGTTTTTCTGGAATTAGGTTAATTAAATCTTTTGTAAGAGAGGGTAACTTTTCTGATGTTTTTAAAGAAAAAAGTAACCAATACAAAGAAAAATCATTAGACCTACAATTTGTTTTAGCATTATTTTTTCCAATCATTATGACTTTAATTGGTTTAAGTATTATAATAACAGTATATGTTGGTGCTCTTCAGGTCTTTGAAGGAACACTTACCATTGGCAATATTGCTGAGTTTTTGATCTATGTTTATCTTCTAACATGGCCAGTAACAGCACTCGGCTGGATAACTAGCATTGTTCAAAGAGCTTCAGCCTCACAAAAGAGACTTAATGAATTTCTAGAAGAAAAAACAAATATAATTTCTAAAGAAAATAAGAAAGTGGATTTAAAAGGAAAATTAGAATTTCAAAATGTTTCTTTTAGTTATCCAGATACAGGATTAGTGGGTATGGATAACATATCCTTCCAAATAAATCCAGGTGAATCATTAGGTGTTATAGGGTCAACTGGTTCTGGGAAAAGTACGATTGCAAATAGTATTTTAAGATTATTTGATATAAAAAGTGGTAAAATACTAGTTGATGGAATCAACATAAAAAATCTTGATATTAGTTTTTTTAGAAAACAAATTGGCTATGTTCCTCAAGATGTCTTCTTATTTTCAGATACTATCAAAAATAATATTTTATTCGGTTGTGAAAGTTCAGATTTTAGAAAAGTTGAAAAAGCCGCAGAGGATGCAGATTTAATAAGAAATATAGATTCATTCCCTAATAAATACGATACAATGATTGGAGAAAGAGGCATCACTTTATCCGGTGGGCAAAAACAGAGAATATCTATCGCTAGAGCAATAATTAAAGAACCAAAAATCCTAATTCTGGATGATTGTCTATCTGCAGTAGATACCAATACTGAAAATATCATATTAGAAAACCTAAAAAAAATAATGGTAGATAGGACTACAATTGTAATCTCGCATAGAATCTCATCCGTTAAACTAGCAAAACAAATATTGGTAATCGAAGAAGGAAAAGTTATTGAAAAAGGATCACACAAAGAATTAATAAAAATGGAGGGTCACTACCACAAACTATATATCAAGCAGATTGAGGAAGAAAAAATGTTAAAAATCAGTTAGATATGTTTTTATATTGCATTTGATATAATTTATAGTAAAACCCCCTTTTCTTAAGCAATTGATCATGATTCCCTACTTCTTTAATTTCACCACTTTCAATTACAATAATTTTATCTACTTCCTTTATAGTAGAGAGTCTATGTGCTACAACTATAGATGTCCTGTTCTTTAATATTTCAGAAATAGCATTTTGAATCATAAACTCTGTATCAGAATCAACAGATGAAGTTGCCTCATCAAGCAATATAATTTTTGGATCATATAACATTATCCTTATACATGAAATAAGCTGTCTTTGACCAACGGATAAAGACCCTCCTCTCTCTTTAACATTAAAACTTAATTTCCCTGGCAAACTATTTATAAATTTTTCTGCGCCAACTTTTCTTATTGAATTCCAAACCTCTTCCTCTGAAATATTATCATTGTATAGAGTTATATTATTTAAAATACTATCTGAAAATAAGAAGACATCCTGAGAAACTAATCCTAAATTTTTTCTTAGATCAGAGGAATTATAATCTCGAATATCAACATCATCTATTAAAATCTCTCCCTTTTGATACTCGTAAAATCTGTTGATAAGATTAATAATTGATGTTTTTCCTGATCCAGTACTTCCAACAAAAGCAACCGATTCTCCTCTATCAATTTTGAAATTTATATCTCTTAAGATAAAATCATTTGGATTATATGAAAACCATAAATTTTTAAATTCTACCTTTCCAATAATATCCATTTTTGAAAGCTTCTCATTTGAATTAATGGTTTCATCCCTATCTAATAAATCAAAAATTCTCTTTGAACTAACAACCCCCATTTGCAGTGTGTTGAACCTATCTGCTATAGCTCTTATTGGTCTAAAAAATAATTGCAAATACATTATAAATGCTATCAATACACCTAGAGTCACCTCCTCTTCAAACAATTGACCAGCACCATACCAAATTAATAAACCTAGCCCAATCGATGTAAATAATTCCATGACAGGAAAATATATTGAATAGTATAGGACAGCTTTTAGATTAGCATTCAAATGAGTTTTATTAACAGAAATAAATTTATTAAACTCCTTTTCTTCATTAGCAAAAATTTGAACAATATTCATTCCTACAATGTGTTCTTGAACATATGAATTTAGATTTGCTACGGCAGTCCTTACTTCATTGAAAGATAACTTTACTTTCTCTTTGAAAATATAAGTAGTGAGAAACAGAAAAGGCAAAGTGGATAAACTTATTAGTGTTAACTTCCAATTTAAAATAAACATAAGAATAACTATTCCAACCAACTGAAGAATATCCCCTATGATTGATGCTATACCTTGGCCAAAAATATCAGCAATGGTTTCTATATCTGAGACATTCCTAGTAACAACTCTACCAATTGGAGTCTTATCAAAAAATTGAAGTTTAAATTTTTGTAAATGGGAAAATAATTTGATTCTTATATCTTTTATGATATTTTGCCCTAACCATCCAGATAAATATGTGTGGAAATACATTACAACTGCATTAACTGCAAGTAAAGCAATTAAAAGAATTATCATAAACTGTAATCCCTTAATATCATTTACAGATATATAATCATCAATAATTATTTGGGTGATATATGGTCTTATTGGCTGAAGAATAGACAAACTAATCGTCAATAATACAAGGATATAAAAAACACTCATATAAGGTCGACAAAATAGCATTAGCCTACCTAAAATTTTGAAATCAAATAAGTTTCCACTTACATTTTTTGTACTCATATGTATATATCTGAATTATATTTGACTTCTTTTAAATAGAGTCCGTGAGGGGGAAGAGAGGGGCCAGCTAAACTTCTGTCTTTACCTTCAATGATTTTTTTAAAATCATCTAAAGACTTTTTATTTTCATTGATTTCTAATAATGTTCCAAAGATTGCTCTAACCATACCTCTTAAAAATCTATTCGCGGATATGGTAAATATAAAATGATCTTTATTTTTTTTGATTTCTGCAGTTTTTATTTTGCAATTATAATTATTAACATCTGTTCCGACTTTTGAAAAACTTTTGAAATCAGAATATTTAAATAAAATTGAGGCCGCCTCATTTATAAGTTTCAAATTAATTTTATACTTATAAAATAAAGATAGCCCATCTAAAAAAGGTGATTTTTGAGTATGTATCATATAAATATATTCTCTTAAAGTAGCATCAAATCTTGAGTTTGCATTATCTCTAACTTTTGTAACCTTATTAATTGATATGTCTATTGGTAAAATGGCATTCATTCTATATAAAAAATTTGGTTTTAAAACTTCATCATAGTCAAAATGAGCAACTTGAGAAATTGCATGCACCCCCGTGTCTGTTCGACCACTTCCAAAAACAGTAATTTTTTTATTTAAGATTTTAGATAGGGAATCCTCTAATCTTGATTGAATAGTTTCGGCATTATCTTGAATTTGCCAACCATGAAAATTTTTTCCATTATATGATATCTCAATAAAATACCTCACGTATTAGGGAATTTTTCTTTATTTATTTTTTCTTTGTACAAAATACGATCATGATTCAGAGAATCCAAACAATATTCTTAATCTTATTTGTTATCTCACTTGTAACATCTTTCTTTTTCCCAGTTTGGCAAAAAATTGAAATTAGTGATGAGAACGGTAATGTAGAGGCTATGGTAACTGGATATATAAGTACAGATGTCTTTGAGAAAGATAATGAGACAATACTTTATGATCAGTTTTATATTAGTGCTATTGTTATATTAAGCTGTTTATTAGCTGTTTTCTCTATTTTCAGCTACAAGAATAGACTTACTCAGATAAAATTAGGGACCATAAATTCATTTATAACATCCCTTCTGGTAATGTTCGTTTTATATGAAACGTTTTATAATGATGTTTACAAAGAGATCAATGATAAAATCAGTTTTCTAATTTCATTTTATTTAATATTTTTGGCGATATTTTTCAATTTCTTATCAAATAGATTTATAAGGAAAGATGAAATATTGGTAAGAGAATCAGAAAGAATAAGATAAAAACTATGAAAGAAAAAGGCAACATTTCTATAAATACAGAAAATATTTTCCCAATAATCAAAAAATTTCTTTACTCTGATCAAGATATTTTTTTAAGAGAACTTATTTCAAATGCAGTTGATGCAACACAAAAGATAAAAAGCCTTTCCCAAATGGGAGAAATAAAAGAAGAACTTGGCGATTTAACTATTGAAATTATTTTAGATGAAAAAAAGAAGACTATTACTATTTCTGATAAAGGAATTGGTATGTCCGCAGAAGAAATAAAAAAATACATAAATCAAATTGCGTTCTCGGGAGCAACCGAATTTATTGAAAAATATAAAGAGAAGGGAGATTCTCAGCAAATTATTGGACACTTTGGCCTTGGTTTCTACTCTGCTTTTATGGTTTCGTCCTTGGTTGAAATAGACTCAAAGTCACATGTTAAAACTAGCAAAGGCGCCCATTGGAAATGTGACGGAAATACAGAGTTCGAAATAAAAGATTCTAAAAAGAAAGAGAGAGGCACAGATGTAATTCTACATATAAATGATGATTCTAAGGAATTTTTAAATGAAAGTAAGATCAATGAAATACTCAATAGGTATTGTAAATTCCTGCCTGTAAAAATAAAATTTGGTCAAAAGGATAAATCTATTGAAGATGGTAAAGACAAGGAAGGTAAACCGAAGTTTAAAACCATTAAGGAGGATAATATTATTAATAACCCTGATCCCATATGGAATAAAAGTCCGAAGGATTTAAAAGATGAAGATTATATAAGTTTTTATAAAGAGCTTTATCCTTTTTCGGATGAGCCACTTTTCTGGATTCATCTTAATGTTGATTATCCATTCAATTTGACTGGGATTTTATTTTTCCCTAAAATCAAAAATGACTTTGAAGTACAAAAAAATAAAATTCAACTTTACTCAAGACAAGTATTTATCACTGATGAGGTTAAAGATGTTGTTCCTGAGTTTTTAATGTTACTTCATGGTGTAATCGATTCTCCAGATATACCTTTAAATGTATCCCGAAGTTATTTACAATCAGATGGAAATGTAAAAAAAATAAATACCTACATAACTAAAAAAGTTGCTGACAAACTTAATGAACTTTTTAAGGATGATAGAAAAGAATACGACATGAAGTGGAAAGATATAAATCTGTTTGTAAAATATGGTATGATATCTGAAGAAAAATTTTATGATAAAGTAGAAAAAATCGCTCTTTTTGAAAGTACAGATTCGAAAATGAGAACAGTTGAAGAATATAAAAAATTCATATCCAAAACTCAAAAAGATAAGGATAAGAATACAATAATCTTATATACATCAGACATAAAAAAGCAAGACTCTTTTATCGAAAGTGCAAAAAAAAGGAGCTACGATGTTGTAGTTTTTGACAATGTTATCGACAGTCATTTCATAAATCATCTCGAACAAAAACTTGATAAAATACAAATTAAAAGAGTTGATGCTGATATTATAGATAAACTTATTGACAAAGGAGAAAATAAAGAAGCTGTAATTTCTGAAAAGGATAAAGAAAAGCTTAAAAAGCTTTTTGAAAAAATAGTTGATAATAAATCATCTGTAATAAATGTTGAATCCTTAAATCCGTCAGATGACCCAGTCACCATAACATTCCCTGAATTTTTTAGAAGAATGCAAGACATGGCAAAATCAAGTGGTAACAATCCTATGATGATGGGTGGTGGTGGAGAAATGATTTCCATAAGTATTAACGGAAATCATAAGTCCATTGATAAAATTTTAAAGGCAAAAACATCAAAGACAAAAGAAAAAATTGCATCTCAAGTTTACGATTTAGCACTCCTTTCTCAGAATATGTTAACTGGTTCAAACCTAACAAGTTTTGTTAAAAGAAGTATAGATATCCTATCAAAGTAATTTTTTAAAGCTTTTCCCGTTTTATATATATGAAAAAGACTCCGTTAACCTTTTTTCTGATAATGATTGCCTCTATTTCGTATTCACAAGATATATTCAGGCTAAATGCAGATACAATATCATCCAGAGATTTACTGTTTCAAGAAGCTGAAGACACTCTAATGATAACGAGAAAAAAAAAGAAAAAGAAAAATATTTTTTTTGGAATAAAGACAAAGAAAGGATTTATTAGAACCATAAGCGGAAGAAATAATATTTATGAAAATTTCTTTTATATAAAAGATCCTGAGCTGAAAAATGTATATGCTCAAGAGTTATACTTTTATGATAAGAAAAAGAAAAAAATAGTAAAATCCAGAAAAATCTTGGAGGATGCTTTAATGCTTCATGGTACATACACAAAAAGATTTAATGATCAGGTAATCGAAAGTGGTACATTTTATTATGGCCTTAAACAAAATAGGTGGATCAGACTTAATAGATCTGATATTTTACAGGATAAAGAAATATATTATCTCGGTTGGTTTGACGAATCCATTAGATATTTCTGGGATACTGAAAAACTCAAATTAAAAGAAGTTTTACCGATTAAATATGGTGAAAAAAATGGGAATTACTATGCTTTCCATTTAAATGGAGAAATTGCTGCCAGAGGAAAATTTTTACATGATAAAAGAATTGGAGTTTGGACAGAATTCTACAATACAGGGAAAAAGAAAAGAGAAATTAATTATAATGAAGATCCATTTAACACAAATAAACAATTTATCGTAAGAGAATGGAATAATAATGGTAAATTGATTTATGACCGAACTCTTTTTCTAAAGAGAAATAATTAATTTTTTAAAATTTTGAATTCAGTAATTAATAAAAACGTAAAATATAAAAGTCTTGGGCTTATTAATTATGAAGAATCTTGGAAAAAGCAAGAATCAATTTTCAATAAGATAATCGATACTAAAATAAAGAACAGAAATCTTCAAAAAGAAATCAAAACTGATAATTATATATTAACATGTTCTCACCCCCATGTTTATACATTAGGTAAAAGTGGAGATGAAAAAAATCTATTGATCGATAAAAACATTATAGAAAAGGAAAATCTTGAATTTTTTAAAATTAATAGAGGTGGTGATATAACATATCATGGTCCTGGACAAATTGTTATATATCCAATTCTAGATCTAGAAAATTTTTTTACTGATATCCATAAGTATTTGAGATCTTTGGAAGAAGCGGTAATTTTAACTCTTAAAGAGTATAACATTGAATCTGGAAGAATAAAAGATTATACAGGTGTGTGGATAGATATAAAATCAGACAATCCAAGAAAAATTTGTGCATTAGGAGTTAAAACAAGCAGGTGGGTAACCATGCATGGATTAGCATTGAATGTAAATACTGACCTTAACTTTTTTAAAAATATAATTCCGTGTGGAATCAATGATAAAGAAGTAACATCCATAAGCAAAGAGGTTGGTCAGGACATTAAGATTAAAGATGTTGAAAAAAAACTTTTAAATAACCTGTCAAAGGTTTTTGAATTTAGGCTCATAAGTTAAAAATTTTGAAAAAGAAAAAGAAAGTTAAAATTCGTGAAAGTCAGCTTTTAACAGGGACAGTAGATCATGTGAATAAAAGATTTTGCTTCGTTATTGTTAATGAATTAAATGAAGATATAAGAGTTCTAAGCCGGAATATGAACGGAGCCATTCATGAGGATGTAGTGAAATTAAAAATATTTAATAAATATTCAAAAAGACATATTGAAGGAGAAATTGTAAGTGTTATAGAAAGAAAAAATAATGAATTTATAGGGACAATCGAGGATAGTTTAGACTTCGCTTTTTTTATCCCAAAAAACAAAAAAATCTATACAGACTTTTTCATTAACAAAAGAAGATCTGAAAAATTTAGTAACAAAAAAAAATATCTGGCAAGGGTATTTGCTTGGAAAACAAAAAGAAAACCTGAAGCTAAAATCATAAAATGTTTAGGAAATATTGGTGAAAACGAAACAGAAATAAATTCTATTATACATGACTTTAATTTACCCTTAAAATTTCCTGAAAATGTAATCAATGAAACAAAAAATCTTAATGAAACTATTTCTGAAAAGGAGATCAAAAAGAGGAAAGACTTAAGAAATATTTTAACATTTACCATTGATCCTGATGATGCAAAAGACTTCGATGATGCTTTGTCGATTGAGATAGAAAAAAATTCTTTCTCAATTGGAATACATATTGCGGATGTTTCTCACTTTTTTAATAAAAGAAATAAAATAAATGAAGAGGCAGAAAAGAGAGGCACCTCAGTCTATTTAGTAGATAGAACTATACCAATGCTACCAGAAGTTTTATCTAATAATCTATGTTCTTTAAGACCAAATGAAGACAGACTAACATTTTCTGTAATAATTAAGATGGACAAAGATTTCAATATAACTGACAAGTGGATTGGAAAAACAATAATTCATTCTGATAAAAGATTTACTTACGAGGATGCTCAATTATCAATTGATAAGAAAGATGATAATTATTCTAAATACTTAATACAACTAAACAAAATAGCCAAAAAAATAAGAGAAGATAGGTTTGAAAATGGAGCATTTAATTTTGGAAGTGAAGAGATAAAATTCAAGTTGGATGATAATAAAAAACCAATTAAAATTTTCAAAAAAGTTAGAAAAGATACCCATAAAATGGTTGAAGAATATATGTTAATGGCCAATAAAATTGTTGCTGAAAAAATTAATGAAATAGAGAAAAAAAATCATAAAAATTACACTTTCGTTTATAGAATTCATGAAGATCCTGATAAAGAAAAACTTATTGAACTGAAAAATTTCATAAAACAATTCGGGTACTCGATAAATACGGAAAGTCAAGGACTATCAACTTCATTAAATGATTTAATGAAGAAAATTAAAAATAAACCTGAGGAAAGTTCTATTGAGAAGTTTGCCATAAGATCAATGTCGAAAGCAAAATATTCAGTTAAGAAGGAAAAACATTTTGGATTAGCATTTAAAAATTATACTCATTTTACATCTCCCATAAGAAGGTTTCCAGATATAATGGTTCATAGACTTTTGAGCGATTACCTAAATGAAAGCAAGCCAAAGGAAAGATTATATTACGATATTTTATGTAAACACTGTTCGAAAATGGAGATTAATGCAACAAAAGCTGAAAGAGAATCAATAAAGTTTAAACAAACAGAATACATGACTGGCTTCAAAGGTGATATTTTTGAGGCATCTATAACTGGGGTGACTGAATGGGGAATTTATGCTGAAATAATAAAAACAAAATGTGAAGGTCTTATTAAAATTTCATCTTTAAGAGATGATGAATATTCTTTTGATCATAAAAAGGTTCAAATTAATGGGAAAAATTATAATAAGAATTATAGACTAGGAATGGTAATATCTGTTAAAGTAATCGATACCGATATAGAAAAAAGAACTATAGATTTAGAAATTGCATAAAATAATTAATCTGAATAAATTTCTATTTCATATATTAATAGCAATTATCCAAGGATTATCAATTATTGCTAATTGAATAAACAATAATTACATTTAAAATGTATATGAAAAATTCTGCGTCAAAATTTCATGAAATAATAAATAGATCAATTAAATCTATTGGATTAAAAAACAATCCTAAAAAGCTCTATGAACCAATCAAATATATACTAAATCTAAAAAGTAAAAGAGTAAGGCCAATTCTAACTTTAATGTCATATAGTTTATTTAATAAAGACATCGAAGAAGCTGTTAAGCCAGCAATTGCTATTGAATTCTTCCATAATTTTACCTTAATCCACGATGATATAATGGATAGTGCAGAGATTAGAAGAGGAGAAAAAACTATTCACAATAAATGGAATAATAATACAGGAATTTTATCAGGGGATTTATTAATGATATTTGCCTATAAAATGCTTGAAAGCATATCGAATAATAATATGAGTCTTATTCTAAAAAAATTTAATAGTATATCTATTAAAGTTTGTGAGGGACAACAGTTTGATATGGATTATGAAAGCCAGGAATCTGTGAGGGAAGCGGATTATCTTGAAATGATTAAGCTTAAAACAGCTGTTTTATTGGGATTCAGCTTAGAACTGGGTGGAATTATTGGAGGTTGTGATAATAATATATCTAATCAACTTTATAAAATTGGTGAAAATATGGGTGTGGGCTTTCAACTTAAAGATGATTATCTCGATGTATTTGGAAATAAAAATTTTGGGAAAAAAATTGGCGGTGATATTCTTAATAATAAGAATACTTACCTTATTATTAAACTAAAAGAAAAAGCTAACAAAGTTGATTTAGAAAAAATTAATTTTTGGTTAAAAAATAAAAATGAGCCTAACAAAAAAATCAGTGAAATCACTAAACTGATGCTTAAATATAAAATTGATAAAATAGCTGAAGATAAAATCAAAAGTTATTTTGAGGATGGTATAAAAACACTAAAAAGTTTGAAAGAAGATGGTCTCAATACAGAAGCATTGATTAATTACTTTGATTATATGATGAATAGAAAAAAATAATAATTATACAATAGATACGAATGACCTATTATTTCTTCCCTTTTTGAATTCAACTATTCCATCTGTAAGAGCAAATAATGTGTGATCTTTTCCAATACCTACATTATTTCCAGGATGATGTTTTGTACCTCTCTGTCTAACAATTATGTTGCCAGCAATAATTTTTTGACCACCAAAAATTTTGATACCTAATCTTTTACTATGTGATTCTCTTCCATTTTTCGAACTACCTGCTCCTTTCTTATGTGCCATAACTTATTTTATTTCTTTAATTAAAATTTTAGTCAAGTTTTGTCTATGACCGTTTTTGACTTTATATCCTTTCCTTCTCTTCTTTTTAAAAACAATTACCTTATCATCTTTTAGTTGTGACAGAACTTCACCTGTCACTTTGGATCCCTTAATCGTTGGCTTCCCAATTTTTACTTTACCCTTTTCACTGATAAACAAGACATTATCAAACTCTACTTTTTTACCTGACTTAGGTTCAATTTTATCAGTATAGATAAATTTATTTTTTTCAACTTTAAATTGCTTTCCAGAAATTTCTACAATTGCGTACATTATTTCGTTTTTAAAATGTGTGCAAATTTATGATTTTATATCTATTAATCAAATCAAAAAAACAAAATAGAAATTTTTTAAAAAAAAATAGAAAAACCTTTAAGATTTGTTTTGATATTTTAAAGTCTTTTTATAATATTTGTACAGCCTAGATCGGAAGCAAAAATTTACAAAAAAACTTTCGGTTATAGCTTCCAAACACAAAAGATTATAAACCGCTTACTGACTAAAATGTTTTAGTCATTATGTTATTTTTGAATGTAATGACAAGGATGTTTTTTGTCTATTTTTAGATTGTTAAACTAGATAATAAAAAAATATTATGTCAAAAATACAACAAAAACCTGAGCCATTATTACAGGAAAATGCAGATAGATTTGTGCTGTTTCCTATTGAGCACGATGATATATGGCAATTTTATAAAAAAGCTGAAGCAAGTTTTTGGACAGCTGAAGAAATTGATTTAAGCCAAGATCTAAAAGATTGGGAAAATCTAAATGATGGAGAGAGACATTTTATAAAACATGTACTTGCTTTTTTCGCAGCAAGTGATGGAATTGTCAATGAAAATCTAGCAGAGCATTTTGTTTCAGATGTACAATATACAGAAGCAAAGTTTTTCTATGGCTTCCAAATAGCTATTGAAAACATTCATTCTGAAACCTATTCACTTCTAATTGATACATATGTTGATGATAGTAAAGAAAAAGATCAACTTTTACATGCAATTGAAACATTAGACTGTGTAAAGAAAAAAGCTGACTGGGCGCTTAGGTGGATTGATAATGGTAGTTTTGCTGAAAGGCTCATCGCATTTGCTGCTGTCGAAGGAATCTTTTTCTCTGGAAGCTTCTGTTCAATTTTCTGGTTGAAAAAAAGAGGGTTGATGCCAGGTTTAACATTTTCAAATGAACTAATATCAAGAGATGAGGGTCTCCATTGCGACTTTGCTTGTCATTTATATACGAAACACTTAGTTAATACATTACCAAAAGAAACTGTTACTGATATAATAGAAGATGCAGTTAATTTGGAAAAAGAGTTTGTAACAGATGCCTTACCAGTAAAACTTATAGGTATGAATTCAGATCTTATGTGTCAATATATTGAATTTGTAGCTGATAGGCTATTAGTCGAGTTAGGATGCTCTAGAATTTATAATTCTTCAAACCCATTTGATTTTATGGATATGATATCCTTACAAGGAAAAACAAATTTCTTTGAAAAGAGAGTAGCTGAATATCAGAAAGCCGGGGTTTTAAAGAAAGAGGAAGAAGAAAATAAACCAAAATTTTCATTAGAGGAAGATTTTTAATATTTGAGTCATGCTAGTTATAAAAAGAGACGGTAGAAAAGAATCAGTTAAGTTTGATAAGATTACAGCGAGAATAGAAAAACTTAGCTATGGTCTAAATACAGAATTTGTTAAAACTATCGAAATAGCTAAAAAAGTTATTGATGGTTTATACGATGGTGTCTCCACCCAAGAACTAGATGAACTTGCTTCAGAAACAGCAGCAACACTAACAACAAAACATCCAGACTTTGCGACACTAGCCGCACGGATAGCAGTATCAAATTTACACAAAACTACAAGCAAGTCTTTTTCAAGCACAATGAAAAGGCTATATACGTATGTAAATCCTAAAACTGGTGAGAACGCTTCATTACTTTCTAAAGAAGTTTACGGAGTAATAAACAAAAATGCGGCTCTTCTAGATTCATCAATTATATATGATAGAGATTTTAGTTATGATTATTTTGGGTTTAAAACTTTGGAAAAATCATATCTGTTGAGGCTCGACGGAAAAGTTGTTGAAAGACCTCAACACATGTTAATGAGAGTAGCGATTGGTATCCACATGGATGATCTTGACAGTGTTCTCGAAACTTACAATTTACTATCTGAAAAATGGTTCACACATGCAACTCCAACATTATTTAATGCTGGTACACCAAAACCTCAACTATCATCTTGCTTTCTTTTAACTATGAAAGAAGATAGTATCGATGGTATTTATGATACCCTTAAACAATGTGCAAAAATTTCACAGTCTGCTGGAGGAATTGGTTTAAGTATCCATAACGTCAGAGCTACCGGCTCTTACATCAAAGGAACAAATGGTGTTTCGAACGGTATTATACCTATGCTTAGAAACTTTGATATGACTGCAAGATACGTAGATCAAGGTGGCGGAAAAAGAAAGGGAAGTTTTGCTATTTACTTAGAGCCATGGCATTCAGATATTTTTGAATTTTTACAGTTAAAGAAAAATCATGGGAAAGAAGAGCTCAGAGCAAGAGATCTTTTTTATGCAATGTGGATACCAGATCTATTTATGAAAAGAGTCGAGTCTAATAGTGAATGGTCCTTATTTTCACCTGACGAGGCAAAAGACTTACACGAGACCTACGGCGAAGAATTTGAAAAACTATATGAAAAGTTTGAGAAAGAAGGAAGGGCGAGAAAAACAGTTAAAGCGCAAGATCTATGGTTCGAAATATTAGAATCTCAAATTGAAACTGGAAATCCTTATATTCTTTATAAAGATGCTTGTAATATAAAATCTAATCAAAAGAATTTAGGGACAATTAAGTCGTCCAACTTATGTACTGAAATAGTTGAGTATACATCACCTGATGAAGTTGCTGTCTGTAATTTGGCATCCATAGCACTAAATAAGTTTGTTAAAGACGATATGACTTATGATCATAAGAAGTTATATGAAATAACTAAAGTTATTACAAAGAACTTGAACAAAGTCATAGATGTAAACTATTATCCAGTGGAGGAGGCAAGAAACTCCAACATGAGACATAGGCCGATAGGGATAGGTGTACAGGGACTTGCTGATACATTTATTTTAATGAGACAAGCTTTTGACTCACCTGAAGCAAAAAAGTTAAACGAAGATATTTTTGAAACGATATACTTCGGCGCAATGGAAGCCTCAATGGAAATTGCAAAAAAAGAGGGCACATACAAAACCTACGAGGGTTCTCCAGTTTCGAAAGGAATTTTCCAATTTGATATGTGGGGAGTTGCTCCAAGCTCAAAAAGATGGGATTGGACTAAATTAAAAAGAGAAGTAAAAAAACACGGAGTAAGAAACTCTTTATTACTTGCACCTATGCCAACTGCTTCTACCTCACAAATTCTTGGAAATAATGAATGTTTCGAGCCTTACACGTCAAATATTTATACAAGAAGAGTACTTTCCGGAGAGTTTATTGTTGTTAATAAACACTTACTAAAGGATTTAATAAAATTAAACCTTTGGAATGAGTCGATGAAAAATAGACTGATGGAGGCTAATGGATCGATACAAGGAATTAAAGAAATTCCTGATGATATTAAGCTTTTGTATAGGACCGTTTGGGAGGTCTCACAGAAAAGCATAATTGACATGGCAGCAGATAGAGGAGCATTCATATGCCAAAGCCAAAGTATGAACATTCATATGCAAGATGCAAACTTTGGGAAGCTAACATCAATGCACTTTCATGCTTGGAAAAAAGGACTAAAAACTGGTCTCTATTATCTCAGAACAAAAGCTGCAGCTGATGCTATAAAATTCACTATAGTTAAAGATGAGAAGTCTAAGACTAAAGAAGAAGATCAGGCTGCTATGCAATGTTCTATCGACAATCAAGATGATTGTGAGATGTGTGGAAGTTGATTACTTAATACCTCAAAATCATTTTATTATATCTTTAATTAATGTTACTTAATTTAATACTTCTGGTTCTTTTTCCTGTTTACACTAACCAAGAAAAACATATAGGGTATATAGAAAGGCTATCCCCTGAATTAAATAAATTAATTGAATTAGATACAAAAATAGAAATTCTTGCAGAAGGATTTGAATGGTCTGAAGGACCAATATGGTCTAAATCATTAAACTCTATTTTATTTTCAGATGTCCCAAACAATGTAATATATAAATGGAATGAAAAAAATGGGCTAAGTGTTTTTTCTAAACCCATAGGCTACACTGGAAAAGTGCCAAACCTTAAGAAAGCAGGAACAAATGGTCTAACCATTGATTCAGAGGGTAATTTAATAATTTGTATGCATGGTGACAGGATGATTGCTAAAATGGAAAACTTAAATATTAAAAAAATATCAAGCCTTATAACCTCATATAATAATAAATTATTTAATAGCCCAAATGACCTAGTTTATGACTCAAAAGGGAATCTGTTTTTTACAGATCCTCCTTATGGTCTCCTAAATGGGGATGATGATGAATTAAAAGAAATTCTATTTAACGGGGTCTATAAGCTATCCCCTAATGGAGATCTAAAAGTTCTTATAAAAAATCTTTCAAGACCTAATGGTATAAGCATATCGAATGATGAAAAAACTTTATACGTAGCTAATTCTGATAATAATAACCCTATAATTATGAAATATGAATTATACGAGGGCGGGGTTAAAAATCCTATGGTATTTTTTGATGGAAAAGAGTTAGCAAAAAAAGATATTGGATTATTTGATGGCTTAAAGGTTCATCCATCAGGAAATGTTTTTGCTACTGGACCTGGCGGGGTACTAGTAATAAAAGAAAATGGGGATCATATAGGTACAATTAAAACAGAAGTAAGAACTGCAAATTGTGCTTTTGATGATGAGTTTAAATATTTATATATGACATCTGATATGTTTCTTACAAGAATAAAAATTAATCAAATTCTTTAGATATAATTAAGGAGCAAACAATAGTGAATACTTACTCCACAATATCAATAGAATTTAAAATTCCTGGTGAAATATAATTTTTTATTCCTTCTTTCCTAGCAGTATAAATTAGTAAACCATCAATCTCATCATTCATTTCTAAAATTTGTTTTGATCTTTCAAAACCTAGAACCATAAAGGCTGTTGCATATGCGTCTGCAGAAAAACAGCTAGAAGAAAATACTGAAGCGCTAATCATATTAGATTCAGAAGGATATCCAGTTCTTGGGTCAATAGTATGAAAAATAATACTATCTCCAGACTTATAAAAATTTCTATAATTACCTGATGTTGCTAAAGACTTATTTGATAAAGATGATAAAGCATAAAGTTTACTATCATCGAAAGGCGAATTAATTCCAACTACCCAAGGATCTCCATTTGATTTATACCCTGCTGCTTTTACTTCGCCTCCAATTTCTATAAAATAATTTTTTAAACCTTTACTATTTAAATAATCAGATATGATATCCACAGCATATCCTTTAGCTATAGAACTAAAATCAAGATAATATCCACTATTAGGTTTTTTAAATGAAAAGTTATCAAATTCTAAATTGTCAAAACCAACAAAACTAAGAAGACTATCTATTTTATTTTTTGATGGCATACTTTTATTTTTATCAGGGCCAAACCCCCACGCATTTACAACTGGACCAATAGTTGGGTCATACGCACCCCCTGAAGCATTAAATATTTTTTTACTTTCATAAAGCATTTTATAGAAGCTTGAACTGATTTTAATCACTTTTTTGTCAGAATTATTTAATTTGGAAATTTCGGAGTCTTTAATATATGTAGAAAAAATGTTATTAAAATTAATTAGTAAAGAATCAATAGATTTCTTTCCAATTATATTATCATCTTCAATGTATTTTAATGAATAAGGGATTGAGCCCATAGTATAACCACTAATCTCAAATTGATTATTGTTTTTATCAATTGGTAAAAATAAAATGACTACCAAAACAAAAATTAAAAACATTACAGACCGGCGCATAAAAAATATTTAAATTAGCATCATATAGAATGAGAGAGGACTACTTAAATCTTGATAATAAATCAACTTCTAAAGATAAAGAATTTGAAAATATTTTAAGACCAAAATCATTTAAGGATTTTTATGGTCAAGATCAAATAATTAATAATATAAAAGTTTTTGTAAAAGCTGCAAAGAAAAGATCCGAACCTCTTGATCATGTAATATTACATGGACCCCCCGGATTAGGAAAGACAACACTATCGAATATTATTTCAAATGAACTCTCTACAAATTTAAAAGTTACCTCAGGCCCTGTTTTAGAAAAGGCAGGTGATTTAGCTGGATTATTAACAAATTTAGAGGAAGGAGATGTGTTATTTATAGATGAGATACATAGGCTCAACAAAGTTATTGAAGAATATCTCTACTCAGCAATGGAGGATTTTAAAATTGACTTAATGATAGACTCGGGTCCAAGTGCAAGATCTGTTCAAATTAAATTAAATCCTTTTACTTTAATAGGTGCTACAACAAGATCTGGTTTACTTTCTGCACCATTAAGATCAAGATTTTCAATAAATTTTAGACTTGAATATTACGACAAAAAGATTTTAAATAAAATCGTGAATAGATCTGCAAAAATTTTAGAAATACCAATTGAGAGTGAAGCAGCTAAAGAAATTGCTTCAAGAAGTAGGGGTACACCAAGAATATTAAATAATCTTCTTCGTAGGGTAAGGGATTTTGCTCAAGTTGATGGTGAAGGAAAAATAACACACAAAATAACAATTAAAGGGCTTGATGCGTTAGGAATTGATAAAAAGGGACTTGACGAAATGGATAACAAAATTATAAATGCTATAATAAGAAAGTTTAATGGTGGGCCTGTTGGTATAAAAACTATTGCAACTGCTTGTGGAGAGGAAGCAAACACAATTGAAGAGGTCTATGAACCCTTTCTTGTGCAAGAAGGATACATCAAAAGAACACAAAAAGGAAGAGTCGCAACAATATCTGGATATGAGCATCTTGGATTAAAGCCAGATAGAGGATATCAAAATTCAATGTTCGAATGATCCAAAAGAACACAGAATTTATTAAAACAGAAGCAAAAAAACTTGGGTTTTCTAGCTGTGGTATATCAAAAGCAAGATTTTTATCAGAGGAAGCAAAAAATTTTGAAAAATGGCTTTCTAATGGATATCAAGGATCTATGTCATATCTTGAGAGAAATATTGATAAAAGGCTTGATCCCACTTTATTAGTACCAGGATCAAAATCTGTAATTTCATTAGCTTTCAATTATTTTCCACCAAAAAAATTAATTGACAATAATAATTTTATAATATCTAAATATGCATATGGAAAAGACTATCATAAAGTTCTAAAGAAAAAACTTAAAAAATTACTTTTTTTAATGAGAGAGAGGATTGGAGATATAGAAGGAAGAGTTTTCGTTGACTCTGCACCAATCCACGAAAGAGCTTGGGCTAAATTATCAGGATTAGGTTGGGTTGGGAAAAACTCTTTACTTATAAATAAAAATCAAGGGAGTTATTTTTTTCTAGCAGAAATAATATGCGATTTAGAACTTGAATATGATGAACCTGTATTAAATAGATGTGGAAATTGTTCAAGATGTATTGATGCGTGCCCGACTGGTGCAATAACAAAGGCTCAAGTGATAAATGCAAAAAAATGCATATCATATCTTACTATTGAAAACAAAGACAATATACCTGAGGAATTAAATGATTCTATGAACAATTCTATTTTTGGATGCGATGTCTGTCAAGACGTTTGCCCTTGGAATAAAAATTCTAAACCACATGAAGAAATAGAATTTTTACCAAAAAAAAATCTTAAAAAGCTTAGAAAAAAAGATTGGGTAGAATTAACAGAGGAAACATTTGACAGGATATTTGAGGGTTCTGCTATAAAAAGAACTAAGTATAAAGGATTAAAAAGAAATATCAGAGCGGTTTCATAATTTAACACTTTTTAATTTAAAATAAATACTAAAAATTTATTGTGTAATTAAATTTGTTCATGAAAAAAAGGCTATTGTTATTTTTCCATATCATAATATTATTCCACTTTTATGATACTAGTTCTCAGGAGATTACTGTTAACATTAATCCAAAAAAAGTTTCTATAGGAGGTCAATTAAAGATAAGTTTAAATATTGAGAATGAACAAATTAAATCTTACGGAGAGTTTCCAGAGATAGATGGATTCTCAAAAACCGGTATATCATCATCTAGCTCAACTAATTTTATTAATGGCAAGAGATCTTCCTCCCAAAGCATTATACAAAACTATATAGCAAAAGAAACTGGTGTTTTTAATATTCCTGATTTCAATATTAAAGTAAATAATAAAAATATTTTTGTAAGTGGTACTGTTGTAGAAGTTGATGACTCTTACGATGAACCAAAACAATCCCCTTTCAATAATTTTTTTGATCCATTTGATGACCCTTTTGATAATTTTTTCGAGAGAAATAATAACGAATTTTATGAAGTCGAAGCAGACGCGTTTTTAAGCTTAAATACAGACAAAAAAAGTGTTTATGTTGGAGAAGCTTTTAATACTACCCTATCATTCTTTGTAAGTGAAAGTAATGTAGCTGACATGAGGTTTTATGAGCTAGGCAGACAGCTAACAGAAATCATAAAAAAAATTAAACCGTCAAACTGTTGGGAGGAAAACTTTAACATTGAAAATATTAATAGCACACCTGTAATAATTAATAATAAAAGATATAATCAATATAAAATTTTTGAAGCAACTTATTATCCTTTTAATAATGAAAACATATATTTCCCAAAATTAGAATTAGAGTTAATAAAGTATAAGGTTTCAAAAAGGCCATCATTTTTTGGCAGGAATAAAATGGAGGACTACGAGAAATTTAATTCTAAGCCGGTTGAAGTAAAAGTAATTGATCTTCCAGATCATCCGTTAAAAGATGAAGTTATTGTTGGAAACTTTAGGTTACGAGAAAAAATAAATAAAGAAGAATTAAGAACTGGGGAGAGTTTTAATTATGATTTTGAGATCGTTGGTGAAGGAAATATATCTTCAATAAAAGAACCAGAAATAAATAAAAACTCCATTGACTTTTACTCCCCTAATTCACAACAAATAATAAATAGAGAAAAAAGTAAAGTATTTGGATCAAAAAAATTTAGTTATTATGCAATCCCCAATGAGCCTGGAAATTATAATCTATCAGATAATATTATCTGGATATACTTTAATTCAAATAAAAAAAAGTATGATACACTCAAAACAAACATAACATTATCAGTGACTGGTGAAATAAAAGAAAGAATTAATAAAAATAACTCAGATTTAACGAGCATAATTAGCTTAATTAAATCGAAACCTAATAATTTAAAATCAAACAAAAAACAGGTTGATATTAGTATTTTTCTAAATATTATTATTTTAACTTTATTAGTTATTACATCTTTTTATTTGATTTTAAGTAGAAAATGAGCAATACCTTCGGTAAAATTTTTAAGATATCAACATTTGGAGAATCCCACGGAATAGCAATTGGAGTAATCATCGATGGTTGTCCAGCAGGCATAGACATTAACAAAGATATCATCCAAAAAGATCTTGATAGAAGGAAACCAGGTCAGTCTAAAATAACAACCCAAAGAAAAGAGGATGATAAATTGCAAATTCTCTCTGGAGTCTTTGATGGCAAATCAACTGGTGCTCCAATCAGTATATTAATTAATAATAAAGACCAAAAGAGTAGTGATTACAATCACATCTCAACATCATTTAGACCATCTCATGCAGACTACACCTACCATAAAAAATATGGAACGAGAGACTTTAGGGGGGGTGGCAGGAGTTCTGCGAGAGAAACAGCAAACTGGGTATCTGCTGGATCTATTGCAAAACAAATATTATCACAAACTGGAATTAAAATTTCTGCATATGTGTCACAGGTTGGATCACTGAAACTTAAAAAAAACTATAAATTACTTGACTTAACTAACTCAGAAAAAAATATCGTTAGATGTCCAGATAATGAATACTCAAAAAAATTCATAGATATAATTGATAATGCAAGGAAAAATAATGACACAATTGGGGGTGTAATAACGTGTGTAATTGAAGGATGCCCCGTTGGAATTGGAGAACCAATATTCGGAAAATTACATGCTGAGCTAGGAAGGGCAATGCTATCGATAAATGCTGTTAAGGGTTTTGAATACGGAAGTGGATTTAAAGGTGTAGAAATGTTTGGCTCTGAACATAATGATGAGTTTGAAGTTAAAGAAAATAAGGTATCTACCAAAAGTAATAATTCAGGTGGTATCCAAGGAGGGATTAGCAATGGTCAAGATATCTATTTCAATGTAGCTTTCAAACCTGTATCTACAATAATGAAAGATCAAAAAAGTATTAGTAGCGAAAATGAAAAAGTTACAATTAAAGGAAAGGGAAGACACGACCCGTGTGTTGTCCCTAGAGCAGTGCCTATTGTTGAGGCAATGGCTGCAAATGTTTTAGTTGACTTATATTTACAAAGTAAAATACAATAAATGCCGTTACACAATAAAATTATATTAGGTTTAATTCTAGGGCTTATTCTTGGAATAGTATCTGTTTTTGGCGGTATAGGAAGTATTATCACCGATTGGGTTATGCCATTTGGAACAATTTTTGTTAAGATGCTAAAACTTGTAGCGGTCCCTTTAATTTTTGTTTCTTTAGTTTCAGGAATATCCAACCTTAGAGATACTGCTAAACTCTCAAGAATTGGAGGAAAAACATTTGGTATATATATTCTAACTACTGTCACAGCAATTACAGTAGCATTAATACTAGCTAACTTATTAGAACCTGGTGAATACTTTCCTGAAGAAAAGACAGTTGAACTAAAAGAAAAATATGCATCAGATGCTAATATGAAAATTTCAAGTGCAGAAGATGTTAAGGATTCTGGGCCACTTCAGATGATGATAGATGTTGTTCCAGATAATTTTTTTAATGCAGCTAGCGATAACAGAAATATGCTACAAATTATATTTTTTTCAGTTTTATTTGGTGTTTCATTAGTATTATCTTCTCCAAAAAAATCTGAATCTGTAAAAAAAGCATTTGATGGATTAAACGAAATAATAATAAAGATTGTAGAAATTATAATGGAATATGCACCTATTGGAGTATTCGCTCTACTAGCTGGACTAATCGTAGATCTGGCAGGAGACGATCCAAATAATATAATTACAACATTAAAGCCGTTATTATTTTATGCTGTAACTGTTCTTATTGGATTATCATTTATGGTATTTATTTTTTATCCTATAATTATGTACTCGTTTACTGGTATATCTTTCAAAAAATTTTTGAAGGCCATATTTCCTGCACAGATGCTTGCATTTTCTACAAGTTCAAGCGCTGCAACTTTACCATTAACAATGAAAAGAGTCGAAAAAAATTTAAATGTATCAGATGAGGTAACAAGTTTTGTCTGCCCTCTTGGAGCAACAATAAATATGGATGGAACTAGTGTTCATCAAGCAATATCTGCTGTATTTATTGCGCAAGCCTTTGGACAAGACCTAACAATAGCAGATCAATTAGTTATTGTTTTAACCGCTACCCTTTCATCAATTGGGGCTGCTGCGGTTCCTGGAGCAGGGCTTATAATGTTAGTAATTGTACTGGGCGCTATTGGAATTGATCCACAAGGTTTGGCTTTAATTATAGCAATTGATAGGCCATTAGACATGTGTAGAACAATTGTAAATGTTACCGGAGATGCAACTGTAGCAAGCGTTGTAGCTTCTACAGAAGGAGAAAAAATTAAATTTATTGAAGATGAATAATATAAATATATACTTAGAAGCTAATCCGAATCCTAACTCATTAAAATTTGTTACCGATAGAATGTTGGTTGATGATGGGGTTATTAAAGACTATCCTGAAAAAGAAAGTGCAAAAGATTCCCCTCTAGCAAAGGCTCTTTTTGAGTTTGACTATATTGATAGAGTTTTTATCATGAGTAACTTTGTTACCATCACAAAAAATAATCAAGTTCATTGGGATGCTATTAAACTAGAACTAAGAAATTTTATAAAAAAATATTTAGAGGAAGGCAATAAAGTTATAGAGATAACTACTACTAAAAAAAAGAGTTCCATACCAGAAAATGAAATTGACAAAAAAATTATGGAGGTCTTAGATGAGTACATAAAACCTGCTGTAGAACAAGATGGTGGAGCTATCCAATTTGAGTCCTTTAATAAAGGCACAGTAAAAGTTTCACTTCAAGGTGCATGTAGTGGTTGCCCATCATCCATGATTACTTTAAAATCAGGAATTGAAAAGCTTCTTAAAAGATTTATACCTGAAGTTAATGAGGTTGTTGCAGAAGAAATTTAAAATATTATACCTTAACAGACCAACTTGTTTCACCTTCTTTATTATCTTTTAATTCTATTCCCAGGGCGAGTAATTCATCTCTAATTTTATCAGAAATATTATAATCTTTTAATTTTCTTGCATTATTTCTATCCTCAATTTTTTGTTCAATTTCAGAAATTTTAATTTTTTTAGATTTTAATAACAACAAATTTAATCCCATTAAAAATTCTGTTTTTGGTTCTTGAAATAATCCTAGCATAGAACCATATTTTTGAAAAAAATTTCTAAAAAGTATAGAAAAGTATTTAGATTCTGAGGTTGTTTTTTTATTTATAGAAACAGAGTTAAACTTTCTTATAATATCAAATAAAACAGAGAATAAACCTGGTGTATTAAAATCATTATTTATAAAATCATCAGCTTTTTTTTGACAATCTTTAAAATATTCATCGTGATTTATATTTTTTGACTCATCAAGATTTGATTTACAAATTTTATCTGAAGTTTCAAGAGAAGAATATATTTTAATCAAATTTATAATAGTTTGATTAATTATTTTTTTGTTAAAATTTAAAATCGATCTATAATGGACACTAAGTATAATAAACTTTAAAATTTCTGCATTATATTCTTTTATAAAGTCTCTCCCTTTAATAATGTTACCAAGAGACTTTGACATTTTTTGATTATCAAAATTTATTAAATTATTATGTACCCAGAAATTGGAAAAACTAGATGAGGATCTTGACTCAGATTGTGCTATTTCGTTTTCGTGATGAGGAAATAGAAGATCAATCCCACCCCCATGAATATCAATATTTTGTCCCAAAATTTTATCAGACATTGCTGAACATTCAATATGCCATCCAGGTCTTCCAAATCCCCAAGGAGAATCCCATCCTGGATCATCCATTTTAGATGGTTTCCATAGGACAAAATCCATAGGATTATTTTTGTCGGTATTAACATCAACTCTATGGCCAGCTAATAAATCATCTATATTTTTTCCAGATAGTTTTCCGTATTTTTTAAATTTTTCAATAGAAAAGAAAACACTTTTATTAGATTCATATGCAAAACCATCATTAATTAAATCAGCTATAAATGCTATAATATCATCAATATGTTCTGTACATCTCGGAGTAAAATTTGGTTTATTAATTTTCAAAGAATCATAATCTAATTCAAACTCAGAAATATATTTTTCTGATATATCTTTCGTAGAAGTTTTTTCTTCTTTTGATTTTTTAATGATTTTATCATCAATATCTGTATAGTTGTAAACATAAGTTACAGAATACCCTAAATGCTCAAGCCAGTTTCTTAGAAAATTAAAAAATATTGGTCCCCTAAAATTACCAATATGCAATAAATCATAAACAGTAGGTCCACAGACATACATCATTACCTTATCTTTATAGTTAGAGTAAAACAGTTCTTTCTTTTTACCCAAAGAATTATATAGATTAAGAGACTTTGACATTCTGTATATTACCTTTTTGAACTTAAAATTTGTCTTCTATTTAAAAAAAGTTAAGTTTGCGTACTAATTTAATTGGAAGCGGGGACATTTGTCCCCATTTTTTTTGAAAAATATTATGGATACAAAAGTACTTATACAATCTTTCACAGAATTTGCTAAACAAAAAAATGTGGATAGACCAACAATGATCAGAATACTACAAGATGTTTTTAGGGCCATGATCAAGAAGAAATATCAGGAAGACGAAAATTTTGATATAGTTATAAATGCAGACAAAGGCGATTTAGAAATTATGAGATTTAGAGAAATTGTAGATGATAATTCTGAAGATATCTGGGATTTTGATAAGATTAAATTATCTGATGCAAAAAATATCGAAAAAGATTTTGAAATTGGAGATGAAGTTGCAGAGGAAATTAAAATAGAGGATTTTGGGAGAAGAGCTATAATTCTTGCAAAACAAACACTAATACAAAGAGTCAAAGATTTAGAAAAAGAAGTTATAATTAATAAATATGAGGAACTTGTTGGAGAGATTATTACAGGTGAAATTTATCAAATTTTAAGCAGAGAAGTGTTATTAGTGGATAATGAAGGAAACGAAATATCTCTGCCAAGATCTGAGCAAATTTATAAAGATAAATACAGAAAAGGAGATACTCTTAGGGGTGCAGTTACAAGCGTTGAAATGTTTAGAGGGAACCCCAAAATCACTCTTTCAAGAACAAGTCCAATTTTCCTTGAAAAGCTTTTTGAAAATGAAGTTCCTGAAATTAGCGATGGTTTAATTACCATTAAGAAAGTTGTGAGAGAACCAGGGGAGAGAGCTAAAATTTGTGTTGAATCATACGATGATAGGATTGATCCAGTCGGAGCTTGCGTAGGTATGAATGGATCTAGAATACATTCAATCGTAAGAGAACTACAAAATGAAAATATTGATGTAATTAATTTTACAGATAATCAAGAATTATACATATCAAGAGCTTTAAGTCCAGCTAAAATTACTAGTATGAACATTGACAATGAGGAGAAGAGAGTGTCTGTATATTTAAAGCCTGATCAAGTTTCTCTTGCAATTGGTAAAGGTGGACAAAACATAAAGCTTGCAAGCAGATTATTAGAGCTTGAAATTGATGTATTTAGAGAACTAGACGAAACACAAGAAGAAGATGTTGATTTAGATGAGTTTTCTGATGAGATAGAAGGTTGGATCATTGATGAACTTAAGAGGATAGGGTTAGATACAGCAAAAGCAGTATTAAATTTAGATAAAGATGATCTTATAAAAAGATCAGATTTAGAAGAAGGAACAGTTGATACTTTAATTAGCACACTTAATAAAGAATTTGAATAATATATGAGTGAATCTAAACAATTAAGATTAGGTCAAATTGCTAGGAAATTAAATGTTGGTAGAAATACAATAATTGACTTTCTAAGGAATAAGGGTTATGAAATAGATTCTAACCCTAATACAAAAATTAATTCTGAAATTTATCAAATTCTCGAAAATGCATTCGAAGACTCGGCTGTAGAAAAAAAAGTAGCTTCTAATATAAAAATTGGATTAGAAGAAAAAGCCACTTTAACAAAAGAGGTTAATAAAGATGATTCCAAAAAAGATGAGGAAGGTCAAAAAGATGATAAAAAAAGTGAAGAAAATAAAAGCCAGCTTAAAATAATTAAGAAAATAAATCTTGATGACCCTGGTAGAAAGAGAGTTGCTTCATCTGATCAATCAAAGAAAAAAAGAAGACCAAGAAAAAGGATTATCTCAAATAAAACCCAAAATAAAAAACCTCAAACACAAGTAGATAATAAAGAAGATTTAGATAAAAAAAATAAAGAAATACAGGATAAAATTAAATCTACACTTGCTAAACTAAGTGGCGGAAAGGATGGCGATACTAAAAGATCTAAATATAGAAAGGAGAAAAGATCCCAACATGCAGAAGCAATTGAGGAGGAGAAGATAAAGCAAGAGGAAGAATCAAAAGTTTTAAAAGTCACAGAATATATATCTGCAAATGATCTTGCAAAATTAATGGACGTCACTGCAAATGATGTTATATCAAAGTATCTAGAAATTGGAATGTTTGTTTCGATAAATCAAAGATTAGATGCTGAAACTATAAATATAATAGCTGAAGAATTTGGTTACAAAGTAGAGTTTACAACTTCTGATGAAGAAGAAATTAATGTAGTAGAAAAACCTGACGAAGAAAAAGATTTAGAGGAAAGGGCCCCTATTGTAACAATAATGGGTCATGTCGATCACGGTAAAACATCACTATTAGATTACATAAGAAATTCTCGAGTAACTGAAGGAGAAGCTGGTGGAATAACACAACATATAGGAGCGTATGATGTCGATACTAAAAAAGGGCAAAGAATTGC
>CAZKLB010000011.1:32639-34442 GCA_964553685.1 uncultured Marinoscillum sp.
GTTTCTGCTAAAACAGGAGAAGGTGTAGAAGAACTATTAGAAAAAGTATTATTAGAAGCTGAAATGTTAGAACTTAAGGCTAATCCAAATAAAAATGCAAATGGAACCGTAATCGAGTCAGAGCTTGATAAGGGAAGGGGTTATCTTACTACTATGATGGTTCAGAGTGGAACATTAAATAAGGGTGATATTGTTCTTGCAGGATCTGAATATGGGAAAGTTAAAGCATTATTTGATCATCGGGGGAAAGAAAAGGAAAGTGTGGGTCCAGCTACCCCCATATTAATGCTTGGACTAAGTGGAGCTCCTCAGGCAGGTGATAAATTTAATATATTTGAGACTGATAAAGAAGCCAGAGAAATAGCTACTAAAAGAGAACAGCTTATAAGGGAACAGACACTTAGAACAAAAAAACATGTTACTTTAGATGAGATTGGCAGAAGACTAGCGCTTGGAAATTTTAAAGAACTAAATATTGTTTTAAAGGGGGATGTTGATGGATCAATTGAGGCATTGTCAGATTCCATGGAAAAACTTTCTACAGATGAGATATCAGTAAATATTATCCATAGGGGTGTTGGACAAATTACAGAATCTGATGTACTACTAGCATCAGCCTCAGACGCAATTATCATTGGTTTTCAGGTAAGGCCATCTATTAATGCTAGAAATTTAGCTGAAAAAGAAGGAATTGACATAAGAATGTATTCCATAATATATGAAGCAATAAATGAAATAAAATCTGCAATGGAAGGCATGTTAGAACCAACTGAAGAAGAAAGTATCGTTGGTAATGTAGAAGTTAGAGAAACTTACAAAATATCTAAAATTGGTACTATTGCAGGGTGTTATGTGACAAATGGAAATATTATAAGGAAAAATAAAATTAGATTAATTAGAGATGGCATTGTAGTTTTCAATGGAAAAATAAAACAGTTAAAGAGATTTAAAGAAGATGTCAATGAAGTAAAAAATGGTTATGAATGTGGTCTAAGCATTGAAGACTTTAATGATATTAAGGTTGGTGATATAATAGAATCCTTCGAAATAAAAGAAATTAAAAGAAAATTGTAAATTTGAATATTATGGCTAAAGCTAAAAAAACAAAATATACACAGAAAGAACTTAAAGAATTTGAAAAATTAATTCAAAGTAAATTAAAAAATGCTCAAAGTGAACTTGACTTCATTAAAGAATCATTACTAAGAAGCAACGTTTCCGGCACCGACTCAACTCAAGGTGCTCTTAAAACATTAGAAGATGGAGCAGATACTATGGAGAAAGAAAGTCTTAGCCAGCTCGCAGGAAGACAACAAAAATTTATAAATAATTTAGAAAATGCTTTGATCAGGATAAAAAACGGAACATATGGAATATGTAAAGACACCGGAAATCTAATTGATAAAAAGAGGTTAAGAGCTGTTCCTCACGCAACGCAATCAATTGAAGCAAAATTAAATAGAGGATAAAATTGAATTCTTTAGAGACAAAGATAGAATCACTTATTTTTTGCTCACCTAAGCCTATCAAGATACATGATATTCAGAAAGCATTCAACGAAAGTGAAAACATAGATTATAATGAAAAGGAAATTAAGGATTCTCTTGAAGTAATATTAAACAAGTATAAGGATAGAAACTATTCTTTTGAAATAGTTGAATCTGGTGGAGGGTTTCAATTTCTAACTAAAAATGAATTTTCTAGATTAAATGAAATTTTATTAAAACAACAATCTAAAAGAAGATTATCAATATCTGCTCTTGAAACATTATCAATTATAGCATATAAACAACCTGTAACAAA
>CAZKLB010000011.1:34542-38098 GCA_964553685.1 uncultured Marinoscillum sp.
TTAATTAGGTTAAATAAAGTTTTATCAAAATCAGGGTTTGGATCTAGAAAAGAAGCAGATAGATTAATCGATATTGGAGCAGTTAAAGTTAATGATAAAGTAATTACTAAACTTGGGGAGAAAGTAAGAATAGTTGATACAATTAAAGTAAACGATAAAGAAATCAATTATGATAATAAAATTTATATTCTTCTAAATAAACCCAGAGACTTTATCATAAAAAATCAAGGAAAAAATAGCAAGAAAGATATTTTCACACTATTAAAAGGCATAAATGAAAAGTTATTTTTTACTAGTGAGCTAAACAATGATGCAACTGGATTAATATTACTTACAAACGATGATGAATTACGACAAAAGTTAGAGGATAATAAATATAAAATAAAAGAAATATTTAGTGTTATTTTAGATAGAGAAATAAATGATAATGATATTAAAAAGCTAAAAAAAGGAATAATAATAAACGATAAATTAGTTAGTATAAATAACATTAAAAAATTGAAAACAGGTACTGATATTGGACTAGAAATCGTAAGTGGTTACAGCTCCAAAATAAAAGAAGCTTTTAGACATTTGAAATATGATATAAAAAATCTTGATAGGACATTATACGGACCATTCACAAAAAAAAATTTAACTAGAGGGAAGTGGAGAAAATTAACTAAAAGAGATTTTATAAATTTAGAATCTTTCTACTCTTAACTTTTATTTATCACTTTATCAATCATCATTTTCAGGTATTGAAGATGATTTCTTGTCTCTTTATCTTTTGTCTTTTTAGATTTAATGTTGAACTTTTCTTGTAAGTCTTTTAATTCACCTAGTATAATTGGTCTAATATCTGACTCAGAAAACTTTATATTTGCTCCAAATCTTTTATAATAATTTGACTGAGTTTTTTCATTTTCCATCATATCAATAAAAATATTTATATAGCTTTTCTGTAGATTTCTTTTATAGAGTTCGATAGGATTTGTATTAGATAGATCTCCCCAAATGCCTTTATTTATATCCAAAATCATTTCTTGAATGGAATACGATAAATTCCCATTTATTAGTTTATTTTCAATCATTCTTGATAGTCTTGAATAATCAAAGACTCTATTTAGTGCATAATTTTGTATAACCCGGATTCTCTCCTGAGCTCCAATATTTTCTATTTTATTTAAAACATTTTTATCTACGAGCCAGTCGAGAGAAGAAAACACATGTTCGTTTAGAAAATAAATAGCTTTTTTTTGAACATTTTTTGGAACATGATTATAAACAGATCCTTCCTGATCATTACTTTTTAAATCTTCATAAATGCCGCCAATATTTGTTGTAACATGGCCAATATATCTCCTAAATTGATTATTAACATTCATATATAATTCTTTAAGATCTTCATAGTTTTTTCCTTCTTCATAGGACCAATCTATTAGATTAGGAACTATCCTTTTTAAATTTAATAAGCCATAATAACTTGCGTCCATATTATCACTTCCAATTGATTCAGTTTGGGATCTTGGATCAATACCATTAGAATAGCCAAACCAATAGTTATAATCATCTGCATTATTCTTTATCCAATCATTAAGTATTTTTTTTTCTGAATTTTTATCTTCATCCGAGAAATATGTATACCCCCATTTTACCGACCATATGTCATAAGTACCAACCTTTGGATAAAAGTTTTTTACACCATCCTCAGGTTGAGCAACATAATTAAATCTTGCATAATCCATAATTGAGGGAGCTACTCCATGATTTGATGTGAAAGTTGGAGATCGAAGGCTATCAACCGGGTAGGAATAACTTGAACCCATATTATGTGGCAAACCAATGGTATGTCCAACCTCATGTGCTGAAACAAATCTTATCAACTCTCCCATTACCTCGTCCTTAAATTTTACACTTCTTGACATTTCATTTACAGCGGCAGTTTGAATAAGATACCAATTTCTTAATAAATTCATGACATTATGATACCAACCAATATCACTCTCTAAAATTTCGCCAGTTCTTGGATCCGCAGTATGAGGACCATAAGCATTTTGTATATCTGATGCATAATATCTAATTACAGAATATCTAGCATCTTCAGGGCTCCAATCTGGATCTTCTTGTTTTGAGGGTGGATATTTGCAAATAATTGCATTTTTAAATCCTGCTGCTTCAAAGGCAATCTGCCAATCTTCTACTCCTTGCTTTAAGTATTTACGCCATTTCTCTGGCGTAGCAGGGTCAATATAATAAACAATCTGCTTTATAGGTTCTACCAATTCTCCCCTGTTATATGCTTCAATATCTTTTGGAATTAATTTCCACCTTCTTATATATGAAGTGGATTTTGCCTTTTGCTCATCTAAACCATAATCTGTCTGAGTTTGAGAAAAGTATCCAACACGTCTATCTAAAAATCTAGGTTCCATTTTCTCTTTTGGCAGCAAAAGCATTGAATTATTAATTTCTAAACTAATAGTCTGTGAGTTTCTCTGTGATGGGGGCTCGCTAGAAATATAGGTTAATACATTTCTTACCTCGATATTTATTGGAAAACTTTTTATGGATTCAATAAAGGATCTTTTTTTATCTAAGGAAGTAATTTTTAGACTTTTTCTTCTATACTGAGGGAAACCAAGAGCTTTAATATCTGTTGAGAATAAGGAAGTCACATCAATAACGATGGAGCTATCTTCTGGATTGACTGTTTTAATTTCAAATGATGATAAAATTGGCTCAAAATTTGAGTTTCTTACTGACTCGTAAATTGGTAGAGAATCGTTGGCAATATTTTCATAGCTAACAATCCTTAATAAAATCATATCTTTTTTAAGTTGCCATCTTAATACTTGAGAATTAATTTTTTGACCACCATAACCAATACCATTTGAGGTTTTGGCTATCCTTGTAACCATCAACATTTCCTGGTCTAATAATTCTCTTGGTATTTCATAATAAAATATCTGATCCTTCTGATGAACTTTAAATAATCCATTATCAGTTTTAAATGAATTGTCTATAATTTCTGAATAAGTTTTTTTAGATTTTTTTTCATCGGTTTCCTCTTTCTTTTGAGCAGAAAGAATGGTTGTTGTTAAAAAAAGAATTAATAATAAAATTTTCATACCTATAAATTTGATTAGATAATAAAATTATGGAAATAAATACAAACACCAAAAAAGAAATAGATTGATATATGTCTCATTATTTTTTAAATGAGACATAAAAAAAAATTTAATTCTATTTCACTAAAAATTATTATTAAATAATTAAATATTTTAGTTATAATTGTCTCATGAGACATTCCATTAAAATTAATTCCAATCATAAAAGATCATTTTGTTACTATAACAAAAATGGAAAAAGGGTAAAAATTTATAATGGGAAAAAATTCAATAAAAATATATTTCCAAACAGAGAAAAGAATATTAAAAAGAGAAAAGCTTTACTAAAAGAATTAAAAGAAATAATTTATTCTGGCATTTACAAAACTGAGGCATCACAAGAAAAAAATTTAAGACGAAAAGCAGATAATGCCTACGATCAAAGCATATTTAAAGAAAGAATTGCT
>CAZKLB010000012.1:0-8100 GCA_964553685.1 uncultured Marinoscillum sp.
TAAGGGGAGGAGGTATTTTTAACATTATTAAAATTTTAAATTATAAAAAAAGGGTGGAAGACCGGACTCGAACCGGCGACCTCCTGAACCACAATCAGGCGTTCTAACCAACTGAACTACAACCACCATTTTGAATCAGCAAATCTAGAATAATGTTATAACTAAGACAAATTTTCTAATCTCTATCGAATTCTATTCTCATACCTGAAGATTCTCCGTTAAGTTGTCCATCCTTAAAAATATGCTGGCCTGAGACTATAGTATGAATTATTTTTGAATGGAACGTCTCATCTTTTAATGGGCTCCAATTACACTTTGATAGAATTTTTTCTTCAGAAACCTTTGTCTCTGATGTTAGGTCAAATAAAACAATATCTGCAAAATATCCTTCTCTTATATATCCTCTATTTTTTATCTGGAATAAATCTGCGACACTGTGTGATGTTTTTTGGACTATCTTCTCCAACGAAAATTTATTTTTCTTATTCATTTCTAAAAGTAGTGGTAGGGAATACTGTATTAGTGGGCCACCTGACGGGGCATTGATATATGTTTTAGATTTTTCCTCAAAAGTATGTGGGGCATGATCAGTTGCAATAACATCAATAAAATCATTATTAACCGCATCAATAATGGACGTTCTATCGTCACTGGTTTTAATTGCAGGGTTCCATTTTATTAGGCTTCCAAGAGACTCATAATCAGAATCAGAAAACCACATATGATGAAGACAAGCCTCACATGTTATATTTTTTTCTTTTAGGGGAATATTATCAAATAATTCTAACTCTTCTTTTGTTGATATGTGGAGAATATGAAGTTTTGCATTATGTTCTTTTGCCAATGATATTGCGTGTGAAGACGATTTGTAGCACGCCTCTCTAGATCTAATTATTGGATGTTGATTAAAAGGTATATTTTCTCCATATTTTTCTTGAGCTGTTTTCAAGTTTGTTTTGATGGTTTCCTCATCTTCACAGTGAGTAGTTATGATTACTTCTGAGTATTTAAAAATTTCATTAAGAGCCTTTTCTTTATCTACCAACATATTGCCAGTTGAAGAGCCCATAAATATTTTGACTCCACAAATATTTTTTTTATCTAGGCGCTTTACCTCCTCTATATTATTATTACTTGCTCCAAGGTAAAATGAGTAGTTACCAAAAGAAGTATTTTTGCCAATAAGATACTTCTTCTCTAACTCTTTATTTGTTATAGCATTTGGAATCGTATTAGGCATTTCCATAAAGGATGTTACGCCTCCTGCTACGGCAGCCATAGATTCAGTATATATGTTTCCTTTATGAGTTAGTCCTGGCTCTCTGAAGTGAACTTGATCGTCAATTAAACCAGGTATAAGAAATAATCCTTCTCCATTAATCTCACTACATTTACTTTCTATATTAATATTCTTATCAATCTTTTCTATCCTATTATTTTTTATAAATAAATCAGATATCTCTCTTGAATTTTCATTTATGATCGTAGCTTTTTTGATAAGAATTGAAGACATTTTTTTTAGTAAATTATAATACAAATTTAATTTATTAGAATTAATAGAATTTCTTTATTACAATCAATTTTATTTTTGAACTTTGTGTATACATTTGCGTTAGAATTTAGTGTTTATTTATGAAAGAAATTTTATTTAATTCTGACGAGTTTTCCAAGAGACATAACTCAGTATCTGAGTCGGACGAAAAGGCTATGCTGGATGTCATCGGATTTGGTTCTACTGATGAGCTTATTGATAATACTATTCCAGATTCAATAAGGCTTCAATCAAATATGGATTTAGATTTACCATTGACTGAAACACAATTTTTAGAATCCTTCAAAAAAATATCATCCAAAAACAAAAAATTTAAAACATACATTGGTATGGGTTATTATGATTGTATAACTCCATCAGTAATTAAGAGAAATATTCTTGAGAATCCTGGATGGTATACAGCTTACACTCCTTATCAGGCTGAGATAGCACAGGGAAGACTTGAGGCCTTAATAAATTATCAAACAATGGTAAGTGATATGACAGGAATGGAAATTGCTAATGCCTCCTTACTGGATGAGGGTACAGCAGCTTCTGAGGCAATGACAATGTTTTACAGATTAAGAAAAGGTGAGAAAAAATCAGCAAATAAATTTTTTGTATCGGAAAAATCTTTTCCTCAAACAATTGAGTTAATGAAGACAAGGTCTACACCTTTGGGGATCGAGCTTGTTATTGGGGATATAAATAATTTTGAATTTAGTGATGATTTTTTTGGTATCTTTCTTCAATATCCTGACTCAGATGGAAATATATCTGATATTTCTAAGATATTAGAAAGCGCAAAACAAAGCTCAATATTTTCATGTGTTGCATCTGATCTAATGAGTCTTGCCTTATTTTCCCCTCCAGGAGATATGGGGGCAGATGTTGTTGTAGGAAACTCGCAAAGGTTTGGTGTTCCAATGGGTTATGGTGGTCCTCATGCTGCATTTTTTGCGACGAAAGAAGATTTTAAGAGACATATACCTGGTAGAATTATTGGAGTGAGTGTTGACAATTCTGGTAATAGTGCCTATAGGATGGCATTACAAACTCGTGAACAACATATAAAAAGGGACCGAGCTACATCAAATATATGTACAGCTCAAGTACTTCTTGCAGTGATGGCAGGAATGTATTCTGTATACCACGGTAGAGAGGGTATTATTAATATTTCAAAAAAAATTAATGCGTTAACACATCTTCTTAATAAAGGACTAAAATCACTTGGCTTTGAACAACTTAATTCTAACTTTTTTGATACACTAAAGATTTCTGTTTCAAAAGATCAAAAAGTTGCCATAAAGAAAGAGGCTGAAATTAGAGAGATAAATTTTAGATATTACGATTCTGATCATATTGGAATTTCAATAGATGAGACATCCAGCGAAAAAGATATATTTGATATAATTACTTTGTTTTCTGAATATGGGAAGAACTCCATTCAAGTTAATATAGATGAAATTAGAAATCAGGATTTCAATTTCAAAAATGATGTTCAAAGGAAGTCTGATTTTCTTACTCATAATATTTTTAATAAATACAATACAGAACATGAAATTCTGAGGTATATGAAATATCTTGAAAATAAAGACTTATCTCTAGTTCATTCAATGATTTCATTAGGTTCATGTACTATGAAATTAAATTCAACCACTGAGATGATTCCCGTGACATGGGAAGAGATGAATCTTCACCCATTTGTCCCTCAAGATCAAGCAAAAGGTTATCACGAAATGATTGAGAAATTAAATATATGGTTATCAGAAATAACAGGCTTTTCTTCTCTTTCCTTTCAACCTAATTCTGGTGCTCAGGGGGAGTATACGGGTCTTATGGTAATTCGAGCCTACCACCTTGATAATGCCAATCAGAATAGAAATATAGCTTTAATACCATCTTCTGCTCACGGCACAAACCCAGCCTCAGCAATTATGGCAGGGATGAAAGTGGTGGTTATTAAATGTGATAAACACGGAAATATTGATATTGATGATTTGAAGGAAAAATGTGAAGAACATTCTGAAAATTTAAGTTGTCTAATGATAACTTATCCCTCAACACATGGAGTTTTCGAGGATCATATACTTGAAGTTTGTAATCTTATTCATGAAAATGGTGGATTAGTTTATATGGATGGAGCTAATATGAATGCCCAAGTTGGATTAACTAATCCAAACAAAATAGGTGCAGATGTTTGTCACCTGAACCTCCATAAAACATTTTGTATTCCTCATGGTGGAGGTGGACCAGGAATGGGTCCAATTGGAGTTGTTGAAAAACTTGTAAAATTCTTACCAAGAAATATATTTGATGAATTTGATTCAAAAAATATACATCCTGTATCAAGTGCTCCTTTTGGAAGTGCCAGTATTCTGGCTATTTCATATGCATATATTGCAATGATGGGATCAAAGGGACTTACAGACGCCACTAGATTAGCAATATTAAATGCAAATTACATAAGGTCTAGGCTTGAAAGTCACTACGATATCCTTTATAAAGGAGTCAAAGGGACCAGCGCTCATGAATTTATAATAGATTGTAGAGACTTTAAATCGGATACAAATGTTGAAGTTGAAGATATAGCTAAAAGGTTAATGGATTTTGGATATCACGCACCAACCGTATCATTCCCAGTACCTGGAACAATGATGATTGAACCAACAGAAAGCGAAACAAAAGAAGAAATTGATAAATTTTGTGATGCAATGATTGAAATTAGAAATGAGATAGAAGAGATAAGAAATGGAACATATGATAAGGAAAATAATGTGCTCAAAAATGCTCCACATACTGCTGATCTTGTGACATCTTCATCTTGGATCTTGCCTTACACAAGAGAAAAAGCTGCATACCCTCTTTCTTTTGTTTCAAAAAATAAATTTTGGCCTTCTGTCAGAAGAGTTGATAATGCACACGGAGATAGAAACCTATTCTGTAGTTGTATACCTATGGAAGAGTATTCTTCATAATAACTATCAAATATTTATTAACTTATAGATATGGAAATTGCTTTACTCTTAATTGGACTATTTATCCTAGGTGGTGTTGGATATATCTTGTTTAAGCTTAATCAACCAAATTTAAATCAAGAAAATTCAGATAAGAGAGATGAGGAACTTGATAAGATGAGAGAAATGTTATCTCTTGAGTTTAAAAATTTAGCTAACGAAATATTTGATGAAAAAACAAAGAAAATTGGTGAAGTTAATAAGGAAAACCTTTCAAGTATATTAGATCCTCTGAGAGAAAATATTGAACGATTTGAAAGAAAAGTAGAACTAACAAATAAGGATGCGTTAGAGTTTAATGCAATTTTAAAATCAGAGATTAATCACTTAAAGAATGAAACCCTTAAGATGAGAGATGATGCAAATAATTTAGCAAACGCTTTAAGAGGGGAAAGTAAAACCCAGGGTGATTGGGGGGAACAACAGATGGAGACAATTTTAAATGCAGCGGGTCTTGAAAAAAATATTCATTATGTCAAGGAGAAAAATATTAAAACGGAAAACTTAGATAACCAAAGACTTGATTACATAGTTAAATTACCTGGTGAAAAATGTATAGTAATTGATTCTAAGGTTTCATTAGTAGCATATGTGAATTATTATAACTCTGAAGATAAAGAAGAAAAAAAAGGATTCCTTAAAGATCATCTTAGAAGTATTAATACGCACATAACAACCTTGGCAAATAAAAACTATCAAGATTTAGATATAAACCAACCTGATTATATTCTAATGTTTATGGCAAATGAACCCGCCTTTAAACTCGCTGTTTTAGAAGATGTCAGTCTTTATAATAAGGCAATCGATAAAAATATTGTTATGGTTACTAATTCAACTCTTTTTGCTACCCTAAAGACTATTGCTTACATGTGGAAGCAAGATAAAGCAAATAAAAATGCAATTGAGATTGCACGTCAGGCTGGATCCTTATATGATAAGTTTCAGTCTTTCTCAGAAGATCTTATTAAAGTTGGTAATAATATTAATACTACTAAGGGAACTTATGATGATGCCATGAAGAAACTTACTGAAGGTAAAGATAATTTAGTTAGGAAGACAGAAAGATTAAGGGAACTCGGTGCTAAGACTAGTAAAAAAATAAATGAGAAGTTAATTGATAGAGCAAATTAAAATTTGAAATGGAAAAGGAAACAAACTCAATGGATAAGATTAATGTAGTTGGTGATCGTGTATTAGTAAAACCTCGAAAAGAATCAGAAAGATCAGAGAGTGGTTTATATCTACCACCAGGTGTAAGAGAAAAGGAAAAGATTCAATACGGATATATAGTTAAATCAGGGCCTGGATATCCTATTCCTCTGCCTGTTGATGATGACGAACCATGGAAATCTGAGGATGAAAAAGTGAAGTATGTACCATTGCAAGTTAAAGAGGGAGACTTAGCAGTTTTTTTACAGGGTGGGGCTTATGAAGTGATGTATCAAGGAGAAAAATATTTTATTGTTCCACAATCCTCAATACTAATGATCGAAAGAGACGAGAATCTATTTAATTAGATTTTTCATACTCGATTATACTTCCTTTAATAATATCACAACATTTAATAATTTCATCTTTATTGATGACAAGGGGAGGAGCAAATCTTATTATATTTCCGTGTGTTGGTTTTGCTATTAGTCCATTTTCTTTCATGATCATACATATATCCCATGCTGTTGAGCTTTCTTCTGTATCATTAATTACTACGGCATTAAGTAACCCTTTACCTCTAACCTTTTTAACAAGCATAGATTCATTTTGAAAGTTTTTAAGGTTATCTCGGAATTCAATTCCCATCTTCATCGCATTTTCCTCCATGTTTTCTTCTTTTACAACTTCTAAGGCTGATTTTGCAACAGCACAAGCTAGAGGATTACCTCCGTAAGTTGAACCATGCTCGCCAGGTTTAATACACATCATTATTTCGTCGTCAGCAAGTACTGCTGATACAGGTAATACCCCTCCAGATAAAGCTTTGCCAAGTATAAGTATATCAGGTCTAGCATCTTCATAGTCAGTTGCTAACATTTTACCAGTTCTTGCAATTCCTGTTTGAACTTCATCTGCCATAAATAAAACATTATATTTAGTGCAGAGATCCCTTACTCCTTTAAGGTACCCATCATCTGGCACAACAACACCCGCTTCACCTTGAATAGGTTCAACCATAAAAGCACACACATTATTGTCTTTTAGAGATGTTTCTAAAGCATCCAAGTCATTATAAGGAATTAATTCATAACCCGGCATGTATGGACCAAAATCTTTAAAAGAGAGAGGATCGTCAGAAGTTGATATTGCTGCAAGCGTTCTACCCCAAAAATTTCCGTGAGCAAAAATTATTTTTGCTTTGTTTTTTTTGATGCCTTTTTTAAGATAACCCCATTTTCTAGCTAATTTATTTGCAGTCTCACCGCCTTCAACTCCTGTATTCATTGGTAGTACTTTATCGTACTTAAAATACTCAGATATATATTTTTCGTATTCACCTAAACTGTCATTGTAAAATGCTCTAGAAGTTAGAGTTAATTTTTTACTTTGATCATTTAAAGATTTAATTATTTTGGGGTGACAGTGACCTTGATTAACAGCAGAGTATGCAGATAAGAAATCAAAATATCTTTTGCCCTCTACATCCCAAACATAAATTCCATCTCCTTTTGATAAAACAACCGGTAGAGGATGATAATTATGTGCTCCGTATTTATCTTCAAGTTTTATTGCTTCTTCGCTGTTTTTTATCATGATTGATTAATTTTTATCCAAAAATACTAGATTAATAAAAAATAAAAAACATTGTCCAGGTTTGTTATTTTTTTCAGTTTTACGATATTTGCGTGCTAATTAGAAAAAAACATGTCAAAAGTTTGTCAGATAACAGGTAAAAGAGCAAGAGTTGGAAACAATGTTTCTAAGGCTAATAATAAAACAAAAAGAATGTTTTACCCAAATCTTCATGTGAAAAAGTTCTACATACCAGAGGAAGATAAGTGGATTAAAATTAAAGTTTGTTCATCTGCTCTTAAGTCAATAAATAAACACGGCATCTCAGCAGTATTAAAAAAAGCTAAAGAAAAAGGAACTTTAAGTTTATAATTATGGCTAAAAAAGGAAATAGAGTTCAAGTTATTTTAGAGTGTACCGAGCACAAGGAATCTGGTTTACCAGGTACCTCAAGGTATATTACTACAAAAAATAAAAAAAATACACCAGATAGGATTGAGTTAAAGAAGTATAATCCAATACTAAGAAAGTACACTGTTCATAAAGAGATTAAGTAATGGCAAAAAAAGTTGTAGCATCCCTTAGAAATAAATCAGGCGTTAAATACGCGAAATTAATAAGATCTGTAAAGTCTGAGAAAACAGGCGCATATGTTTATAAGGAAGAAATCGTTATAGAGGATCATGTGAAGGATATTCTTGCTGGTAAATCACAACAAGATATAATTAACGAAATAAGAGCTAAAGAAAAAGAAGCGGAAGCTGCAAAGCTAGCTGCTGCTGAAGCTCCAAAAGAAGAGCCAAAGAAAGAGGAGGCACCTGCTGCTGA
>CAZKLB010000012.1:8200-11612 GCA_964553685.1 uncultured Marinoscillum sp.
CAAAGAAAGAGGAGGCACCTGCTGCTGAAGCTCCAAAAGAAGAGTCTGAGGAAGATAAGAAGTCTGACGCTGAATAGTAATTCCAATGTCTACATTACCTGATTTCAAGCTAGAAACTTATTTTTCTCGCTGGGAATTTAATACTAGATTCAATCTTTGTGCATCCGATACTGAATCCTTATCTCTTGATTTTTTACTAAATAATTGTAGTGAGGAAGATAAGAATCATTTGAAAGAGATGAGGTTTGGTTATACTGAGACTTATGGTTCAAAAATTTTAAGGGAAAGCATAGCAAACACATATGATAGAGGTTCATATAAAGATATTTTGACTTTTGCTGGAGCAGAGGAGGGAATTTATGTTGCCATGAAATCTATTCTATCAAAAAATGATCATGCAATTGTAATAACTCCTAATTACCAATCTGCAGAGACTATACCAAGTTCTATTTGTGATGTGACGGCTGTTGATCTCGACCCAAATGATAATTGGAACTTGGATATATCTAAAATTAAGAGCTCCATTAAACAGAATACTCGACTTATATCCATTAATTTTCCACATAATCCAACAGGAAAAATAATTTCTAAGGATGAGCTAAATGAGATTATAAGAATTTCAAGACAAAACGATATCTTTTTATTCAGCGATGAGATTTACAGGCTTATGGAGAGAGATGTTTCTAAAAGATTAGATCAGGTTTCAGATCTATATGAAAAAGGTATTTCTTTAAATGGTATGTCCAAAACCTACGGTATGCCTGGAATTAGATTAGGATGGGTTTCATCAAAACATCACGGTTTATTAGATAAGATGGAAAGGTATAAACATTATCTCTCAATTTGTAACTCTAACCCTAATGAAGAATTAACAATAATAGCTTTGAAAATAAGAGATAAAATAATTTCTAGAACAAAGGGTATAATTGATACTAATTTAAAAATCTTAGATAAATTTTTTAAAAAAAACGAAAACCTATTCGATTGGAAAATTCCTGACGGTGGATGCATTGGTTTCCCAAAGTATAAAGGTAAGGATGGTGTAAAATCTTTTTGTGAAAAATTAGTAAAAGAAAAAAGTGTTTTGTTATTGCCTTCTCATGTTTATAAATCAGAAATTGGAAAAACCCCCTCATCGAACTTTAGAATTGGATACGGTAGAATTAATATGCCTGAAGCTCTGTCAGAGGTAGAAGATTTTTTAAACTAATTTATTAAGTGAACCTAAGAAATTATTTTTTTTTATTAATTTTTTTAGGTTTTTTATCAAATCTAATTCAAACTAATTTTTATAGGACTGAGGTTATCACTCAAAAATTAAATTCCTCTAATGGTCAGTATGTTGTTTATGATTTATATAAACCAAAAACAGCCAATTCAAAAAATAAAGCCCCTTTTATAGTCGTTGTCCCTGGATTTCAAAGATCAAAAGAAGCACTTTCAAATATTGCAATAGAACTCTCGAGGAGAGGGCATGTGATTGCTTTAATTGATCCTTATGCTCAGGGTATGTCCAGTTCATCTTTAAGTAGAAGAGCTGCTACAACAGAAGGTTATGGAATGTTTGCCTTAATAGATTCAGTTTATGATAATCCTGAGTATGATTTTATAGATAAAAGCCTCATGGGTTCTACAGGTCATTCAATGGGAGGTAACGCTGCAATCCGAGGAGCAAATTATTTTGGAAAACAAGCAATAAAAAATAATATAAAAAGTAAACTTCACTCAGTGTATGTCTCAGGCTATGTACTAACCTTGACGGATAAAGTTTTAAAAGATGTTAGATCAAATATTGGTGTTAGCTATGCATTATATGATGAGGGTGCTTTTAGAAATGAACTCTCTGGTTGGGATGCAGGAGACATGAGAATTGCTCCTGAGTCAAAAAGAGTCATTAACTCTATAATGAGTGACAAAGAAAGATTGAGTGAAGTAGAACTAGGAAAATATTATGGTGATATTGATAAAAATAATTTAAGAGTCGTTTTCAATGAAGCTCTTTTACATCCATTTCAACCATACAATATTACGGCGACTGCTAATCAAATTTCTTTTTTCGATAAAGTATTTAATTCTCCAATTAAATTAGAACCTTATAATCAGATCTGGTATTGGAAAGAGTTATTTACACTTATTAGTATGGTTATCTCTTTAATTATGTTAATTCCTCTCACTAAATTTTTCCTCTCACTAAATTTTTTTAAATCATTAAAGAAATCTATACCAAAGCCTCTTCCTCCTCTGAAATTTGATGGTAAGATTATTTTTTGGTCTATTTTTTTAATTAGTGCTTTTGTTGCATGTATAACTTTTATACCTATGGTCGATATAGCAAAAGAATTATTTCCAGACGCAGCTAATAGAAATTTAACCTGGTTTTTTCCTCAAAGAATGAATAATTCTGTTATGCTATGGGCGACATTTAATGGTGCATTTGGTTTTATTTTATTTTATTTATCATATTATTTTCACGGACGAAAAAAAGGTATTAATTCAAAGTATTGGGGTGTGAATATTTCAGTTAGAAGCCTTTTTAAAACAGTTTTTTTAGGTATCATCATATTCATTAGCTATTATTCGATTCTTAATCTAATTTATTTCATATTTCATGTTGATTATAGGTTTTGGTTTATGGGAGTGAGAATATTTCAACCTGAAATGTTAATAGTCCTTATGATGTATGTTCCTTTCTTTTTTATCTTCTTTCTATCAAATTCGCTTAGAGTTAATGGAGGAATGAGATTTAAAAATCAGAAAGAATGGCTCTCTAGATTAATAGCTGGTCTTGCCAATTCTTCAGGTCTATTACTAATAATTATTATTCAATACTCAGTTTTTTATTGGACGGGAGAGGTTTATTGGACAACAAATTGGCTTAGTGTCAATCTACTATTTGGAATTGTTCCGATGATGTTTGTTTTACCATATTTTAACAGAGCTTTCTTTCAACTTACGGGGAGAATTTATCTTGGCCCTATAATTCTTTGTCTTATTTTCATTATGATACTTACAACTAATACAGTTGTTTATCTTCCTATATAGATTAAATATTTAAATCTTTAATTCAGTTTTTGTATATTTCCAAAAATATCAATTCATGGGGTTATTTGATTTTATAAAAAAGAAACTTTTTGGTAAAACAAAAAAAGTTGAGGAGTCTAAGAAAGCAGCTGAAAAAGAAAAAGTAGTTAAAAAAGATTCTCCTGTCAAGGAAAAATCAAAACCCGACAAAATTAAATCTCAAAAAAAAGAGAAAAAAAAGTCTACAAAAGTTTTATCTACTAAAAAAGAGAAAACAGAAATTAAAAAACCCGATCAAGAGGTAAAAAAACAAGAAAAAAAGAAAGGTTTTTTCTCTAAGTTAAAAGATGCCATTATCTCTTCTCCAAAAAAAGAAGAAAAAGTAATTGAT
>CAZKLB010000012.1:11712-29440 GCA_964553685.1 uncultured Marinoscillum sp.
AAGAGGAGCCAGAGGTTGAGGAGGTAGTTGAAGAAGTTAAGGAAGAGGAGCCAGAGGTTGAGGAGGTAGTTGAAGAAGTTAAGGAAGAGGAGCCAGAAGTTGAGGAGATAATCGAGGAAGTAAAAGAAGAGGATGATTCAATAAAAAAAGGTCTAGAAAAAACAAAGAAGAGTTTCTTCTCGAAATTGAAATCAGCTATAATTGGAAAATCAAAAATTGATGATGATGTACTAGATGATCTTGAGGAAGTATTAATAACATCTGATGTTGGAGTAGAAACTACTGTTAAAATTATCGAGAGAATAGAGGAAAGAGTTTCCAAAGAAAAATATACGAGTGTGAACGAACTGAATAATATTTTAAAGGATGAAATAGTTAAAATTCTTGCAGAGAATAGCTCTGATATTGATGCTTTTGATGTAGAGGAAGACTCTGTTCCTTATGTCATATTAGTTGTGGGAGTAAATGGTGTTGGAAAAACTACAACAATTGGAAAGCTTGCTGCTCAATTTAAAGAAGGAGGTTTAAAGGTATTAATTGGTGCAGCTGATACATTTAGAGCCGCAGCAGTTGATCAGATTTTAATGTGGGGTGATAAAGTTGGAGTTGATGTTGTATCTCATGGAATGAATACAGATCCTGCATCAGTTGCATTTGATACTGTCAAAAAAGCAGTAGATGAAAAATATGATGTGGTCATTATTGATACTGCTGGAAGATTACACACAAAACTTAATTTGATGAATGAATTATCAAAGATTAAAAGAGTAGTTCAAAAATTTAAGCCAGATGCTCCGCATGAGGTTATGTTAATTCTTGATGGGAGTACAGGCCAGAACGCTTTTGTGCAAGCTGAGGAATTTACAAAGGCAACTGATGTTAATTCTATAACAATTACAAAGTTAGATGGTACTGCTAAAGGTGGAGTGGTTATAGGGATTACAGATCAATTTAAAATTCCAATAAAGTATATCGGTATAGGCGAAAAGATTGGGGACCTAAAATTATTTCATAAAGGTGAGTTCGTTAATTCCTTTTTTGATTAATGGATTTGATTAAAGCTTTTTCAGATTTCATAATTTATTCTGCTGACTATTTATGGAATGGTCAAATTTTAGTAACGTTACTTCTAGGAGGCGGTGTCTTTTTTTTGATCCGTTCGAGCTTTGTCCCACTCTTGCATTTTAGACATGCTTTATCATTATTGAAAAAAAAAGAGAAAGAAAAAAAAGGTCTAAGTTCTTTTGAAAGTGTATCTAGTCAAATATCTGGAATAGTTGGAATGGGAAATATAAGTGGTGTTGCAGTAGCTATATCATTAGGTGGTGCTGGCGCCATTTTCTGGATGTGGATAACAGCATTATTAGGAATGATAACAAAATTTTATACTTGCTCTCTAGCTGTCCTCTATAGAGAAAAAAGAGAAAATGAAAATGTTGGTGGACCTATGTTTGTTATTATTAACGGTCTTGGAAAAAAGTGGAAACCATTAGCAATAATTTTTTGTTTTTTTGGATTATTAGGTGTTTCTCCAATATTCCAGTCTAATCAGATTGTTGAAGTAGTAAATTCTATTTTTATAAAAGGCGACTATATGTTTAACGATAAATTTTATCATGATCTAACGATCGGTATATTAATATCTTTTCTTGTTTCTCTAGTCATTCTTGGTGGAATAAGGAGAATTGGTAAAGTTGCAAGTAGATTAGCTCCACTTATGGTTCTAATATATTTCCTTGCGGTTTTTTATATTATGTTTTTAAATTATGATAAAATTCTCCCAACATTTTTATTAATAATTTCAGAGGCTTTAGGTCCCGAATCTATTCTTGGAGGTTCAGTTGGATCAGTTATTTTAATTGGCGCTCGAAGAGCATCATTCTCTAATGAAGCTGGTATTGGAACAGCCCCAATTATTCATGCATCTAGTAAAACAGAAAATCCTATAGAGGAGGGTTTGGTATCTATGATTGGTCCATTTGTTGATACAATAATCGTTTGTACATTGACAGCTTTTTGTATTTTAGTTACTGATTCATATAAGAATTTAGATTATGTAGGAATAGAGGTTGTAGCTGTAGCCTTCAATTCCTCGATGCCTTTATTTGGTCCTTATATATTATTATTTTGTACACTAACATTTGCCATATCAACATTATTTAGTTTATCTTTTTTTGGAGAGAGGTGTATGGCCTTTTTAGTGGGTGAAAAATATAAATATATATATAGGTACATATACCTTATATTAATATTAATAGGATCAACTTCTTCATTAAAATTTGTAATTAGTCTCATCGACCTATCTTATGGAATTATGGCTTTCCCAACAATGATATCTGCAATTTTATTATCATCTAAAATCAAGAAAATTTCTGATAAATATTTTAAAAATTTAAATTTATAGTCATATGGGAACAAATTTTTATATTTGTATTCCCAAAATATCAATATATGAAAATTATAATTGCGGGAACTGGTGAGGTTGGTTTTCACCTTTCTAAATTACTTGCTCAAGAATCTCATGACATAGTCATTATAGATACCAGTAAAATAGCGCTCGAAAGGGCGACAAAAAACTTAGATGTTTCAACAATTAGAGGTGACGCAACATCAATTAAAACTCTCGAAAGTGCCGGTGTAAGCAAAGCAGATCTTCTCATAGCCGTTACTTCTACCCAACACATAAATATTCTATCTTGTGTTATAGGTAAAAATCTTGGTGTTAAAAGGTGTATAGCAAGAATTTCAAATTCAGAATTACTCCATAGAAAAGAAACCTTTGATCTTAAAGATATTGGTATAAATCAAGTTATCTATCCAGAGTCATTAGGTGCTAGTGAAATAAAAAAATTACTTAAGGAATCAGCGGTTTCAGACTCTTTTGTTTTTGATAAGGGAAAGCTACAACTAATTGGTATAAAAATTGACGAGAAGTCGGAGTTGAAAGATAAAACTTTAGCAGAAACAACTTACCTTAATCCAAAAACAAGTTTCACGCCTGTAGCTATAGTAAGAGATATTGAAGATATAATAGAAAATGAAACTATTATTCCAAGATCACATAATATATTAAAAAAAGATGATGTAGCTTATTTCATAGCTGACTCTGAAAGTGGTGTTGACGAGGTGCTATCCCTATCAGGAAGACAACACTTGGATATAAATGATATAATGATTTATGGCGGTTCTGATTTAGCTTTTATTTCAGCCAAGCATTTATCAAAAAAATACAATGTAAAATTAATTTGTGAAGATCTAAATAAGTGTGAAAAATTTGCTGACGCTCTTCCAAATGTTATGGTATTAAACGGTCCTGCGACAGACATTGATTTTTTAAGAGAGGAAGATCTAGATAGTATGGATGCCTTTCTTGCTCTCTCTAATGAAACAGAGAAAAATATTTTAGCGTCCTTAGCGGCGAAAGAATCTGGAGTTAAGAAGACTATATCACAAGTTGAGAATATTGACTTTATACCATTAGCTCAAAACATGGGATTAAATACGACAATAAACATTAAATATTTAACTGCAAATTTTATTGTTAAATATATTAGAGAAGGTGAATTACTAAATTTCACAAAACTTCAGGGTGTTGATGCAGAAGTAATAGAGTTAGAAGTGAAAGAAGATTCTCCTATTTTAGAAAATAAGCTTAAGGATCTTAATTTTCCAAAGGAGGGTATAGTTGGTGGACTGATAAGAGGAGAAGATTCGATGATACCTAGAGGTGACTTTGAATTTAAAGTAGGGGACAGAGTATTAATTGTTACGAAGAAGGAGGGTATGAAAGCAATAGAGCAAATGTTCAAATGAGATTTAATCTAAATGTTATTGGTAATATCATTGGAATACTTCTAATGATCAATGGGATGTTGATGTTAACAGCAATACCGTTTGCGTTTTACCATTCGGAAGAGTCTTGGAAAGGAATATTATTATCTTCATTAATAAATTCATTGGTTGGTTTTTTTCTATACTATAAAACTAAAAACACAAAGAATAAAGATTTAAAAAGAAGGGATGGGTACTTAATTGTTACATCAAGTTGGGTTTGTATGTGTCTTTTTGGAATGCTTCCTTATATTTTCACAAATCAGATACCGAATGTTTCAAATGCTTTTTTTGAGACAGTTTCAGGGTATACAACGACCGGTGCAACTATTTTGGATGATATTGAAGCACTTGACTATTCTATTTTATACTGGAGAAGTTTAACTCAGTGGATTGGTGGGATGGGAATCATTGTTTTAGCTGTGGCCATTTTGCCGTTTTTAGGTATTGGTGGTATGCAGTTGTTTGTTGCCGAGGCACCAGTATTTTCATTAGACAAATTACAGCCAAGGATCAAAGAAACAGCTCAAAGACTTTGGTTGATTTATATATCGTTTACAATACTATTATTTTTTATTTTTTGGGCTGAGGGCATGAATTTATTTGAGGCTATCAATCACGCTATGACAACATTTGCTACTGGTGGGTTCTCAACCAAAAACGCTAGTATTGGATATTTTGAATCACCATTAATTCAATATACTGTCATTCTTTTTATGTTTATCTCAGCCACAAATTTTACACTGACTTATTTTGCACTTAAGTTAGACTTTGGTAAGCTGTATAGAAATGAGGAGTTTAGGATTTATTTTTCTTTCATTATTATTCTTACTTTCATGGTTTTTGGGACATTGATGCTTATCGATAGTAGATACCCTGAGGCTACTTTCAGAGATTCATTATTTAACATTGTTTCGATTGTAACTACAACAGGTTTTACCACCGCAGATTTCACTGGCTGGACTGAGTTTATTACTATTCTATTTTTTATTTTAATGTTTTTTGGAGCTTCTGCTGGATCAACATCAGGTGGAATTAAAATTGTGAGACATGTTGTTCTCCTCAAAAACAGCTATATCGAAATAAAAAAACAATTGCACCAGTCAGGTGTTTTTACTTTAAAATTTAATAATCGAAAAGTCCCGAATGAAGTCGTCTCAAATATTCTTGCTTTTACAATGCTTTATGTAGTTATTTTTTCATTTGGTTCTATAATTATGTCTTTGATGGGAATAGATTTCATGACAGCTATTGGATCTGTTGCAGCTACATTAGGTAATGTGGGTCCTGGTATAGGAGAGGTTGGCCCTTCAAGCACTTATAATTCAATGCCAGAGGCTGGAAAATGGTTTCTATCTCTACTTATGTTTATAGGAAGGTTGGAGCTCTTTACTTTTTTGATGATTATAACTCCTATTTTTTGGAGAAGTAATTAATCTTAAAAAATGACTTTTGCATAGAAGTAATATTATTATATTACAAAAATATGATTCACCTGTTTTATTTTATTTCAAATGCTAATCCTGAGATTATATCTGGCTATCCTCCAAGGTGGTATGGATTACTTTTTGCATCAGGTTTCTTAGTTGGGTCATACATCATGAGATGGATGTATAAACTTGATTCAAGAGATCCAGAAGAGGTGGAGAGGCTTACACTTTATATGGTTATTGCTACAATTATTGGTGCAAGGTTAGGTCACTGTCTATTTTACGATCCAGTTTTTTATCTTTCAAATCCACTTAAGATTTTATATATATGGGAAGGAGGATTAGCAAGTCATGGTGCGGCTATAGCAATAATACTAGGAATGATAATATATTCTAGGAAAGTTGGCGAAAACTTTTTTTGGGTAATGGATAGAATTGTAATTGTCGTATGTCTAGCAGGTGCATGTATTAGAACAGGAAATTTTTTAAATTCTGAAATCCTTGGACTCCCATCAGAGTCTCAGAATGGAGTTGTATTTGCAAGGAGCGTTAATGATATTTTAAAGTTTAGGTTTGATGGTAGAGTGGAGAAAATAACATTTCACAAAAGAGATGGGCAATATGATAAAAATGGTGTTCCAATAACAATAAGAATGGAATATGGAGATGGTGTAGGAGTAGACGAAATAGTTGAAAATAATTATTTTAAGTCAAATGTAAAAAGCTACCTACTAGGTTACCAGGGAATTAGAGATCATATATATGAAAAGCAAGGTAAAGAACTTGATTTCTTAATTTTTAAAAATGGAAATAAATACTATGCTGAAATATATACCCTTGGTATTCCAAGACATCCCGCCCAACTCTATGAGGCATTTTATTGTTTGCTATTATTTGTAAGTCTTCTAACATTATGGTTCTTTAAAAGAGGAATATTAAATGATGGGTTTATTTTTTCAATTTTTATGATTGTTTTATGGTCACTTAGGATACTTGATGAAATTTTAAAAGAAAATCAAGTTGATTGGGAAGCTGACATACCTTTAAATATGGGTCAGTGGCTGAGTATCCCAATGATAATTCTAGGGATAGCAATTTTTATAAAGACATTTCCAAGGAGAAAAAAATAACTATTTTTTTACAAATCCCGTTACTTAATTACTGTGAAAGGAACTCAATTTCAAAAATTTATTGGTCTTATAAATAACTTAAAGAATAAAAGTTTTGATGACTTATTTAAGATTTATAAACAACTTTTATTAATTACATCTGGCGATTTTAATAAAACAATTTCGCTTATGACGGAATTGGATAGGAAATATAACATTACTGCTGAAGACTATGGTATGGGAAACTTTGTAGATGATTTAGAAAAAAAGGGTTTTATAAAAAAGAATGAAAGATCTGAAGAAATTGAAATCACCAAAAAGTCTGATCTTGAGCTAAGACATTCTGCTCTAGATGAAATTTTTGGAAAAATAAAAAAAGATAAACTTGGTAGTCATATAACTAACACATCTGGATCTAGCTTAGATTTTGACTCATCTACTAAACCATATGAATATGGAGATAATATAGAAAATATTGCTTACAATGAGTCATTAAAAAATGCTCAAAAAAATTATGGTATTGATAATTTTAAACTTACTGAAAATGATTTAGAAACGTTTGAGTCTGACCATACATCACAGACATCTACTGTCTTATTAATTGATATTAGCCATTCAATGATATTATATGGAGAAGATAGAATAACTCCTGCAAAAAAAGTTGCAATGGCTCTATCAGAACTTATAATGAGAAAGTACAAAAAAGACACTTTAGATGTTGTTGTTTTTGGTAACGATGCTTGGGAGGTGAAAATTAAAGATATTCCATACCTAAAAGTAGGACCGTATCATACCAACACAATTGCTGGCCTAGAGCTTTCTATGGATATTCTTAGGAGGAGAAAAAATAATAATAAACAGATATTCATGATAACAGATGGTAAACCAACGTGTATGAAGGTTGGCATAAAATACTATAAAAATGCATTTGGCTTAGATCCAAAAATTTTAAATAAAACTTATAATCTAGCTGCAAATTGTAAAAAAAATAATATTAGAATCAACACTTTTATGATTGCATCAGATCCTTATCTTATGGAATTCGTAGAAAGGTTTACAGAGATTAATGATGGATCCGCTTACTTCGCAGATTTAAATAATTTAGGATCAATGATATTTAAGGATTATAATAAAAATAAAATTAAAAAATATTAGGTTATGAGTATGAAGATAAAGACTTTGGGAGAATTGAAAGATTCAAATTGGAAATCAAAAACAATAAAGGATGAATTAAGAGATAACCTTATAGAAAACAAGAAAAATAAAATAGATATATTTAGTGATATCCACGGTTACGACGACACTGTAATTCCTGATCTTGAGAGAGCAATTTTATCTAAGCATGATATAAATTTTCTTGGTTTAAGAGGTCAGGCAAAGACTAGGATAGCTAGGAAGCTGGTAGAATTATTAGATGAATATATTCCAATTATCGAAGGATCAGTTTTAAATGATGATCCATATAGACCAGTATCTTTTTACGGTAAAGATTTAATCAGTAAAGAAGGGGATAATACTCCAATCACATGGATTCATAAATCTAGTAGATTCTCTGAGAAGTTAGCAACACCAGATGTTACGGTTCCTGATTTAATAGGCGATGTTGACCCAATCAAAGCAGCAAGTCTAAAATTATCTTTTTCAGATCATCAGGTTATAAATTATGGTCTTATACCACGATCTAATAGATGTATTTTCGTTATCAATGAGATCCCTGATCTCCAACCAAGAATTCAGGTTTCATTATTTAATATTTTACAAGAAAATGATATTCAAATAAGAGGTTTTAATTTTAGGATGCCTTTAGATATTCAATTTATTTTTACAGCAAATCCTGAGGATTATACTAACAGAGGAAATATTGTAACACCTCTGAAAGATAGAATTGGAAGTCAGATACTTACTCACTATCCAAAATCTGTAGAAATTTCAAAGAAAATTACAAGTCAAGAGATTAAAGTTGGAGAAGATATAAAAGAAAAAATATACGTTCCAAATATTGCGAAGGATCTCATCGAACAGCTAGCTTTTGAAGCACGAAATTATGAGTTTGTTGATATAAAAAGTGGTGTATCAGCCCGACTAACAATATCCGCTTTCGAGTATATGATGGCAACTGCTGAAAGGAGAATGTATACGAATAATGATGAAAATACTACAATAAGATTATCAGACTTTATATCCATAATTCCTGCTGTAAATGGAAAGTTAGAGTTAGTTTATGAGGGTGAGCAAGAAGGTTCATATATTGTTGTCCTTAATTTAATAGGGAAAACTATAAAATCGGTATTTAATAAAATATTTCCAGTTATAAGTGAAATTAAAAAAGATAAGAAATCTGAAAATCCCTATGCTAAAATTTTAAAATGGTTTGAAAAAAACAAACTTAATATTAACAATGACATAAGTGATAAAGAATATTCAGATTTATTAGTATCTGTTGATGGCTTACAAGAATTTGTAAAAAATCATTTACCTAAAATTGAAGAAAAAGATTTAAAATTTTATATGGAGTTTTTACTGCATGGAATATCTGAGAATAGTTTAATTTCTAAAAAATACACATCGACAAGCGTTGACTTTAAGGACTTAATTTCAGATATATTTAGTGCTGAGCAAAAATAGGATTAATTATCTTGTCTGAGGAAAGCATCCACATGGCCTTTCCTTAAAAGAGTAACCAATTCCAATTTCAATTGATGAACTTATAGTATTTCCTATTCCATATCTAGCGAATACTTTTAACTTTTCATTAGATAAACCTATTACAGGTTTAAAAACATATTTGTTTGAGTTACTAAAATTCTCAACCCCAAATCCAATCCCAATGAATGGTGAAAATGTCTCATCAAAAAAATAATAGTGAAGATTTAGTGATATTGGTATTAAATAATTATTAGTAGTGGCTTTATTATTTGAGTTTGAAAATGTGCTCAAAAATCCAGCTTCCAATGACATCTCAAATTTTGCCTTTTGATCTAAAGTATAAATTAGCTCACCAATAGCACCAATTCCTTGATCAAATAAATATCTATCAGTGGGATGATTATTTATTCCAACTACAAATTTTGTTAATGCAGATACTGAGAACCTGAAAGGATTATAATATTTGTTCTGTCTGTTTTGAGAAAATAAATTGAGGGGCAATAAAATTATAATTAATAAAATAAATGTTTTTTTCATATTTATAATTTAACTAAACTTAAACATTATTATTAATAAAATTAAATTCAATCTTTCTGAACTATGAAAAAAATTACTGTAATCTATTATCTATTTATCGTTTCTATCATTTCAATTTCTTGTGCTGATAAACCAAAAGAACCGATATCATGTGATATATTAATTTATAATGGTACAGTTTATGACGGTTCGGGGGCTAAACCATTCAATGGTTCAGTTGCCATAAAAGATGACAAAATAATATACGTTGGAGAGAATAGTTTATTTGATGCAGATACAACTATTGATGCAACCGGCCTCGCAATATCTCCTGGTTTTATTAATATGTTAAGTTGGGGGTATGGGACATTGATGGAGGATGGAAGAGCTTTATCGGACTTAAAACAGGGAGTTACACTCGAAGTCTTTGGAGAGGGAACATCACCTGGTCCTTATTGGAAGGATAAAAAGTTTACCTCCTTCGGTGAGGCAATGGAAATGTTGGAAGATAACGGTGTTGCGGTAAATATCGCATCTTTTCTTGGTGCTGCAACAACTAGAATTTTAGAGGTTGGTTATAAAAATAGAAAAGCCTCTGAAGCCGAGATGGAAAGAATGAAAATCCATGTTAAGAACTCAATGGAGGAGGGAGCTATGGGAATAGGATCCTCCTTAATTTATGCCCCAGGTGATTATGCATCGACTGAAGAGTTGACAGAGCTATGTAGAGTTGCATCTGACTATGGCGGTATGTATATATCTCATATGAGGAATGAAGGTAAAACACTAATTGAGGCATTTGAGGAACTTATTGAGATTTCAAGGAACGCAGATATTCCCGCAGAAATTTACCATTTAAAAGCATCAAGAGAACCGAATTGGTCAAAACTTGATAGGATAATAGATAGAGTGGAGGAGGTTAGGAAAGAAGGTTTAAAAATAACTGCGGATATATATACTTATAATGCAAGTTCAACTGGATTAACAGGTGTGATACCAACATGGGTGCAAGACGGTGGACATAGGGCTTGGATAAATAGGATGAAAGATCCAGAGGTAAGACCTAGATTACTAGCTGACATTAGAAAAGAACTTTCTGAGCAACCCCCGGAAGGTATTCTTATGGTAGGATTTAAAACATCCGCCATGTCAAAAAAATATTTAGCAAAGACTGTTGCAGAAGCTGCTGAAATGCGAGGACAAACCCCAGAAGAAGCTATAGTTGATATGGTGATTGAGGACGATAATAGAATTCAATGCATTTATTTTAGTATGTCCGAGGAAAATATTAGAAAAAAAATAAAATTACCTTGGGTTTCTTTCTGCTCTGACGCAGGAGTTTACAGTGACATATCAAAAAGTTTTAGAACTCATCCAAGAGCCTTTGGAAGTTTTATTAGAGTACTTGGTAAATATTCCAGAGATGAAAATTTATTTCCTTTAGAGGAAGGGATACGAAGATTAACACATTTTCCTGCAACTAATCTAAAATTAAAAAACAGGGGATTATTGAAAGAAAATTTCTTTGCAGATATTGTGATATTTGATCCTAATAAGGTTGATGATCGAGCAACTTTTGAAGAGCCCCTACAGTATGCAGTTGGTGTAGATCATGTACTAGTCAATGGAGTACCGGTTCTGATCAATGGCGAATCCACAGAAAAATACTCAGGTAGATTTGTTAGAGGTCCAGGATATAAAGTTGAATGAACTGTTATTTTTTAGGGCCAGTTCCTCTTTTCCTTGATGAAAGATATCTTTTAAGATGCATCTCATTTAATTCATCTGTGTCCCCATATTTATCTCTCATTTCGGTCAGTTTCATATGCATCATTTTTTTAATTTTTGCATACTCGGGATCATTATAAATATTATTCATCTCAGATGGATCTTTCTTTAAATCGTACATTTCCCATTCATCAATATCATAATAGAAATGCATTAATTTGTATCTGTCAGTCCTAACTCCGTAATGTCTTTTTACCATGTGGACTGATGGATACTCGTAATATGTATAGTATATAGCATCTCTCCATTCTGAGGAGTTATTATTTACTATGTTTCTGAAGGATTCCCCTTGTATATCATTAGGTATTTCAATCCCTGCATAGTCAAGAAATGTAGGTGCAAAATCTAGATTTTGAATTAATTGATTTATTTCTGTTCCACTTTTAATTTCTTTTGGGTACCTCATCAGAATAGGGGTCCTTAAAGATTCCTCATACATAAATCGTTTATCAAACCATCCGTGTTCACCAAGATAAAAGCCTTGATCAGAAGTATAAATCACGATTGTATTTTCGCTTAAATTATTTTCATCTAAATAATTAAGAACTTCTCCGACACCGTCGTCGATAGATTGAATAGTTCTTAAATAGTCTTTGAGATACCTATTGAATTTCCACTTTCCTAACTCTTTGCCACTAAGCTTTGCTTCTCTAAAAGCATCGTTTTTTGGTGTGTATGCTTCTAACCATTTTTCTTTTTGTTTCTCAGTCAGTCGAGCTAACTCTCTGTTAAAGTTCGTTTTCTTCCCAGTTATTGGATTAACTAAAAACTTAAAATCATGACCCCAAACAGCGTGACCATCTATTTGCATTTCTTGCTCTTTAGCTGCTGTTCCCATACCCTCATAATCATCAAAATAATTTGCTGGTGGTTCAAATGTTTTATCATCAAATAGCGTAAGATATTTTTCTTCAGTCATCCAATTTCTGTGTGGTGCCTTTTGATGATAAAGAAGAAGGAACGGTTTTTCTTTATCTCTTTTGTTATCCAACCAGTCTAGCGTCATGTTTGTAGTAATTGGTGTTACGTGTCCTTCAATTTTTATAGTATCTCCGTTCTCAATGAATTTTGGATTATAGTAATGACCTTGACCAGGTAAAACTGACCAATGATTAAAACCTTGAGGCTCTCCTTTAAGATGAATCTTACCAATTAGTGCTGTCTCATATCCTGCACTTTGTAACTCTTTTGCAAAATTGGGTTGATCCCAGTTGAATGGTTGTACATTATCAACCTTACCATTAACAAAGCTATGTTTCCCTGTAAGCATCACTGCTCTACTTGGTGCACAAATTGAATTAGTTACAAAACCCTTATTAAATATTGCCCCTTCTCTTCCAATTCTATCAATATTTGGTGTATTATTTAAGTTGTGACCATAAGCACTAACTGCCTGAAAAGCATGATCGTCGGACATAATAAATACAATATTTGGTGGAGCTTCTTTAGAATTACAAGAAGCTATAAAAAGAGCTATAAATAATATTTTTCTGATAAAGGTATTCATATTTAATTGTCTAAAAGTGATATAAAAAATGCGTATTCCATCGCAGTTTCTTTGTAAGCCTCAAATCTTCCTGACGCTCCTCCGTGACCAGCATCCATATTACAATATAATAATAAGGGCTCATTATTTGTTCTTCTATCTCTAAGTCTAGCTATCCATTTTGCAGCTTCAAAATATTGTACTTGAGAATCATGATATCCGGTTGTGATTAAAATTGCTGGATAATCTTTATTTTCTACTTGATCATATGGTGAATATGAAAGCATGTAATCATACGAGTCTTTATTATTTGGATTACCCCATTCATCATATTCAAAAGTTGTGAGCGGGATATCTTCATCTAGCATTGTAGTTATAACATCTACAAATGGTACAGCAGCAATTACACCTTTAAAAAGTTCTGGTGCCATATTTAAAACAGCACCCATGAGTAAACCCCCAGCGCTTCCGCCCATAGCAAATAATTTTTCTTTATTTACAAAGCCTTGTTCAATTAAAAATTTGCCGGAATCTATAAAGTCTTTAAATGTATTTTTTTTGTTGAACATCTTACCATCATCATACCATTTTCTACCTAGGTACTGGCTTCCTCTTATATGAGCAATTGCATAAACAAAACCTCTGTCTAGTAAACTTAATCTTACTGAACTAAAGCTTGCATTATTTGTAATCCCGTATGAACCGTATCCATATAACAAGAGAGGGTTCTCACCTTCTTTAAATAAATCTTTTCTGTATACAAGAGATATAGGTACTTTTTTTCCATCTTCAGTTGGTGCCCAGACTCTCATAGTATGATAATTTCTTTTGTCAAATTTTCCTCCAAGTACTTCTGTTTCTTTTAGAATTATTGTATCTCTTTTAACCATGTCATATTCCACTACAGAATTAGGCGTTGTCATTGAAGAGTAGCTGTATCTAAATTTTTTGGTATTCATTTGAGGGTTTGTGCTTGAATATAAAGAATAGACTTCCTCATCAAATTTTATGTAGTGACTTTCACTTTTGTCCCAAGGCTTTATATTAATTCTCCTCAGTCCATTATTTCTTTCAGTAATAACTAAATAATCGTCGAATATATCGATTCCTTCTAAAAGTGTTTCTTCGCTATGACTTATGAATTCTTTCCAATTGTCTTTATTAGTACTTTTCTCATCGCATACCATTAGTTTAAAGTTCGTTGCATTATCCTTATTAGTAAGGATATACCATTTATTTTTATAATGTGATATAGAATATTCAAGGCCATCTACCCTTTGATCAAACAATATAAAATCACCGTTTGGGTTAGAAGCATCTATATATCTGTACTCCTGTGATAATGTTGCACTCGAACCTATCACAATAAATTTATCGGACTTGGTTTTATAAGAATAAACACTAAATGTTTCGTCTTCTTCATAATAAATTTCTTTTTCACTTCCATCTTTACTTAAATCATACCTCATAACTCTTTCTGTCCTTAAAGTCTCCAAATCTTTAAGATTATAGAAAATGGTTTTATTATCATTAGCCCAAGTAATTGAACCGGATGTATTAGGAATTTTTTTGGATGATGTTTTTCCCGTCTCAAGATTTTTAAAATGTATGGTGTAAATTCTTCTACTCACAGTGTCTACACTATAAGCCATAATTTTATTATCAGGGCTAATCTCAATATCACCAATTCTAAAATATTCATGACCCTCTGACATAATATTAGCGTCTATAAGTATTTCTTCTTTTGAATCAAGAGAGCCTTTCTTTCTACAATAAATTGGGTACTGCTTATCTTTCTCATACCTCGTATAATAAAAATATTTATTATCAAAGTAAGGAACGCTACTATCATCCTCTTTTATCCTTGATTTGATTTCATTGAAAATATCTTTTTCAAGATTTTCATAATCTTTCATCAATTCTTTTCTATACTTATTTTCAGAGTTTAGATAATCTAAAACCTTTTTGTCTCCTCTCTTACTTAGCCAGTAATATTCATCTACTCTTTCATCGCCATGAATTGAAAGAACTTTTTCAATTTTTTCAGCTTTAGGTTCATTTAATTTTGAATTTTTCATATTACATCCAATTATTACTAAAAAAAACGATAGTATTATTTTATTCATTGATTGTTTTCAATTAACAGGATAAGAATGTGTATTATCTTAATGTGAATCTCTTGAATTCTATCTGAATATCCAAAGTGAGGCACTCTTATTTCAACATCAGAATATTTTGATAGTTTACCTCCATTATTACCTGTAAGTGAAATAACATTTATATTATTTTCATTACAATATTTAGCTGCATTTATAACATTTTTTGAGTTACCACTTGTACTAATAGCAAGTAAAGTATCTCCACTTTTTCCAACGCCCTCTAGGTATTTTGAAAATATTTTATCGAAACCAAAATCATTCCCAACACATGTGATATGAGATGGATCGGAAATAGAGAGGGCTGGCAAAGACTTTCTTTCATCCCTAAACTTTCCTGTTAATTCCTCTGCAAAATGCATTGCATCACACATGGAGCCGCCATTTCCACATGAAATTATTTTTTTCTCATTCTTAATCGAATTAATCATTATTTCAGATGCCTCAGAAATAGAATTTATAATCAATTTATCATTGATTATGTTTGTTAGAAGTTGGTTGGCTTCATTTAATTGATCCTTAATTATATCCATTTATTTAATTTTTTGCATTTCTAAAAGTTTTGAGTAAACATTTCCAGATTTTATTAATTTTTCATGGGTGCCTACTTCCACAATTTTTCCATTATCAACTACAATTATATTATCTACATTTTTTATAGTGCTTAATCTGTGTGCGATTATTATAGAGGTTCTATCTCTCATAACTTTTTCAATTGCAATCTGAACAGAGTTTTCAGACTCTGAGTCAAGTGATGATGTGGCTTCATCAAAAATAAGAATAGGTGGGTTTTTATAGATTGCTCGTGCTATACAAATTCTTTGTCTTTGTCCACCTGATAATTTCAATCCTCTTTCTCCTATAATAGTATTAAACCCATCTTCGAGTTTGTCAATGAAATGGAAAGCATTTGCGACCTTGGATGACTCGACCATCCTTAATTCATCAAACTTGTCGGCACCAAAAGTTATATTGTTTTTAATTGTATCATGAAAAAGAATAGATTCTTGTGTGACAATTCCAATCATTTTTCTTAGGTCATCAGTCTTGTAATTATTAATATTCTTTCCATCTATTATAATATCTCCCTTTTCAATTGTATAAAACTTTGATAATAAATCAATTACAGTAGATTTTCCTCCACCTGATGGGCCTACAACTGCTATTTTTTCACCTTTTTTAATTTCAAAAGATATATTTTTTAAAACTTTGTCTTTTTCATAGGCAAAGTCCACATTTTTAAAAACAATAGATTCTTTAAGTTTTTTAATTGACTCTCTCCCATTGTTTGTTTCTCTTATGCTCTCTTTATCAATATATTCAAAAACACGATCCGCAGATGCAAGCCCTCTTTGTACGGTATTGAAGGCAGAAGTTAAAGTTTTTGCAGGTTGTAAAACTTGAGAAAAAATTATAATAAATGCAATAAATTCAGATGCAGTAATATTAGATGTTTTATCCAAGACCATGTCACCTCCAATGAGAAGCAAAAGTGCTACAGTTGCAACTCCCAGAGATTCTGTTAATGGATTTGATAACTCAAATCGTTTATACATCGATAGGTTTTGTCTGCCATAATCATTTAATTCTTTTATAAATCGACTTTTCATAAAATTATTAGCGGTGAAAAGTTTTATTATTCTAATCCCGTCAAGCGATTCATTGATGATATTATTTATTCTTCCTAATGCTGACTGACTAAATGCTGCCTTTGCCTTCAAGTGTTTTGCAATATATGATATTATTGCTCCTGAAACAGGTGCTAATATCAATGTATAGACTGTTAACTTTGCAGATATGGTACTTAATATTAAAAATAATCCTATTATTAAAAATGGCTCTTTAAATAGAACAGTAACCGAGTTAATAACTGTATTTTCTATGAGTTGAATGTCACTAGTCATTCTGGAAACTATATCACCTCTTTTTTTCTCAGTAAAAAAATTAATTTTAAATTTCATTATCTTTTCATAAAGTGCTTTCCTCAAATTTGTTACTACTCTTACTCTTACTCTTGCGACTAAAACTGCAGAAAAATATCTAAAAAGATTTGCTAGTATAACAGATGATAGTATTACATAGCAAACAAATTTTAAGGCCTCTTTTCTTCCCTCTTCAATTATCAACTCATTGAAATATGAATAAAAAATATTCCTTAAATACTGAATTGAAAATTCAAAATCTTTAATTTTTGCCATATTTTCTGCTGAATCTATTCTTACCTGATCAAATAAAACTTCAAGAAGTGGAATTAAAACTGAATAGTTAACCATACTAAAAACAATATATAAAAGTGTCATTAAAAGGTAGAGAGGTATTATTTTACCAAATGGACTGGCGTATGATAAGATTCTTAGATATGTCTTCACTAAGCTAAATTAAGAATAATATTTCACTCATTTTTTGTAAAAAAATAACATTTTAATAGCTTTGCAAACCTTTATATAAAAAAGTAATTATAAAATGAAGAAAGATATACACCCAGAATATAAGGAAGTTGTGTTCCAAGATGTTCAAAGTGATTTCAAATTTCTTACAAGATCAACCATGTCATCTGATGAAAAAATCAAGTGGGAAGATGGTAAGGAGTATCCCTTAATAAAAGTAGAGGTTAGTTCGGCATCACATCCATTCTATACTGGAAAGAAAATTTTTGTTGATACTGCGGGAAGAGTTGAAAAGTTCAATCAGAAATATAAGTCTAAACAACAGAAAAAAGTAGAAGATAAAGAGGAAGTTAATAAAGAAGAGGTAGTAAACCAGAAT
>CAZKLB010000013.1:0-4872 GCA_964553685.1 uncultured Marinoscillum sp.
AATAGAAAATGGACTTATTTTCATCTTTATTTTTATATATAAAAATTTAATAATATTGAAAATTGTAATAGAAATAAGAGAAGCTAGAGCTGCTCCTTCCATCCCATAAAATGGTATCAATAATAGGTTTAAAATAATTGTTAATAGTGCTAAAGATAAAATTGTAATCACAGTAAATCTATAATATTTTGAAAGAGAAATTAACTCAGAATTATAACTAAAAGACATAATTATAAGCTTAGAGATTCCTATTATATAGACAACGTTTTTCCCTGAAATAAATTTTTCAGTATTTGGTATTATATTGTAAATATTATCTAGGTTAATAAGGATTATAACTAAAAAAATAACACCAATCATACATTGGTGAAGACTAACGTCTTTATAATTTTTTTCTATTTTACTGTAATTATTATTCTTCAAGTTTTCTGATATGTAAGGTGTTGAAATCTGAGAAATTGCTCTTCTAGGTATTTCGATAATCATTCCTATATAGAATGCTGTTGTATAGATACCAGTTTGAGTTAGGCCTAGTATACTCGTTACCATTAACACATCAACATTTAGGACAAGCATGCTTGAAAATGCACCAAGAAATGAGTAAGAATTAAAATTTATAATTTTATTAAGTGATTTCTTAATATTCTGAAAATTAAGATTAAATGAAAATTTTTCAATTTGATAAGAATAAGATACTAATATTAAAAGTCCTATAAAGTATATAAGTGGCTGTAAAAAAATTAAATCATTAAATGATATTAAACCATAAGAAAAAATAATAATTGATATACTTGTTAAAAGTCTATTGCTAACCCCATTCACATAATTATTCATTATTGTATTATATCTTGACTTTAAAAAAGCTTCAAAAAGTGAGCTAAAGCTCATAAAAAGAAGGATTAATAGTAAGATGTCAAAGTATTGAAAAAGTAAGTCTGATTTCTCTGTAAATACATTTTTAATATCATCAAATAAAAAATTAAGAATAGAAAAAATTAATAAATATGAAATTGAAATTATTAAAAAATAAAATGTGAAATATTCATTTTTTTCTTTTTTACTAATATTAAATGTAGGATAAAATTTAATGTAGCTTGCACTGACCCCAAAGGTTGCTAATGGTATGAGTATTGTTGAAGCACTAATTATTTGTCTTATTAAACCAATTTGATCAGGAGATAAAAATTTAGGAAATAAGAAAATTGAATTTATAAAACCCAGAACTACTCCAATATAAATTATTATTGTTGACCAGAAACTTTGTTTTAAAATTTTATTCAATTTTACTAAGTTTTTTTTTATTTAAAAATTATTGAATAAAGACTAAACAGATTTTTATATAAGTTATTTTATTTAAATTTTTTTAAAATATTATTATATCTGTAAGACCTTACAAATTTAGATAATTTATTATTTACAATCTTTTTATCATTTCTAAACCAAGATTTCATGTAACTATAAAATGATATAAAGAATGGGTTTATTGACATTTCTTTTATAGAAAATTTTAATGAACCTATCAAACATAAAATAATATCATATCCAAGGAGGTACATCACCCTTCCTTGATTGAAATATTTAAAATTTGAATATCTTTTTCCTGTTTCTCTCATCTGTTTACAGATAATTTCATGCTTAACTTTTATTTCGTAGTTATAATAAAGCAATTTCATCTCATCCAAGGTATCCCATCCAATTGAATCAATAAGGCCATCAATTTTATTAAATGCTTTTTTAGTGTATAATTTAATGCCACCTCTAACATGATTTTTATCATACATATTTTCTACTATCCATTTTTTTTCTTTATTTATTGCTATTACACCCGAGGCTAGTCCAAGATTTGGATTATTACTGAATTCTATTACTAATTTCTCAAAATAATCGCTTGGAAGAATTAGGTCACCATCAAATTTTCCGATTAAATCATAGTCTTTGATGGAGTTTAGAAGTCCATATCTGAAAGCCTTAATAATTTTTTTTCCTGGTTTAGGAACTTGATCAGAATCGTCTTTCTTTAAATAATTAATCGTATCATTTGATTCAAAAGATTTTTGAATTATACTTTCTGTTAGATCGTTTGAATTATCATTAACAATTGTAATTTGTTCAACTTTAACTGTTTGTTTTAATAATGAATTAATACATTTTTCAATGTTTTGTTCTTCATTAAATACAGGTACTATAACTAAAATCTTCATTTAAAAGAACCAAAGTTTAAAAGACATAAATGTTATGGTTAAGCCTAATATTATTTTAATTGTAAAATCAGATTTATTCACTGACCATCTACTTGCCAACCACCCCCCTAAAGCACTTCCCAATCCAAGATTAATTCCATAAACCCAGTTTACCTTATCTTCTAAAAAAAAAATTAAAAGAGAGGAGATAGAAAATGCAAATGCAACAAAAACTTTAATGCTATTTCCATTTGATAATTTTATATGATTAACATTTGATAAAATAGTTAAAATTATAAATCCAACTCCAGCATGAATAAATCCACCATAAATCCCAACAAAAAAAAATAAAATGATTGATAATAATTTATTCTTAATATTTTGATTAGTTAATTCTTTATAGTTGTTTTTTTTTAAAAACAGAGAAAAAAGAACAAAAATCATTATTATCGAAAGGGTTTTTTTAAAAATTTCCTCAGGAATATCTACTGCGATTTGAACTCCAATTACTGAACCAATAATTGCTGAAAATGAAAGCCATGATGAAAATTTAAAATCAGAAACACCTTTACTTTTAAATCCAGAAACAGCAAATAAATTTTGAAGGACAAGTTGAACTCTATTCGTTCCATTAGCAACATTTGGAGGAAGTCCTATAAATATTAGTATTGGAAGTGTTAAGAGAGATCCTCCACCTGACACAGTATTTATCATACCAGAAATTAACCCTACAATTAATAATAATAAAATTTCACTAAGGTCCATATTTAATAACTAAACAATTATCATTAGTTTCATTTAACAATTGTTGATTTGTTAGATCTAGAATAGGGTGGACATAGTCAGGATCTATATCATTTAAAGGTATTAAAATAAATTTTCTATTAGCAATTTCTGGGTGAGGAATTGATAATTTTTTTAAATTTATTATTGAATTGTTATAATATAGTATATCTATATCGATAAGTCTTTCTCCCCACCTTCTTGAATTAATTCTCCCCATTTTTTTTTCAATGTTTTTACATTCATTTAAAAGGTTTAATGGACTTAAATTTGTTTCAATAGATAATACTTGGTTTATAAATTTATTTTGATTTTTAACTCCCCAAGGTTCTGTAGTATATAATTTTGATGATTTAATTACAGACCCAATTTTATCCTTAATAAAAGTGGTAGCTTCAAAAATATTATCAGCCTTATTTTTAAGATTTGATCCTAATGATAAATATGAAATATTAGTTTCCAATTTTTTGTCTATCCCATACTCTTTCATGGAAATAGTATATAAAAATTTTGGTAAAAACTTCAGCTATTGCAACATATCCGCCTGTTGCAGCAGATTTTGTAAAAATCCAAGCTAGAATGAAAGTATCCAGTGTTCCAATAGTTCTGTAGGTTATTGCTTTATATAAGCTTCTTCTTTTTGAGTGATGAAATTTATCTGATTGTTTTTTCCATCCAATTCTCCAGGCTCTTTCATGTAAAAAATATATAATTAATTTGGTAACTATTTCCATCCCTCCAACATACAAACCTGTTACTAAATTACCAGAAAAAAACCATGTCAGTAAGGCTGTGTCCAAAGATGCAAGAACTCTCCAGGTAAGAGTTTTAAAAAAACTTCTTTTAAATGTTTCTTTTATATTTATCTTTTTCACGTGCTAATATTCGATTTTAAATCAAAATTTTCAAGATTTTCAGCAACTTTTTGTGCAAATTTTCCTCCAACAGCACCATCAATGATTCTATGATCATAGGTATGTGATAAGAAAATTTTATTTCTTACCATAATTTTATCTCCTTTTGGTGTTTCAACAACACCTGGTAATTTTCTAATACTGCCAATAGCTAAAATTCCTACTTGGGGTTGTAATATAATTGGGGTCCCCATAACATTACCAAAAGATCCTACATTTGATATTGTAAATGTTCCTCCTTCTAAATCTTCAGTTTTTAACTTATTTTCTCTTGCCTTAAATATTAAGTCATTGGAGTCCTTTACAATTTCCATAAAGCTCATCTTATCTGTATTCTTTAGAACTGGTACAATCAAGTTATCGTCATTAAGTGCAACAGCAATACCAACATTAATATATTTTTTCTTAATTATTTTATTGTTTATATATGAGATATTCATCATTGGAAACTCTTGCAGAGCTTTGGTAACACATGATATGAATATAGGATTAAAGGTTAGAGGTGTTTTATTAATTTTCAAAAACTTATCCTTTAATTTGTTTCTCTCATTAAAAATATTGGTTACATCTGCCTCAACAAATGATGTTACATGAGGAGATATCCTCTTAGACTCAATCATCCTTTGTGCTATAATTTTTCTAATTCTATCAGGTTCGATTAATTCTTCACCTTCTTTTAAAATTATTTCAGAAGTTTCTTCTTTAACATCAATTGATTTAATCGAATCATTAGAGTCTTCAATAAATTTTAATAAATCGAATTTGGTAACTCTCTCATTTTCTCCAGTTCCTTTTATTTTTTCAAGATTTTCTATGCTAATATTTTCTCTAGACGCAATATTTAGTACTAGAGGAGAAAAAAACTTATTCGATTCAGTTTTATTAATTTTTTTATTTTGGGGTTCGGGCTCATTTATAACCTCTTGAATTTTATTAATGTCTTTTTCAATTTCATCAACGAACTGATCATATTTACTATCGGTATCAACGGTATC
>CAZKLB010000013.1:4972-29103 GCA_964553685.1 uncultured Marinoscillum sp.
GTATCAACGGTATCAGAATCAATAATTGCAATAACTTTACCTACTTTAACAACGTCCCCTTCATTAACTAAAATCTTAGATAAGACTCCTGAAGATGTGCAAGGAATTTCTGTGTCAACTTTATCTGTTGCAACTTCTAGAACTGACTCGTCTTCAGAGATAGAATCTCCTTCTTTCTTAAGCCATTTTAGTATAGTACCTTCCATGATACTTTCCCCCATTTTAGGCATAATCATTTCAATTTTACCCATATAATTTTTTTTATAACTTTGCGTTTAGTATTATATTAATATACATACGAAACATATCTAAATGAAGCTACCAAGTTACTTATTTTTTTTGTTATCAATGATATTATTTGCATGTCAAGATAATTGTGATTACTACAGGTCTTATAAGATATTTGATCCAATATATAGCACAATGGAAACCCTTAGAGACTCAGTCACTTACGATTCAATTAGAGAAATAAATAATCCTGGAAAATTAAATTATAAAGGGGGATACTTATTTATAAGTGAAACTGGAAAGGGAATCCACATTGTCGATAATCGTAATATTAATAGTCCAACAAATATTGGTTTCATTAACTTGCCTGGTAATTATGATCTTGCAACAAAAGGTGACTTTCTATATGCAGACAGCTACATCGATCTAGTAATATTTGATATATCAAATATTAATTCCATTTCAGAATCTAATAGATTAAAAGGGACATTTGAACAGTATTACATTGATCAAAATCTATATGATAAATCGTCTGATAAAATAGTTATTGGATATGATGAAAAAATTATTGAAGAAAATATAGAAAATTATAATTGTGATTATGCTTTCGATTAATAAATTAAAGATTAAAAAATTATTAGCATTTTGTTTGATAATTATTGGATGTGAATCCTCCAGTGATATTGCTGTTGGATCTAATGGTTTTAGCAATGAATCTTTAGGTAGTGCTTCAGGTACAGGAATTGGTGGTTCGATGGCAAGATTTACAATTGTTGACGACTATTTATATACCGTAGATTCATATAAATTAATTTCTTTTGATATCCAAGATCAAATAAATCCAGTAATGAAAGAGGAAGTATCACTGGGGTGGGGAATAGAGACAATATTTCCATATGAGGATAAACTTTTTATTGGTGCACAAAATGGAATGCATATTTATGGTCTTTCTAATAAGGAAAAACCTAATCATATTTCTACATATCATCACGTCACTAGTTGTGATCCAGTAGTTGTACAAGGTGACTATGCATTCGTTACCTTAAGAGGTGGAAATGAATGCCAAAATTTTAATAATCAATTGGATATTATTGATATATCAAACCTTGAGAATCCTGATCTCTATAAAACTTATTCAATGATAAATCCTCATGGGCTTGGAGTTGATGATAACTGTTTATTCATAACCGAGGGAGAATATGGATTAAAAATGTATGATATTTCAGATTTAGATAATTTGAATTTAATAAAGCATTTTGATGATATTAGTTCAATTGATGTTATCCCATTTAATGATATTTTAATGGTAATAGGATCAGATGGCTTTCATCAGTATAATTATAACTGTGACTTAGGTGAAATTAATTATATAAGCACAATACCTATTAGTAGATTATAAAATGAGAAAATTAATATCTATTTTAATCCTACTTCCTTTTATTGGACTTTCACAAAAAAAAGATATTTTAAAGTATAAGAATAACACTTTTAAGGGAACACTAATTGAATATTCCGTTAAAGACGTAAGAAATAACAATTCAGGATATTTAACTTTTTATGTTAATAGTATTAATGACACAATTAAAATTAAATCTGATTCAAATTTTTCATTAGAGTTAAATAAAGAAAAATCCTATAGTTTTTATGAATTTGACAAAAAGAGTTGGAATAGTATTGAATTTGGTCTTTCCTTTGATTATTTTGATGTTCCTTACGCTCAACTTTTTATTTCAAAGGGATTAATAAGTGACAAATTTTATAATCCTGGCATAGGTACAGGAATATTTTCAATTGATTATATTAATTTTTTACCAATCTATCTAACTAATAGCTATGATATACTGCCTTTGAAAAATCCTAACCGTAAAAATTCTCTTTTTAGATTATTTGCATTTCAAAATATTGGATATTCACTTGCTTATGATTTTGGAACTACTGATTATAATTATGTTGATGGAGGTTTATTATTTAACTTAGGTTTAGGTGTAAAGAAATCCACAAAAAACAAACATTTAGCGTTGAAATTTGCTTATCAACTTCAAAAATATAAATCTGAACATAACTTCTGGTTTTGGGATTTTTCAGGTGATTTAGGGATGATTTTTCATGATCAAGACATCACCGATAATATTATTAGAAGGGATGGATCTTTTAGGAGGTTTTCAGTCATTTTTTCAGTAACCTTTTAGGTTTAATCTTAACATATTTAATATACAAATTGAGGATAATATAATATTAACATCCCTTCTTTCAGTAAGTTGGAATTTTTTACTGTATGTTTTTTTATCATCAGATAGCCCAATCCATACTGTTCCTACTGGCTTTTTAGTTGAACCACCTGATGGTCCGGCTATCCCAGAGACCGATAATCCAATAGATGATTTAAATTTAATTCTTATATTTTTTGCCATTTCTTCAACTACCTCTTTACTAACTGCTCCTTTATCTCGAATAATTTTTTTATCAATTCCTAAAATATTCTCCTTAATTGAATTATTGTAAGCGATTATACTACCTAGAAAATATTTTGAAGATCCAGGAATTGAAGTTATCATATGAGATGCATAACCACCTGAGCAACTCTCAGATATAGCTATTGTCTTATTTTGATCATTTAGTAAAATACCAACTTGTGACTCAAGCTCGTCATTATCGTAGCCGTAGATATACTTTTCAATAATTTTTAAAAGCTTTTTCTCTTGTTTTTCAATTATAAACTTAATTTTTTTTAGGTTCTTTCCTTTACCGGTTAATCTTAATTTAACCCTTCCTATACTAGGAAGATATGCTAGGCTTAAGCTATTATCTAGATTCTTTTCCCATTTTCCAATAAGATCTGATAGCCATGATTCACCTATACCGACTGTTTTGATAATCCTATGATAAACTATTGGAAGATTATATTTAACTCTTATAAGATCTATACACTTTTCATTAAATAAACTTTTCATTTCAAATGGAACGCCAGGTAGAGAAATAACTAATTTCTTTTTTATACTAAAAGCCAGGCCAGGAGCTGTTCCATGGATGTTATGTAGGACTTGACAGTTATCAGGAACTAGTGCTTGATCTTTATTTTTCTTTGTTAAATCAAAGTTTCTCCTCTTAAAGATTTTTTTGATCTGCCTGTAAGTTATTTCATCCCTTACCAGATTACCTTTAAAATATTTATTTAATGTTTTTTTAGTAATGTCATCATTTGTTGGACCTAAACCTCCAGTAAAAATAATTATGTCATTTTCTGATATAGATTTATCTATTGTATTTGTAATTTGGAAATGATTATCTGAGATTGTTGATCTTTTATTTATTTTGACACCTAATTTATCTAGCTGCTCACTCAGCCATTTGGCATTAGTATCTAATATATGACCATATAGAATTTCATCTCCTATTGTTATTACCTCGCATGAAATTTCACTCATATTTCTTATAAATTACATAATCAAATTTGAATTCATGTCTTGAGTCTTTAGGATGATGAATTCTTGAAATTTCAACCCAATCTTTTTTATCCCACTCAGGAAAAAACGTGTTTCCTTCAATAATAGCATCTATTTCTGTGATATATAGCTTATCAATATATTTAAATCCTTCTTTATAAATTTCTCCACCACCAATTATAAAAACCTCCTCATCTGTATTAGATCTTGATGATTTTATTGCTTCCTCTACAGAACTAACAACAATTGCATTATTTGCTTTATAATCTGAATTTCTTGTTATTATAATATTTTCACGTTTAGGCAAGGGTCTAAATTTTGGAGGTATTGACTCCCAATTTTTTCTACCCATTATAACCGAATGTCCTTTTGTCATATCACTAAAGTATTTCATATCATTCGGTAAATTCCATGCAAGTTTGTTATTTCTTCCTATGACTTGATTTTTTGATACTGCTACTATCAGAGATACATTTTTCATATTTTATTTCCTCTTAAAAATTCAGTTGATTTCATTATTTTTTTTCCTTCTTTTTGAATTTCTAAAATTTCTAGTAATTCTCCCTTATTATTTTTTAAGATAATTTTATCTAAGTAAATGAATAGTCCGGTATTATCCACATTAATTCCTCTTAAAGTTTTTGCTTTTATAATTTTATATTGATTCCCATTTGTAATGATTTTAGCACAAGGGTAAGGACTTAATCCATTTATCAGATTTAGTATCTCTTGTGATGATTGATTTAAATTAATATTACAAGTATTTTTATCAATTTTGGGTGCCTTTTTCTCATTACCGTCTAGTTTTTGAACTAAACTTTTATAGTTTCCATCAAATATTTTTTTAACAGTTGTCAAAACTAATTTTGATCCTTTATTCATTAACTTATCATGTAATGTTCCTGCATTTTCACCATTATCAATAGTAACTCTTTCCTTTTCTATTATATTTCCCTCATCAATTTTAGAATTAATAAAAAAAGTAGTCAAGCCAGTTTCCTTTTCACCATTAATAATTACCCAATTAATTGGGGCAGCACCTCTATAATTAGGTAAAAGGGATGCGTGTAGATTAATACATCCAAGAGGTGGTATATTGATTAAAATTTCAGGGAGCATTCTAAAAGCAACAACTACAAATAAATCAGCATTTAACTTTTTAATTGAGCTAATAAATTTTTCATCTTTTAAGTTAGGTGGTTGAAATATTTTTAAATTATTTTCCAATGCAAATTCTTTAATAGGTGAAAATTGAATTTTTCTACCTCTACCTCTTTTTTTATCTATTGCTGTTATCACTCCTACAATATTATATCCTGACTCGAATAACTTTTTAAGGCTTTCCACAGCAAAGTAGGGGGTGCCCATAAAAACAATTGATTTTTTATTCATTTATTCAAAATCTTTATATAGTAAATATGCTTTCCTCATTAATTTATACTTTTCAATTCCTTCCTTCCAGGATGACCTTATTTCTTTTTCACTTAAACCCGATTTAATTTGATTTTGGAATTGATTATTTCCTGAAATCAGGTTAAAGTTCTTACCAAAAAAATCCTCATTATCACTTTTTAAATCATTGTAAAAATCCAGAAGAAACTTTATTTCTAATTTTTTTTCTACATCATATTTTCTAAGGTCAATACCATATGCTTTTATATTTTCAAATTTTGGTTTTGATTCGGCTTCCATACTTCTGGGAATAAAACTAAAATTTTTAATATCTGATTTTGGATGTCCAATAACTTGAAATGGAAAATTTGTTCCCCTACCTATACTTACAACTGTTTGCTCAAATAGACATAATGATGGATAAAGTAGAATTGATTGTTGGTTGGGTAAATTAGGCGATGGTTTAACTGGTAATTTATATTCCATAGTATGATCCCAATTTAGAATTGGAATAACTTTTAGATTTAATTTTTCACTATTTTTTATCCATTTTTCACCTTTTATCATCAATGCTAGTTCACCAACTGTACATCCGTGGACAATAGGTATTTCGTGCATGCCTATATAAGATTTATACTCCTTTTCTAGTACAGGCCCATCTATATAGCTACCGTTTGGATTTGGTCTATCTAAAACAATAAAATCAATATTTAAACTTGCACATACTTCCATCATATTATGCATTGCACTTATATAGGTATAGAATCTTGCGCCAACATCTTGTATGTCGAAAATAACAATATCAATTCCTTCCAAACTTTCATGAGAAGGTATTCTGGTTTTTCCATACATTGATATGATTGGAATTTTTTTATTATTTATTAAAAGTGTATCATCAGATATTGATTTACCTCTCTCAATTTTACCACTTAGCCCATGTTCCGGTGTGAAGATTTTTTTTATATTATATCCATATTGTGATAATGTATCAACAATATGGGTATTATTTATTAGTGAGGAATGGTTTACAAGTAATGCTAATGATTTATTTGAAATATTTTCATTATATAAATTTAGCCTTTCTGCACCAAGAATAATTTTTTTATTTTTATCTTGGTTTGGTGTGAATGTCAAATTAATTAATAGTAATAGAAAAAGTTTAACCATAATATGTTATAAAATGCAATATTCAATAATGAAATTTAATTATAAAAATTAAAATTGGATTTAATGGAAAGTACTAATAAAAGAAGATTTAATAAAACCCTTAAAATGTTGAAATCCATTGTTCCTAATGGTACTTCTATTTTTGATTTAGGCGTAAAAAATGAATTTTCAAAAATTATGACTAATAACGGTTATAATGTATATAATAATAGTGGTGAAGATCTTGATTTAAAATACAATTTTAAAATTCCAAATGATGTTGATATTGTCACTGGTTTTGAAATTTTAGAACATTTAGTTTCTCCATATCCATTACTTAAAAACTTAAAGTGTAAAAAGTTATTTGTGACCGTGCCACTTAGGTTATGGTTTTCAAGTGCATATAGAAATAAAAATGATATAAGGGACTGTCATTATCACGAATTTGAGGACTGGCAATTTGATTGGTTATTAGAAAAATCTGGGTGGAAAATTATTAAAAAAGAATACTGGACAAATCCAACCAAAAAAATTGGATTAAGGCCTTTTTTAAGGTTATTTGTCAAAAGGTATTATGCTGTATATGCTGAGAGAGTCTAAATTTTGATGAAAGAAGATCTTTTTCTTTAGAAGAACCACCAACATATATTTCATATTCAATATCTTCGATTTCCCATTTTCTGCTCTTTTTATTATACCATTTCAAATCATTAATATTTACTGATAAATTGATTGTTTTTCTTTCTCCAATATCGAGGAAGTTTTTTTTAAAATCTCTCAATAATTTTATAGGTCTATCGATTTTAGAATTTTTAAAACCTATGTATAATTGAGTAATTTCTTTACCTGCAAAATTACCAATATTCATTATATCTACATTCACTACCAATGTTGAGTCTAAAATTTTATTTTTTTCAATCTTTAAATTGGAGTATTTAAAATCTGTATAACTTTTACCATAGCCGAATGGGTATGCTATTTCTTTATTAAATTTTTCAAAAAGTGTATATCCATGATAATATTCATATGTGATCGAGTCTGTATATGGATTAAAATAAGGGTAGTCGTATTGATTTTTTGCAATTGTAAATGGTAATTTCCCACTTGGATTTACATCACCATATAAAATTTTGGCAAGAGAGTTGCCACCTTCCATTCCTGAATACCATGAGAAGAGAATAGCATTTACTTTATCTTCCCATGGAGACATATCAATCGCACTACCACCAACATATACTACTACGACATTATCATTTAATTGAGATACTTCATCTATTAATTTTTCATCCTCAGGTTTTAGTCTCAAATTAACCCTATCTCCTCCTATTCCTTTTACACCTATTAATTCATTTGCTTCTGCTGATTTTACCATTTCAGATCTGCTAAGAATATATTCACCTTCATCCTCATATGTATATCCAACTACAACTATCATCTGTTCTACAGACTTAGATACATTTCTTATTTCCTCTACATTACTTTCATCTATTAATATAACCTCATTATTTAAACTTTTATGATATAATTTCAAACCTTCAAATGGTGTTATAACATAAGGAGGTTTTGAATTACTACTTCCAAGATCTCCAGTATTTATTTCGTTTGCTAATCTACCAACTATCCCGATTTTTGATCCAAATATTTTATTAAAAGGAAGAACATTATTTTTATTTTTAATTAAAACCATACTTTCTTCAGCAACTTTTGCAGCTAAATTAATATGACTAGAGTCTAAGATTATACTATGAGGGTAATCTATACTATCGTATGCAAATGCATATTTAAGTCTAGTTTTTAAAGTATTTAAAACTAATTTGTCTATATCATTCTCACTTATTTTTTTTTCTTCAATTCCTTCTTTTATAGTATTATAACTATATTCATCTTGCCATGGCATTTCTACATTAAGACCTGCCTTTATTCCTTCTATTCCATCATATAATCCGTACATCCAGTCGGTGGAAATAAAACCTTCAAACCCCCAATCATCTCTTAAAATTTCTGTTAGTAATTCTTTGTTACTACCACTATACGTACCTCGCACTTTATTATATGCTGACATAATTGATGCAGGTTTACCTTTCTGAATCACTTTTTTAAAATGGGGGAGATACACCTCTCTTAATGCTCTTTCATCTATTAATACATCAATTACCCATCTTGAATTTTCTACACTATTTAATGCAAAATGTTTTGGACATGCCATAACATTATGACTTTCAATACCCTTTACAGCAGCCAGCCCAAATTCACCTAATAACCAAGGATCCTCTCCATATGTCTCTTGAGCTCTTCCCCAACCAGGATGTCTAAGTAAATTAATGCAAGGTGTAGCAGCATAATTAGTTTTATTTGCTCGCATTTCTTTTGCTATAACCTTATGAACCTTATTCTCAAGATTAGTATCCCAAGAAGCTGCTCTAGCCATTGCAACAGGGAATGTTGTGACAGCATTTATTTTCTTATCTAAAACTCTAGCACCTCTAGGTCCATCAGATAATACCCATGGAGGTATATTTAACCTTTCATTTTTACCTACATAAATATGGGCAAATCTATCTTTAAACAAATAGCTTCCGATAAATTTTGGAATTGAAAAAATCATCTTCTCACCATACATTTGATCAATTTTTTCCTCCAATGTCATGTTAGAGATTAGACTTTCGGCTAGGCTATCAGTATTTATTTCCCATATATTTTGAGAATAATTATTTTGATTTGCCTTTAAATCGTACATTTTATATTCTGTACTTATATAAAATATCACTGTAAGTAAAACTGAAACAGAAACTGCTAATATTAATACATACTTTAAAATCTTTATAATTTTCACAACTTACTTATTGACTCATCTAACCATTTAGTTCTATTCTTGATCCATGTTTTTAAAAAATCAATCTCCTCATAATAATTATTTCCAATAAAACTATTAGGCCATATATATATTCCAAAAATTTTCCATTTATTGAAATTATTATTTGCAATATTTGACTCATTCTTAAGGAATGAATATTTTTCATCTATAATTGATAAAATATTATTATCAGATAGAATGCCGCCTCTTAAATCAATCCATCTATTTTTTAATTTTATTACAAAATTTTCGTCTTCTAATAATCTATTCCACCAAAAAGGAATGTTCCAACGATCTCCAAGGCACCTATCGTTAAATTTATAACACCACACATCATATCTTTCTCCTCCACAGTAATCGGCATTTCCAAAAGATAAATTAAAATCCCAAATTGGACCGATTTTTAATTTTTGATCTCTGTCTTTATGAAGATACGTGCTCAGTCTATAACCATCTATATTATTTGACAATTCATTTAGAATAAAAAAATCAATAAAAGACTCATCATCAATATATTTTCTAAAACCTAAAATCGGATCCTGGAATTTATCTGATGAAAGACTTTCTTCAAATTCATTAATATAGTTTTTGATATACTCTTTTTGTTTATAATTGATTAATGATGGTTTTGGATATTCATAATTAAAATATATAATATTTGAATTGTTTTTATTTCCAAAAACATCATATTCAGATTTGAAAGAGTTTAGTTCGGTATAGCTTCCATCTTCCATATCACTTTTGTCTATTTTGATAATATATCCCCCAGAAATTTTATCTTCCTCAGTATCATTTTCCTCTAGTTTAGAGATATTGATTCTATTTTTATCTCGTTTTAACTTTTCCATAAAAATGTATAAACCCTTGTATTGAGAATTAATACTTAATTCTACGAATTCTGTTCTGGAAGCATATCTACCTATGCTGTTCGACAACTCATAAATTAACATATTTCTAATTAGTGATTTATCACTAAAAGGCCCATGTAGTATCCAATCTTCTTCCTCAGGAAATCCTAATAGAGATACATCAATATCCTCGTTATTATCATTCCATGTTTCGAAACCGTACGATTTTTTATCAAAATATTGCGATGATTCTCCTCGAATTTCAATTCCAATAATACCTGAGTAAATTAAACTATCATTTTTAATTATATTAATAGATGATCTTATTTTAGGCTCATCTACAATATCTTGACCATTTGTATTTATGTTTATTTGATAAGTTTTTTGATTACAAATACTACAATTTTCTTCATTTAAATTATTAATTTGATCTTTATCAAAATCATCCAAGCTATTGCAACTCATTAGAATATAGATGATGAAAAAAAATATGTTAATTATAAATATTCTACCCATTTATATTTAGGTTTAGACATGTCAAATATACATAATGAGGAACTTCTTTAAAATATATAATAATCTTTGGACTGAAAAATCTAATAAATTATCAACTCTTATTAAAAAAATTTCATTTATAACAATTTCTCTTGGAATATCAGCCGTTATTATCTCTTCTTTTATTCTTACTGGTTTTAAGAATGCTATTTCTAATAAAGTTTATAATTTTTCAGGGCATTATACGGTTTCTAGTTATGCGAATGGTTTAAGTTTTAAAAACTCTCCAATAGATTTAAATAAAGGAGTATATAAGGAGAGTAAAACTTTAAGCGAGATAGGCTCAGTTCATCCATTTATTCTATCTTCTGCTCTTATACAAAGTAAAGAGAGTGAAATAGAGGGAGTAATATTTAAAGGGGTATCCAGCGACTATATTAATAATATTCAACCTCACCTAATTACTTTTAATAATAATCTAAACCTTAAAAATTCAATTATTATTAGTGCTGAAATAGGTAAAATAACTTCACTAAATTTAGGAGATTCTGTGACTATTTTTTTTCCTAATGATCCCCCAATTTTTAGAAAATTAATTATTTCAGGTATTTACGAAACAGGACTTGAGGAAATTGACAATACGATTGTAATTGGTGATATAAACCTAAGTAGAAAAATTTATAAATGGAACGAAAATCAGGTTTCTGGGTTAAATATTTATCTGCAAGATGAAACAAGTATTGACTCACTTTATGACAAATTAAAAAATATCTCATCATTTGATGAATTTATTGAATCTACAAATTCAAAATATATTCAGATATTTGATTGGCTAAAGCTGTTGGATAAAAACGTAATCATATTTTTTGTAATCATAGTTTTTGTGGCATCATTCAATATCTTATCTGTCATTTTGATTTTGATAATGGATAAAACTCAGTTAATTGGTACTCTTAAGTCCTTTGGAACAAAAAGTAGATTTATCCATTTACTTTTCTTTAAGGTTGGATTTAAATTATCTATTTCAGCAATAATATTTGCTAATTTTATTTCTTTTTTATTTTATCTTCTACAAAAGAATTTTAAACTTTTTAAATTAAATAAGTCAAACTATTACATTGATCATATACCAGTAGATATAAATATATTAAATACTCTTATGATAAATTTAAGTATGATAGCTATGATAATTATATCAATTTATCTTCCCATAATTTTTATCCAGAAACTTAAGATTTTAGATACAATAAGATTTGATTAATCTTTTCTATATACTCTAAAAAAACTTTTAATTTTCATTCCAATAATTCCAAAAAATGCCTCACCAAAAATTTTAAATGACATTTTAGATTCGCCAATTTCACGATCTTTGAATATTATTGGTATTTCTATGATATTATATCCTAGTTTATAACCATTAAATTTCATTTGAATTTGAAATGCATAGCCCTCAAAAGTTATTTTATTTTTTAAAATATTTTTTAAAGCAGGCATGCTATATCCATTAAACCCCCCAGTTGAATCTTTTACCTTCATACCAGTTATAATCATAACATAATAATTAGCAAAAATTGAAAGTAGAAGCCTCGATAATGGCCAATGTAATACTGATATCCCTTTTATATACCTAGATCCAACACTTATTTGAGCCGTATCATCAATTAAATTATTTCTTAGCTCTAATAACTTATTTGGGTCATGCGATCCGTCACAATCTAATTGAAATACATATGAATATTTTAACTCTATTGCTTTTTTAAATCCTTCAACATAGGCAGATCCTAGACCACCTTTATTTTTTCTATTAATTAAATTAATATTTAATTGGAACCTGTTCTTTTGAATTATTTTTTCAACTAGTTTACCAGTACCATCCGGTGAATTATCATCAACTACAATTACATCAAACTTTACTTTAAGATTTTCTACTTTTTCAAGAGTATTCTCAATATTTCCAAGTTCATTATAAGTGGGAATAATTACAACACTATCTGACATCTTGCTTTTATATATTATAAATCTTTTTTCAAACTTAATTTAATTATTATTATGAATATCATTCATTTAATTTAATTTTTGTGAAATGAATTTGATAAGGACTATTAAAAAAGAAATTAAATCAATATTTGAAGAGGAATTCAAATACCAATGTGATTTAAATAAAATCACAATAGATAATACACCAAAGAACTTTACTGGTTTCTATACTCTTATAATTTTTCCTCATATTAAAAATTTAAAAATGAATCCACAGGAAATAGGGGATAAGATTGGAAAGATTTTATTAAAGAAATCAAAAATAGTTGGAGATTTTAATGTTGTTAAAGGTTTTTTAAATATGGATTTAAGAAGTGAGTTTCTTATTTCACTATATAATAAGATAAAATCCTCTGAAAAATGGGGATTTAAGAAATGTGATGGAGAGGAGGTAATGGTAGAATTTTCATCCCCTAATACAAATAAGCCTCTTCACCTAGGTCATCTTAGAAATATATTTTTAGGTGATTCATTATCAAATATTCTTGAGGCAAATGGAAAAAAGGTACACAGAGTTCAAATTATTAATGATAGGGGTATTCATATATCGAAGTCAATGGTTGCATGGAAACTATATTCTGAAAATAAAACACCTGAATCAGAGGGTATAAAGGGTGATAAATTTGTTGGAGATTACTATGTAAAATTTGAAAAAGAAAATAGAAAACAGTATCAAAAATTACTGAAAGATGGTATAAGAGAAGAAGATGCCATCAATAATACCAGTCTGATGATTAAAGCAAAAAAAATATTAAAAAGCTGGGAGTTAAAAGATGAGGAGACCCTCAAATTATGGGAAAAAATGAATAATTGGGTATATGAAGGCTTTAACGAAACTTATGATTCACTAGGAATTACTTTTGATAAAAATTACTATGAATCTGAAACTTATTTACTTGGTAAGGAAAATGTAATGTCTGGTTTAAATAAAAAAATTTTTTATGAAGAAGAAGACGGATCTGTTTGGGTTGATCTCACTAATGAAAAATTTGATAAGAAGATTCTTTTGAGAAATGATGGAACTTCTGTGTATATAACTCAAGATATAGGTACTGCCATTAAAAGATTTGAGGATTATCCAAAAATTACAAAACAGATATATACAGTAGGGAGTGAGCAAGATTATCATTTTAAAGTGCTATTTAAAATTTTAGAAAAACTAAATTATAACTGGGCTAAAGAATGCTATCATCTATCATATGGGATGATAGAATTACCAGATGGTAAAATGAAATCTAGGGAGGGTAAAGTTGTCGATGCTGATGATCTAATATTACATATGATAAAAACATCTGAGAAAAGAATAAAAGAATTAGGTAAAACTGATGATTTTAATGTGGATGATTTAAATGAACTATATAAAATGATAGCTCTCGGAGCTCTTAAATATTTTTTATTGAAAGTTGATCCAAAAAAGAAGATGCTTTTTAATCCTGATGATTCTATCGATTTTCAAGGTAATACTGGGCCTTTTATACAATATACCTATGCAAGAATTTGTTCCATTACAGACAGAGCAGAATCACTTGATATAGAATTTAAAGAAATAAAATTTGATAATATAACAGATGTCTCATTACCATTAAAAAAACTAATCAATCATATATATCAATTTCCAAATATTATTGATCAAGCTGCCTTTAATCATTCTCCTTCTATAATAGCACAATATATTTTTGATTTGTCTAAAATATACAACAGCTTTTACCAGGAGGAAAAAATATTTGATAATACTTCATCTGAAACAACTTCGTTTAAAATTGCGTTATCTCATACAACAGCTAATACAATTAAAGATGGTATGATTCTTCTTGGTATTAGTGTACCAAATAAAATGTGATGAAAATATTAATAATAATTCTTGTTTCAACTGTAGTTTCAGTGAGTGGAATTTATGTACTAAGAGAAAAAGTATTCAAACTGAAAGAGATCGCACCTGAAATTAATCTTGAAAATATATCTGATTTTTATAAACTATCTGCGAAAGATATTGATGGTAATTTAATTAACTTTTCTAAGTACAAGGGAAAGAAGTTATTAATTGTAAACGTAGCATCAAAATGTGGTTATACTAATCAATATAAAGATTTACAAGAACTACACAAGAAATATAATGATAAAGTCACAATTCTAGCATTTCCATCCAATAACTTTGGTTTTCAGGAACCTGGTACAAATAACCAAATTGAAGAATTTTGTGAAACAAATTATGGTATTGAATTCCAGCTTTTTGAAAAATCTGATGTGAGAGGTAAAAATTCTAATTCAATTTATAAATGGTTATCTAATATTGAAGATAATGGATGGAACGATAAGGCTCCAAGATGGAATTTTTTCAAATATCTTGTTGATGGAGATGGAAATTTGAAGGCTGTTTACAGTTCAAACACCAATCCAATGGATAAAGAAATTTTAGATTTTGTAACTAATTAAATTTATATCCCGATTGTTTTTTAGTTTTAGAAAAAATATCTCTTAAGGATTTCCCTAAAATTTCTGATAAACCACCTAGAACCCCACCAGATAGACTTATATATATAATCAACAAGTTTACAGATTCAATACTTAGTATATCAATTATTTTAGAAGATATTATAGAATTGGTTTGTGTATCTAAATTTAATAATAAGTATAACCAAGCAACACCTATACCTACCAATCCACTTAAAAAATGACTTAAATAATTTTTATTGAATATAATTCCAATAATAAATGGAAAAATTAATACTATCCACCACGGAAGAATCGATAGAAAATAAAATGCAAATAAACCGTTGAGTATAATTCTTAAAATAAAATTCATTGTGATTGATATTTTTTCTCAAATATTACCCTATTTGTATTATCTAGATAATTTTTATTAAATAATAGTTTTTTATATTTTCCTTTTCCCCAATCATCAATTCCATTACTATAGTTAATATTACCAGGATTTCCAGATTGACCGCCAGGATAAATGCCCCACGCTTCTGTCTTACTATTTTTATTTAGTTTTACGATCATTCTCCAAGATGGACCATGTCTTTGGCTAGCTGCATTTAGTATATTTCTATAACCACCTACATCAACGTTCTCCACACTAAAACTCTCAATTCCAAGTAGATGTTTTACAGTTGTATTTTTATAGTCTTTCCAAGATACTTTTGTTTTGTTATTATTTTTTTTCCAATTATTTACTGAATCTACAGCTTTATTGAATGTTAAATTTATAATGTCATCTAATCCTTCAATTTCACTAGTTTTCAAATTATCGTAGTATTGAAAGCTTTCTATATTTTTAATAATTTTTGTGGTTGTGAATGAACTTGGTTTTCTGTATGTGTATTTTAATGTATCAAATTCATCCCAAATATTTTTATACAAAAAGTCCCACCATGTAACGAAAAAAGAAGGGTTTTCATCATTGGTATTAGAAAAGAAATCCCAATTTTTGATATTTTTAAAATATTTCATTTCCTCTGACCCTAATCTGATTGTATCAACTTTACTAAGTATGAAAGGTAAGATTTCATATGCTTTGTAGCTGAAATTATCATTTTGAATTTTTTTTATGTCTTCAATATCTAGGTAATCAATTGATTCTAACCTCTCAATTAATCTTCTCCCTCTATACATTTCATAATTATGGCTATAGTAATAATAGGGGTATAATTTATTAACTGGATGTTGATTTGCTGAACTTACATATCCTGATTTAGGATTCTTGACTGTTAATCTGTGGTCATAGGGAATAAATCCTTGCCATTCATGCTCGGGATTACTTCCATCTAATATAAATTTACCCTGTTCTTTTGACTTTAATGGAAATTTTCCAGCAATTGTAAGACCAATATCTCCATCCCTAGTTGCATACGCAAAATTTTGTGATGGTCCGTAGAAAAACTCTAAAGCTCTGTCAATATCATCTATATTTTTTGCTTTATTAAGCATTAAAAAAGTTTTATATTCTACAGATTCATCGTGAGCAATCCATCTCATTGCTAAATTTATTTTTTCTTTATTTGATGAAAAGTTATTATCATAAACTATAGGGCCTAGATGTGTATATACAACTGTATCGTAGAATATACCCTCACCCTTGACATTAAATTCTTCAATAATTTTTTCAGTCTTCAGCCATCTATCACCAAACTTATACTCCTTTCTATCTTTATTTCTAAAAATTACTGAATACCAATCAACAACATCTCTTGTTGCATTTGTTTCTCCCCAAGCTATATCATCATTAAATCCTATAATTACTCCTGGAGCACCAGGTAAAGTAGCTCCCATTGTATTAAATGAAGGAGAGTTAAGATGTGAGATATACCATATGGATGGTAAATTCAAAGATAAATCAGGTTGACTAGCAAGATATGTACTTCCATCCTTTGATTTTTGAGAGGATATAGCAAAATTATTACTACCATTATCCCTATCAGGGTTTAATATTGTTTTATCTGGAAATTTATAAGATGTCTTTCTATCATAATCTTTTGTTTTCAATGGTTCAAAATTAAACTTTATATCATCTGGGATAATTGGCTTAACCTCATCATGATATTCTGGAAACAATAAATTATAATTTTTAATTCCAAGTATTTTTAAAAGATAAGTGTCTTCAATATCCATATTTCCTCTAGAAAGCATATCTGACATGGATTCCATTAGTAAAAATGTTTTTAGAAGAGTCCATTTTTCTGGCTTATAATTTAACATTTTATATTCGATGGGGTAGTTTTTTATAGATAAAGATGATATGTAATCGTTGACACCATTTACATAGGCTTTCAAGAGTTTAATTGTATTTTCATCCTCAAATGATTTTTCGAGAGTCTTTTTCGCAGCATAAACCATACCTTTTCTTCTTTGTGTTCTATCATTTTTTAAAGCTCTATTCCCAAAAATCTCACTAAGCCTTCCCGAAATTGCCATAATTTGAAATTCCATCTGCCAAAGACGATGCAATGCAGTTACATAACCTTGAGTATAAAATAAATCTTCGTCATTATTTGCATATATATGGGGAATCAACATACTATCGAACTGAATTATTACCTCATCTTTGATATTTTTTAAATCTATATTATTGAAAACTTTATTTTGATTAATCTCTCCATTTTGCCAGAATCCAGAATATGGGTTTAAAAATTTTCCTAAGGGTGGAATATTAGATATTGAATTATTAGATATAATAACAATTGTTGTAATCAGGATTAGTAGAAATAAAAATCTTATTTTCTTTAACATTATATATAATATTGTGCGTTAGGAAGGACTCGAACCCTCAACCCTCAGAGCCGAAATCTGATATTCTATCCAATTGAACTACTAACGCAAAAATTTAATTTTTAAGTATTTCGTTTATTTTATCTGCAGCTTCTTGAAGTGTACTTGTCGAATAAACTTCAAGTCCAGATTCATCAATTATTTTTGATCCTTCTTTTGAGTTAGTACCTTGAAGTCTTACAATAATAGGGATATTTATCTCTCCAATATTTTTATAGGCTTGAACCACACCATTAGCCACTCTGTCACAACGAACAATTCCACCAAAAATATTTAATAGGATCGCTTTTACATTTTTATCTTTTAATATAATCCTAAATCCTGCTTCAACAGTTTCAGCACTTGCCGTTCCCCCAACATCTAAAAAGTTTGCTGGATCACCACCTGACAATTTAATTATATCCATAGTGGCCATTGCTAGACCAGCACCATTAACCATACAACCTACATTGCCATCAAGTTTGACATAACTTAGGTTTGACTTATTCGCTTCGACCTCCGATGGATCTTCTTCTGTTAAATCCCTGAGGCTTTCTATATATTTTTGTCTAAATAAAGCATTATCATCTATATTTACTTTTGCATCAACTGCTAAAATTTGATTATCAGATGTTTTTAAAACAGGATTAATTTCAAATAAGGATGCATCTATTTTTTCATATGCATTATAAAGAGAATAAATAAACTTAATCATTTCCTTTAATGCATTTCCCTCTAGACCAAGAGCAAAAGCAATTTTTCTAACTTGAAAGCCTTGTAAGCCAATATTTGGATCAATCCATTCCTTTATTATCTTATGGGGTGTTTCTTCGGCTACCTTCTCAATTTCAACACCACCTTCAGTAGAAGCCATTATAACGTTTTTTCCATTTGCTCGATCAAGTAAAATTCCTAAATAAAACTCTTTTAATTCACTCTCACCTGAATAATACACATCTTCTGCAATTAAAATTTTATTTACAATTTTACCTTCACCCCCAGTTTGATGGGTAACCAATGTTCCACCTAATATATCTTTAGATATTTTTTCAACATCATCAATATTTTTTGCTATTACAACACCATTAGATCCTGTCTCTTTAATTTTACCTTTACCTCTACCACCAGCATGAATCTGAGCTTTTATAACTAATACATCACATCCATATTCATCTAAAATTTTCTTTCCATTTTCAAGAGCTTCTTTTGTATTGGTAGCCACCATTCCATTTTGGATTTTAACTCCGTGGTCCTTTAGAATTTCTTTAGCTTGGTATTCATGTATATTCATAGAACACGAAACTAAAACATATAAAACTATATTTCAAATCTTAGATTATTTATTAATCTATAGGTTTTTAATTTTATAGATTTGCAAGATATGTTAATAGGTGAGAAAATTTCTAAAACATTTAATCAGATCCAAGTACTCAAAAATGTTGATATAAAAGTTGAAAACGGTAAAATAGTTTCAATTTTTGGCAAGTCAGGAGCAGGAAAATCTACCTTATTATATATTCTTAGTAGTTTAGATAAACCCGATAAAGGAGAAGTACTTTTCGATGGAACAAAAATCAGTCAACTTTATGGAGATCAATTATCAGAATTTAGAAATAAAAAAATTGGTTTTGTTTTTCAGTTTCATAATTTATTGGATGACTTTGATGCATATGAGAACATATGTATACCTGGTTATGTTTCTGGAGAAGATGAGTATTCTATAAAAAAAAGAGCAGACGAACTGTTAATGGAATTAGATTTAATTGATAGAAAAAACCATAAGCCAAATGAATTATCTGGTGGGGAACAGCAGAGAGTTGCAATTGCTAGAGCACTAATTAATTCGCCTGAGATAATCTTTGCTGATGAACCAACCGGGAATTTGGATAAAGAAAATTCTCAAAACTTTATCAATTTTATCAAGAAATTAAATAAAAAGTATAATCAAACTTTTGTCATTGTAACCCATAATAAGAAGTTTATGGAAATATCTGACTATTCGTATACTTTAGGTAAGGGAGAAATAAAACCAAATTGAAAAAAGGAATTTATTTCATGTTTTTAGCAACTGTATTCTTTATGGTTGTCAAGATAGGGGTGAAGCTTTTACCAAATATACCTCCTATGGAAATTGTATTCTTTAGGTGTTTGATATCCTTTTTAATAACATTTTTTCTTTTAAAAAGAAAAAATGTTTCCATTTTAGGAAATAATAGAAATCTACTTTTTCTAAGGGGATTATTTGGGACAATTGGCTTATATCTATACTTCGTAATATTACAGGAAATTCCATTAGCTACAGCTTCTACACTTATTTACCTAACACCCTTTTTTACATCCATAGTTGGAATAATAGTTTTGAAAGAAAAGATGAGTATTTATCAATGGTTATTTTTAGCAATTGCGTTCCTTGGTATCATATTAATACAGGGTTTTGATGCAAGGGTTTCTCTAGAAAGTGTTATAATGGGAGCTTCCGGAAGTCTGTGTGCTGCTTTCGCCTATAATATTATAAGATACTTAAAGGACAAAGAGGACTCTTTGGTTCTAATGATATACTTTCCGATGATTGCTTGTCCAATTGGTGCTTTTATAAGTTATTTTAATTGGGTTCCACCATCATTTTATGAATATGTTATTTTAATTTTAATTGGTGTTTTTACTCAATTTGCCCAATATTTTATGACAAGATCGTATCAGTCAGCTGAAGTTTCAAAGGTATCTGTCATTAGTTATATTGAAATAATATTTGTAATTGCAATTGGTAGTGTATTCTTCAATGAAAATTTTGATTATTTAGTATACATAGGAATGTTTCTTGTAACTTTCGGAGTAGTTTTTAATGTAGCCTTTTATAGAAATGATAAACAAAATTTATAATACATCCTTATCTCTATTAACTGATTTGTATCAGTTAACAATGTCTTATGGTTATTGGAAAGAGGGTATTCATAACCAAGAAGCAAATTTTTCTGTCTTTTTCAGAAAAAATCCTTTTAATTCAGGGTATGCTGTAAGTTGTGGATTAGAATTTATCATTGACTATTTGAATACATTAAAATTTGATGATACAGATATAAAATATCTTGATTCATTAAATTCTGAGGATGGCAATAAGCTGTTCGATAAAAAATTTTTAAAATTTTTAAAAAATTTTAAATTTTCATGTGATGTTGAAGCGATAGAAGAGGGTAGAATTATTTTTGCAAATGAACCAATTATTAATGTTAGAGGACCGATATATCAGTGTCAAATAGTTGAATCAGCTATCATTAACATATTTAATTTTAATACTTTAATTGCAACAAAAGCATCAAGAATGAAATTTGCAGCTAAAGATGATCCAATATTAGAATTTGGTTTAAGAAGATCACAGGGTATTGATGGAGCATTGTCTGCAAGTAGATCCTCCTATATTGGAGGCTGTTCAAAAACATCGAATGTTTTAGCTGGTAAAATATTTGATATACCTGTAAGTGGTACACATTCACATAGTTGGGTTTTAGCATTTGAATCTGAACTAGAATCATTTAAAAAATATGCTAGTGTTATGCCTGATAATTGTGTTTTATTAGTAGATACTTTTGATACTTTGAGAGGAATAAAAAATGCAATAACAGTTGCTAAAGAGCTTGAGAAATTAAATAAAAAATTACTTGGAGTAAGAATTGATTCTGGTGATCTATCATACTTAAGTAAAAAAGCGAGAAAAATGCTTGATAAGGAAAATCTTAATTATGTGAAAATAATTGCGAGCAATGATCTAGATGAATTTTTACTTAAGAGTTTGAAATACCAAAAATCAAAAATATCCATTTGGGGTATTGGTACAAAATTGGTAACAGCACATGATAATCCATCATTAGGTGCTGTTTATAAATTATCATCCTTGAGGAACAAAAAGGGTATTTGGGAAAATAAAATAAAATTATCTGAGCAAAAAATTAAAATAAATAATCCTGGAATTCATCAGGTGATTAGATTTTCTAAAAAAAATTTATTGAGAGGAGATATGATTTATGATATTAATTTTTCTGTTGAAAAGAAGAAAATGATTGATCCAAATGATTCTACTCGATCAAAAAACTTTAATGATTCATTTACATCTGAGGAACTTCTAATAAAAGTATTTCGTAAAGGTAGCTTAGTTTATAAATCACCTAAAATATCTGAAATAAAAAGGAATTTAGAAAAAGACCTTGAAATGCTTGATGAATCTCATAAAAGACTGGAAAACCCTCATTCTTATCCAATTGGACTTGAAAAATCTCTATTTAAAATGAAAAAAGATATGATTTTAAAATTGAGGGGATGAAAACACTTTTAATCATTGATGTTCAAAATGATTTTTTACCAGGTGGATCTCTAGCTGTTCCAGAAGGAAATTTAATAATAGAAAGAATTAATGATATAATGGAAAATTATGATCTAATTGTAGCTACAAAGGATTGGCATCCAAAAAATCATATAAGTTTTGCGTCCTCTCATCAAGATAAAAAAGTGGGTGATTCAATTAAAGTAAATGAAAATACTCAGATTTTATGGCCTGACCATTGTATACAAAATGAAATTGGTTCAGAATTCCCAAAACAACTAAATTCTGATAAAATAAATAAAATTATTTATAAAGGTTCAGATAAAAATATTGACAGTTACAGTGGTTTTTATGATAATGATAAAAAATTATCAACCGAATTAAATGATTACCTAAAAAATAAAAGAGTTGAAAAAGTAGATTGTGTTGGCTTAGCAACTGAGTACTGCGTAAAGTTTACTGCAATTGATTCAATAAGAGAAGGTTTCTACACAAGAGTTATAAGTAAATGTACAAAAGGATTAAAAGAAGAAGATATTAAGACATCACTTGATGAGATGAGATCATTAGGAATCGTTGTAATATAATAGTTAGTTTTTACTATTATTCATAAACTCGATTAGTTCAATAACTTTTGAAGAATATCCCCACTCATTATCATACCAACTAACAAGTTTAACAAATCTATTGTTCAGCATTATACCTGCAGATGAGTCAAATATAGAAGTCCTAGGATCTCCAATGAAATCTTTTGATACAACTTTTTCATCTGTATACCCTAAAACTCCAGCAAGTTCATTTTCAGATGCATTTTTCATAGCATCACAAATTTTATCATATGAAGTCTCTCTAGAAAGATTTACAGTAAGATCTACAACTGATACATTTTCGGTTGGAACTCTGAATGCCATTCCAGTTAATTTTCCATCAAGATCTGGTATTACTTTTCCAACTGCCTTTGCAGCGCCAGTTGACGATGGTATGATATTTGAAAAAGTAGATCTACCGCCTCTCCAATCTTTCATTGATGGACCGTCTACAATTTTTTGAGATGCGGTTGCTGCATGTACAGTTGTCATTAATCCACTATCAATTCCAAAATTTTTATGGATAACCATAGCCATAGGAGCTAGACAATTTGTTGTACACGATGCATTTGAAACAATATTCATATCGTTCTTGTAGCTATCATTGTTTACACCCATTACAAACATTGGAGTATTGTCCTTAGAAGGTGCTGACATTATTATTTTTTTTGCGCCTGATAGTAAGTGACCTTTAGCTTTTTCTTCAGTTAAAAATAAACCTGTTGACTCAACAATATAATCTGCATTTACATCACTCCATTTCAGTTTTGAAGGATCTTTTTCGTTAGTAACTCTTATAGTTTTACCATTAACATTAAGATTATTTCCCTCAGTTTTGACATCACCATCGAATTTACCATGAGTAGAATCATATTTTAGCATATAGCACATATATTCTGCACTTATCAAATCATTAATTCCTACTATATTAATATTATGATTTTCAGTCGCAGCTCTGAAAACTAATCTCCCAATTCGACCAAACCCGTTGATTCCTATATTTATTTTGCTCATGATTATTAGTTTGATTTTTTGCAAAAATATTAATCATTCTCTTTAAAACAAATTATATAATATTATGAAATTAATTTTCTTAGTTTTAATTACTTATATTTTCAAGCTACAGATTATATTTGCAAAAAAAATTGGTCCCTTCGTCTAGGGGTTAGGACGCCAGGTTTTCATCCTGGAAACAGGGGTTCGATTCCCCTAGGGACTGCAACCTTTAAAATCTATAAATTTATGGAGGATTTTAATACCTGGTATAACCTCCAATACTTGAACGGAAGTCAACATCTAGGCCATGATCTTTTATGTAAGATCTCAGTTCATCAGATACATCTCCTAAGTATATTATACTTTCGAATGTGTAGATGTTTGTAAAATTTCCGAACTCCTCTTGAAGATCTCCCCCTTCTGCTAATATTCTGTTGAGATGGTTTTTAAAAGCGTTCTCATCACTATACCTCTCATAAAGTGTTACCTTTTTCTCATTCTCAGAGATCAAAAATCTCCAAGAGATTGTATTCTCCTCTGTTT